>JAYUSD010000239.1:0-2503 GCA_043755865.1 Variovorax sp. | reverse complement strand
GCCTTCAACCAACCAGCAAGCCGCTCGCGTTGCACCTGCATTCATCAAATCCGGGCGATCTACTTTGCAGCGGTCAAAGGTTTTGGTGCAACGAGGGTTGAATGCGCAGCCGGGGGGAATTGCATTCAAGCGCGGCATCGCGCCATCAATCTGCGCTAAATGCTCGCGATCCACGCTCATGTCGGGAATGGAGGCCATGAGGCCCGCCGTGTACGGATGCGCTGGCCGGTTGATCACTTCATGCACTGGGCCAATCTCAGCCACACGGCCAGCATAGAGCACAGCTACGCGATCACAGGTCTCTGCAATCACGCCCATGTCGTGCGTGATCAGCATCACGCCGACTCCGCGCTCTTTGCAGAGGTTTTTGAGCAAACTGATGATTTGCGCTTGGATCGATACATCTAATGCCGTGGTCGGCTCATCAGCCACGATCAGCTTAGGCTCGGCAGCAAGGGCGAGTGCGATCACCACGCGCTGGCGCATGCCGCCGGAGAATTGGTGGGGGTAATGCTCGATGCGCTCTTCAGCGGCGGGAATGCCGGTGGATTTGAGGAGGTCGATGGCGCGGCGGCGCGCTTCTGCTTGGTTGACTGGCAAATGCGCCTGAATCGTCTCGATCAGCTGGCGACCGACCGAGTACAGCGGATTCAGTGAGGTAAGCGGATCTTGGAAGATCGCGCCGATTTTGCGGCCTCGGATATGGCGCATCTCGTCGTGATTCAAATGGTCAATGCGCTGGCCTTCGAGCAAGATCTGCCCGCTGGCAATGCGGCCGGGCGGCTCAAGCAAGCCGATGATGGACGCGCCGGTCAGCGATTTGCCTGCGCCGGATTCACCGACGACGCCTAGGATTTCACCGGGAACGATGTCGAAAGAAATATCATCCAGCGCCCGCAACGTGCCATGGCGGGTGGGGAATTCGACGACGAGATTTTGAACGGATAGAAGACTCATTTCAAAACGATGCCTTCTTGCGCGAGTTGTTGCCGAATTTTGGCCATGCCGTCGTTGATCTCTTTACCCATCGTTTCTGCTGCGGCCATGGCCGGCTTCATAGCCTCTCTTGTTTCGGCTTTTGCTACTTCCTGCAATTTACGACCTAACTGACTTTTTTGTAAATTTGCGATCTCCATAAGTTCAGACAAAGTAAACTTTTCTGCGTACGCCACCACTAGCTTTGTTCGTGTAGATCGCATCCCCTCGGAACTAAACTTTTCAGTAATTTGCGAAATTACTGGGAGAAATAATCCTATAGAGCGCGTGAATTGTGCATCGGTTAAGTGCGAGTTGGCCTCTCGCGTGTAGCTGGGTTGCGTTCCGACTATTGCCTTAACGGCCATCATGCCGCCAAACCTATCAACAACGCTCGCCGGCGAGTCTGCAGATGCCATGATTAGCTCAGCCATCCTAAGTCGTTGGGAGTAATCGCCGCTATCGTGCGTCGACTGAGCAAGGCTGCCCGCGCATATCACAAAGCACGTCACAAACATTAAAATGATTCTTTTCATACAACTCTCATTAACGTAAACGTGGATTCAAAGCATCGCGCAACCAGTCACCGAGCAAATTCACGCTCAGCGCAATCAAAATCAACATCAGCCCCGGCCAGACGGTGATCCACCATTCGCCGGAGAAGAGGTAATCGTTGCCGACTCGGATCAGCGTGCCGAGGCTGGGGGATGTGGGAGGGACGCCGACGCCTAGAAATGAGAGGGTGGCTTCAGTGATGATGGCTGTGGCTACTTGGATGGTTGCGAGCACCATCACCGGGCCGAGCACATTGGGCAGGACGTGACGCAGCATGATGCGATGGCTTGCTACGCCGGTGACTCTTGCTGCTTGCACGTATTCTTTGTTGCGCTCTACAAGCGTTGTGCCGCGCACCGTGCGCGCGTATTGCACCCAGCCGGTGAGCGTAATCGAGATGATCAAGACGCCGAAAGCCACGCTGGTGTGAGCGTTAGGAAACATGGCTCGGCCTACGCCTGCGATCAGCAGAGCGACCAAGATCGGCGGGAAAGAGAGCATCACATCGCAGATGCGCATGAGTAGCGTGTCAATCCAGCCGCCCAGGAAGCCGGCCAGAAGCCCGAGAGATACGCCAATCAACACGGACAAGATGACTGAGATGATGCCGACAGCTAAGGAGATGCGTGCGCCATACATGAGCGCCGAGAGAATATCTCGGCCTTGATCGTCTGTGCCGAGGAAGAAGGTGGCTTTGCCGCCTTCAATCCACGCGGGGGGCAGGCGAGCGTCAGACAATTCGAGCGTGGTGAGATCAAACGGGTTGTGCGGCGCGACGAAGCCTGCGAATACCGCGCAGAAGATGCAGATGAAGGCCACCGCAGCGGCCAGCATAGCCATCGGAGAGTGCCTGAAGCTGTGGCCGACATCGCCATCTAGCCATTTAGAAATCATGCCCATTTTGATCCTGATATTAATTCGGCAACGAGAAAGCTAGGTATCGCTAAAAACGCGAAAAGGGAAACCGAAAAAC
>JAYUSD010000238.1:0-2506 GCA_043755865.1 Variovorax sp. | reverse complement strand
TCAAAAACCAAAAAACCGCCTAGGTTTACCCTAGACGGTTTCATATATTTGGTAGGCGCAATTGGACTCGAACCAACGACCCCCACCATGTCAAGGTGGTGCTCTAACCAGCTGAGCTATGCGCCTATTTAAGCCCCCAATTATAGCATCGCCAGCTTGCGCTTAGCCACTGACTTGCTCCAAAAAGCGCTGCGCATCGAGGGCGGCCATGCAGCCCGTGCCAGCGCTGGTAATGGCTTGGCGATAAATGTGATCTTGCACATCGCCTGCCGCAAACACGCCGGGCACGCTGGTTTGCGTGGCAAAGCCATCGAGCCCAGTCTTGGTGACGATGTAGCCGCCCTTCATCTCCAGCTGGCCTTCAAAGATTTGCGTATTGGGCGAATGGCCAATTGCGATGAAGCAGCCCTTCAATGTGATGTCTTCCATCACACCAGTTTGCGCGTGTTTGATGCGCACGCCTGTCACGCCGCTGGGATCGCCCAAGACCTCATCAAGTGTGTTGAAAAGCCTCAATTCGATCTTGCCCTCGGCCACTTTGGCCATGAGTTTGTCGATCAAAATCGCCTCTGATTTAAACTTATCTCGGCGGTGAATGAGGTAAACCTTTTTCGCAATGTTTGACAGATACAGCGCTTCTTCCACAGCTGTATTTCCGCCGCCCACCACGCAACACACTTCATCGCGATAGAAGAAGCCATCGCACGTAGCGCAGCCAGATACACCTTTGCCCATAAAGGCCGTCTCGCTGGGCAGGCCAAGGTATTTGGCCGATGCGCCGGTCGACAAAATCAAGCTATCACAGGTGTAGCTCACACTGTCGCCAGTCAACGTGAAGGGGCGCTTGGAGAAATCGACCTTGGTGATGTGATCAAAAATGATTTCTGTGTTGAAGCGCTCGGCATGCTCTAAGAATCGTTGCATGAGATCAGGGCCTTGCACGCCATGCACATCGGCTGGCCAATTGTCCACTTCGGTGGTGGTCATGAGCTGGCCGCCTTGGGCCATGCCAGTAATTAGTACAGGTTTGAGGTTGGCGCGGGCGGCGTATACAGCTGCTGTATAGCCAGCGGGGCCGGAACCGAGGATGAGGACTTTGGCGTGTTTCATAGGAAGCTTTGGAGGGCAATGAGCGTGGCTAATTCGCCACGATTGATGTACAGTCCGCTAAAGATGGCGGTGTGTGGCATGAGATTATCGTGTGAATCACAAGAAGTCTGTGCGACTTGGTGAAAATCAAGATACCGTACAAAGCGATTCAGTCGCGTGTTATCCGTAAAACAAACAATTCCTGTCGAGGGGCAAAATCATGTCAATGTTGTCAAATTTAGAGCTGATCCGCCGCGTGCCATTGTTTGCCATGCTCACACCGACTCAGGCTGAATCTGTGTCGGAGGCAGTTGTCAAGCGGCGTTTTAAGCGCGGCGAGTTGGTCGTAGAGCAAGGAAAAAAATCTAATGCGCTTTTTATTATTCTGACCGGGCGCTGCCGTGTATTCACCTCCGACAGCCGAGGCCGCGAAGTCATTTTGGCCAATTTGCAGCCTGGCGACTACATTGGCGAGATGAGCCTCATCGACAACGAGCCGCATTCGGCCACGGTGCGTGCTGAGGTGCAAACCGATGTGTTGATGCTCGGCCGCCTTGAGTTTGCCCGCTGCCTGCCAGAGAACACCTCCATGGCCTATGCCGTGATGAAGGGCTTGGTGCAGCGTCTGCGCAGCGCGGATCGTAAAATTGAATCATTGGCTCTGATGGATGTGTACGGCCGCGTAGCTCGGGCGTTGATGGAGGCCTCAGTGGAAGATGCGCAGGGCCATCATGTGATCCGAGACAAGGTTTCGCGTCAAGATTTAGCCAAAATGGTGGGCGCATCGCGCGAGATGGTCAGCCGCGTCATGAAAGATTTGGAAGAGCGCGGCTTTATTGAGACACAAGCATCGGGCTCTGTGATCATCCGTGAGCGACTGAGTGCTTTGCATTGATCATCTCAACGCGCTTTTTGTAGAGCAGCGCCCGATCGGCGCTGTTTTTTTTGTGTTTCCCGTTGCGGCCGCCGAAGTGCGCTATCATTTTCGGAGATGGCTTATTCTCTTGACACACTCACTTCCCCCGCTGGTTTGCAGCGCTCTGGCAAAGGCGCAGGCCGCAGTAGCTTAGGCGATTCTGGCAATTTGAAGCCGCGTCGTTTCTCGCAAGAGCTACTCTTAGCGGTGGGCGCTCTGGCGATATTGTTTTGGCTGTTGGCCTTGATCACCCATGCCGCATCGGATGCGGCTTGGTCTACCTCGGGAAGCGCAGCAGCCGGGGCGGCAGCAGGCAATTGGGCCGGGCGTTTGGGCGCTTGGCTCTCCGATGCGTCGTTCTATTTGTTTGGTTACTCCGTTTGGTGGCTTTTCGCGGCCAGCTTGCGCACATGGCTGGCCAGCTTAGCGGCTTGGTTGCGCAGCGATGCCTCCGCTCACCCTCGCCGCGCTTTATTCTGGCTCGGCCTGATATTGTTAGTC
>JAYUSD010000237.1:0-34495 GCA_043755865.1 Variovorax sp. | reverse complement strand
GCCGATGACAATCGCTGGCCCTGCCGCTGGCCACGCCATGATGAAAACCACCGCTGACGCAGCCGGCACGCGCGTGCTGGGCACGCTTAACAATTGCGGCAGTGGCATCACGCCATGGGGTACGTATCTCACCTGCGAAGAAAACTTCATGGGTTACTTCAGCGGCGGCGATACGCTCTCTGAGCATGAAAAACGCTGGGGTATGCGTAAGGCCGGCTGGGGCTACCGCTGGCATGAGCATGATGAGCGCTTTGATGCCGTGAAGAATCCTAACGAAGCCAACCGCTTCGGCTGGATCGTAGAAATTGATCCCATGGATCCGACCAGCACGCCGATCAAGCGTACAGCCATGGGCCGCGCAGCACACGAAGGCGCAACAATTGCCTTGACAAAAGACGGCCATGCCGTGGTTTACTCCGGCGAAGATGCCCGCTTTGAATACATCTACAAATTCGTGAGCGAGAAAAAAGTTCGCCCTGCAACGGCTACGCAAACCGCAGCGCAAGTTAATCGCAATTTGCTTGACGATGGTATTTTGTATGTGGCGAAATTTAACGCCGATGGCACAGGCGAATGGCTGCCCCTCATTCATGGCATTGGCAAGATGACGGCGGCTAATGGCTTTAAAGACCAAGGCGAAGTCGTGATCAAGACGCGCCAAGCCTCTGATTTGCTAGGCGCCACCAAGATGGATCGCCCGGAGTGGATTGATATTGACAAAGCTGGCTGGGTGTATGCCACGCTCACGAACAACTCTGACCGCGCAGGAGCTAATCGCCCCGCCGTGGATGCGATGAACCCCCGCGCCAACAACACGCAAGGCAACATCATTCGCTGGAAAGACACGGGCGATTTTGATGGCGACACCTTCCGCTGGAATCATTTCGTGATGGCCGGCGATCCGAGCTTGTCGCGTGCGGATGCAAAAGGCAATGTTAAAGGCGACATGTTTTCCTGCCCTGATGGCTTGTGGACGGATTCCCGCGGCGTGCTTTGGATTCAAACAGACATGAGCACATCAAACATGGGCAAAGGCGACTTGGTCAACATGGGCAACAACATGATGCTCGCGGCCGATGTGAACACTGGCGAGATTCGCCGCTTTCTCACAGGCCCCAACGGCTGCGAAATTACAGGCGCGACGCAAACGCCAGACGGCAAAACGATGTTTATCAACATTCAGCATCCCGGCGAGAGCCCCAGCGAGAAGAGCGATCCGGATGCTGTGACGAAAATTTCTAGCTGGCCTTTTAACAACCGGCCGCGCTCTGCGACTGTCGCCATCCGACGCAAAGATGGTGGCGTGGTCGGCACGTAATTAATAGTGGATCAAAGCCCTCCTCACGAGGGCTTTTTTATGAAACAAAACCAGTCACAACAGAAGGGCATCAACATGAAAGATATTCCCGTGCCAACACTTGGCTTTTCCCCTACAACATTTCTGCCGCTCTCCTTCGCGAATTTTTTCACCAAAATCATGCCGCGCAAAGGCCCTGCATCAGACACGAAGCCGGCTATTCCTCACATCATTAGTGTTCCGCTTCCTTCAAGTGACTCCTCACTTGAATCTGCACATCACGCTGTGCGTGAATCTGCACGTGATGTCGCGCCGTCGCAGCTCAAAGTCCACTGGGCAACCCATCTTGATGAAGTGCGAGAAGCTCAAGCGCTGCGCTTCGATATTTTTGCAAGCGAGATGGGTGCAAGACTAAGTAGCACTTTGGCCAATCACGATGTGGATCGCTTCGATGATTTTTGCGAGCATTTGCTCGTACGCGATGAGACCACTGGCGCAGTCGTGGGCACGTATCGCCTGCTCACGCCCGTGCAAGCTCAGCGCGCAGGTGGCCTTTACACAGAAACTGAATTCAATATCGATGCACTGGAGAGCATCAAGCCCAACATGGTCGAGTTAGGCCGCAGCTGTGTGCATGCCGATTACCGCAGCGGCGCCGTGATCATGGCGCTCTGGGGCGCCTTGGCGCAATTCATGCACCGCAACCAACTCTCCACCATGGTGGGCTGCGCGAGCATCCCGATGTTGCATCAAGGTCGCATCAGCGGCGATGCAGCTACCAGCGTTTGGCGAGAAGTCTCTCAAACGCATTTGGCTGATCCCGCTTGGCATGTGCAGGCGCATACGCCGCTGCCGCTGGCGCAATTCAATGCCAGCCTAGACATTGAGCCACCGGCTTTGATCAAAGGCTATCTCCGGTTAGGTGCGCGCGTGTTGGGCGCACCAGCTTGGGATCCTGATTTCAACACCGCCGATCTGCCCATGCTGCTTCGCGTAGACGAGATGCCTGCGCGCTACAAAAAACACTTTTTAGGTTAGAACTGCTTATGTTGCGCAACTCTTAATTTAATAGCAAACTGCATAGATTCCATGCCGGCTAATGCACTGTTTTGTTAAAAAAACGGCTGTTCAAGCAGATCAGCGTATTATGAATGTCACGAGATTGTCATGTGCCTTGCGCACACTTAGACACATTCGTATTCGCGTGCCCCACTATGACGACTTCTGCTCCTATCGAAAACAACATGCCCATATCCTATTTGGATCGTGACCTGAGTTTGCTTGCCTTTAATCACCGCGTATTGGCGTGGGCCAAAAGGGAAAATGTGCCGCTTGTGGAGCGCCTGCGCTATTTGTGCATCTCCAGCTCAAATCTGGATGAGTTGTTTGAAGTACGCGCATTCTTGCACCTAGCCGCTTTCCAAGCGCAAGATACCAAAGGCAGTTATTCGGTCGCAAGCTTTGAGGCGCTGCACACACAAGCGCATGCCTTGGTTGCCGAGCAATACGATTTATTCAATCACGCCTTGACCCAGCGCTTTGCAAGTGAGGGCATCTCCATCGTGGCGCATGGTGAGCGAGACGAGGCGCAAAGGCGCTGGGTGCATAAATATTTTGAGCAAGAAGTGCGTCCGCTGCTCGTGCCCGTGCTGCTAGATCCAGCGCATCCGTTTCCACAAGTCGCCAGCAAATCGCTGAATTTTATTGTGCAGCTTGGCGGCTTAGACGCGTTTGAGCGGAAAAACACGATTGCGATTGTGAAAGTACCGCGTGTGTTGCCGCGCGTGATTGCAATGCCTTCAAAGCTGTGTGGCAAAAAGCAATTGTTTGTCTCGCTATCTAGCGTGATTCGAGCACATTTGGACAGCTTGTTTCCAGGCCGCGCGGTCGGGCAGTTTTCGCAATTTCGCGTGACGCGACATACCGATATGGCCATTGACGAAGATGATGTCAAGAACCTGCGCATGGCGCTGCGGCAAGGTTTGCAGCATCGCCACTATGGGCAGGCCACGCGCATTGAGGTGTCGTCAAAATGCTCAGAGCAACTCTCGGATATGTTGCTCAGCCAATTTGAATTGCCAAGCCAAGCGCTGTATCGCGTGCCAGGCCCTGTGAATTTGGTGCGCTTTGGACAATTGGCAGATTTGGTCACGCAGCCCAAATTGCACTTTGCGCCTTACATGCCGTCTTACCCAGCGAGCATGCTGCCGGCCGTGCGCGGCTTGTCGGTGTTTGACCGACTCAAGCAGGGGGATGCCATGCTGCACCAACCCTTTGAGAGCTTTGATGCGGTGATTGATTTCCTGCGCGAAGCCGTGTACGACCCAAAGGTGCTGGCCATTCGCCAAACCATCTACCGCGCCGGCACAGATTCCACCATGATGGATTTGCTGGTGGAAGCGGTGCGGCGCGGCAAAGAAGTGCTGGCCGTGGTGGAGCTCAAAGCACGCTTTGATGAAGAGGCCAATATCAACTGGGCCGAACGCTTGGAAGCCATCGGAGCGCAGGTGGTGTATGGCGTGGTGGGCTTAAAAACGCATGCAAAAATGCTGCTTGTGACGCGAAAAGAAGGCAAGCAATTGCAGCGTTACGGCCATCTATCTACCGGCAATTACAACTCTAAAACAGCGCGTCTGTACACCGACATAGGTTATTTCACGCAAGATGCGCAGCTCACCGCTGATATGGAGCAACTCTTCGTTCATTTGGCCAGCCAAAATCATGTGCCAAAGATGAAAAAGCTGCTGATTGCACCTTTTCATCTGCACAGCGAGATGATCTCCCGTATTGATGCGCTCGCGGCCAAAGCGAGCAAAGGTAAATCTGCACGCTTGATCGCCAAGATGAATTCACTCACCGATGAGGCCATCATGGCGGCCTTGGTGCGTGCGGGCCAAGCAGGCGTGAAGATTGATTTGATCGTGCGCGGCGCGTGTATGCTGCCTGCGCAGGTGCCGGGGCTGACTGACAATATTCGCGTGCGCTCCATCATTGGCCGCTTTCTGGAGCATTCGCGCGTGTTTTATTTTCGCAGCGGCTCGGATGAGGAGCTTTATCTGGCCAGCGCCGATTGGATGAACCGCAATATGCTGCGCCGCATTGAACTGGCTTGGCCTGTGACTGAGCCAGCACTTCGCAAGCGCATCATTGAGGAATGCCTCAGCGCCTATTTGCACGACGGCGTAGATGCTTGGGAAATGCAGCCCGATGGCAGCTATGCACCTGTCTATCAGCCCGCCACTGGCCACAGCGCACAACAGGCCCTGATGCAGCGCTATGGAAAAAAGAGCTAAGGCGCGGCTCGTCTGAGGTACGACATGGATCTACTTTTATGGCGGCACGCCGAAGCCTACGATGCAACTCCCGAACACCCCGACGATATGCTGCGCGCCCTGACGCCGCGCGGCATCAAACAAGCACAGCGCATGGCCAAATGGCTGGATCAACATCTGCCAGAAGGCACTCGCATTTTGTGCAGCCCGGCGCTGCGCTGTGAGAGCACAGCAGCGGCCCTAGGGCGCAAATACAAGCTCTGCCCAGAGCTGCGTCCTGAAGGCGATCCCCAAGCGCTGCTTGCGCTGGCGCAATGGCCTGATGCTCGCACGCCTGTGCTGGTGGTAGGTCATCAGCCTACGCTTGGGCAAGTGGCTGCGCAGCTGTTAGAAGCGCCGGCGCACACGCTGTCTGTGCGCAAGGGCGCGCTGTGGTGGCTGCGCAATCGCGTGCGCATGGATGCGCAAAAAACGCTGGTGCATTGCGTCCAATCCCCCGACATGCTCTGGTGATTCAGCGCAGCATCCATCACATCATGGCGAGTTGATTACGCAACGTCGAGCCGCAAGGTCCACGGCGTTTTCTGCCACGCTAACACCTCTTGCGCAAGAAGGTGCATCGACTGTGGAAACTTTTGCGCCCAATATCCGGCGTAGTAAAGACAAAAACTGCGCGCGCTAACATTGCACTCTAGACGCAAACCTTTGAGTGCTGGCGCAACACGTGCATGGCAAAGCAATACCCCCAGACGCAAGCTGATGAGCTGCTGCACAAAGCGCACATCCTCAAAATCCGCATCTAATTTACGCAGCTTGCCTTTATGGCCCAGCACCAACAAGCTCAGGCGATGCAGCTCATTGTTTGAAAAGCCCAGCACATCGGCATTCTCCAAAATATAGGCGCCATGCTTGTGGCAATCACTGTGTGAGATCAAGGCGCCTACTTCGTGCAACTGGCTCGCCCAGCCAAGCTTGCGCTCATGGCGCTGGCGCTGCTCAATTTCATCTGGCATGCTGCTGAGCATGTCTTCAAAAAATTGCGAAGCGGCAAGCTTGACGCGCAGTGCTTGCGGCTCGTCCACATCAAAGCGCCGCGCCAAGCGCTCGATGGACTGGCTGCGAATATCCGCTGTGGTGCTGTCGCGCCCCATCAAATCATGCAGCACGCCATGACGCAAGCCCGTGTCCATGGCTCGCAAACGCGAGATGCCCAGCAGCTCAAATATGGCAATCAACACAGCCAGGCCTGCGCCCAGCACAGGCCGGCGATCATCTTTGAGCGCAGGAAGATTGACCTTGTCGATGTGGCCTGCATTTTGCAATTGCAGGCGCAGCGCCATCACGGCATCGCGCTCAATGATGCCCTCGGCGATGCCCTCCCTCTGGCCAGCGGCATGCAGCAAATCAGCCACTGCGCCAACCGTGCCAGCCGAGCCATACGCTGCGCTCCAGCCTTGGGAAAAGCGCGTTGTGGCCTCATCAAGCACTGCTTTGGCGGCCACAATGGCAGTGTCAAACGCTTTTGCATCAAGCCGCCCATTGGCAAAGTATCGCTCCGCCCAGACTACGCTGCCCACGCGATACGATTCCATTGCAGTGGGCTGTGAGCCCGTGCCTAGGATCAACTCAGTCGAGCGGCCACCAATATCGATGACCAAGCGTTTTTCCTCTGCGCCACCCAGCACCCGCGATACGCCCTGGTAAATCAGCCGGGCTTCTTCGCGGCCAGAGATCACTTCAATCGGGAAACCCAGCAACTGCTCGGCTTTTTTAATAAATGCATCACGGTTGCGCGCTTCGCGCAGGGTTTGCGTGGCGACGGCGCGTACCTGCTTTGCGTCAAAGCCGGCCAAGCGCTCACCAAAACGCGCCAGCGTCGCCCAGCCGCGTTGCATCGCATCGAGGCTGAGATTGCGCTCATCATCAAGCCCGCCGCCCTGGCGCACCGTCTCTTTGATGTAGTCAACTCGAATCATGTCGCCATGGTCAATCCGAGCCACTTCCATGCGGAAGCTGTTGGAGCCCAAATCGACCGCTGCTACCAAGCTACCATCTTGCATATCGATTTACATCCGCATTGTGTGAATGCAAAAAGATAGCACGGAATCGCATGAGCGCCGCGTTTAATTCGCGGCGCTCCCCTATTTAACCCACCACACGCCCGTCCGTGCTGATCATCGACTGTGTGACGAAGGCGGTGGTTAAGCGGCCGTTGTCGTATTCCACACGGAAACCTTCCATGTCAATGCTTTGGCGGCGGGCAAAGGCTTCATACACTGAACTTCGATTCCAGCTCTTGGCCGCGAGCATGGTCTGCGCGGTGTAGCGTGCTGAGATGTAGCCCGCCAAGCTCAGCGCGGTGGGCGGCTCGTCAAAGTATTTAGTTAAGGCTTGGCGATAGCGCCGCGCAATCGGAACAGAAGATGACACCACGGGCACGGCTTGCGTGCCGATCACAGGCACATGCCGCGCACCGTTCATCTGCAAAGCAGTTTGCAAATTCACATCGGCCAGCGCAACGATGTAGCGAATGCCGCTGCTGCGACTCCAGCCTTGCGTAAACTGCACCAACTCGGGCGTGCCGCCGACAAACAAAATCAAAGGAATCGTCGTGGCGCTGAGCTGCTGCGCTTGCAGCTTCAAATCTGCTTGCACTGGCATTTCACGAAGGCCAAGCTTGAGCAATTGCGCGATGCGTTTGATATCTTCCGTGTTGCTGCCTCGCTCACGCTCGCTTTGATACACCACCGTGAGGCTGCTCACGCCTACCGTGCTCAAGTTTTTCAAAGCATGATGAATTTGTTGCTCACGGGTGGAGAAAATTGGAAATGTGCCACGGCTGATGTCAATCGCAGAGTTTTGCAGCCATGGCGCCACATGTGCCAACTCGCTGCGCTCAGCACTGTTTTTCATGGTGAGCTCCACAGCCAGCGGATCGGCACATGAGCCAAAAACGGCCACGCAATTTTCATCGTCGCGCAATTGCGCCCACGCAGCATCGCGCTGCGAAGCGCTGCTGTCGATCTCAATGACCGTATGGCGCACCCGCTGCCCGCGCAAGCCACCCGCTGCATTGATTTCTTGCCACGCTGCGCGGCTGCCAATCACAAAATCTTTGGAAATGTCTTGGTATGCGTTAGATACGTCGGCGATTTGACCGACCATCAGGCTGCGCGATGCGACGTTTTGCGCCCAAATCGCTGGGCTGGCGATGCACAAGCTCGCGCCAGCTGTGGTCTTGAGCAAGCCGCGGCGCGTGAGTTGAGGCATCTGCGGACAGACGGATGAATAGGTTTGCATAGAAAATCCCTTGAATGATGTGGTCTAAAAATTGAGCCATCAAACGGAAAACTGATGCAAATCAATGACTTACAAAAATTTCGCTTGGCCTGCGGCTCTTTCTAAAAGCTTAACCAGCCAGCATGTCAAAGCCATGAAGTTTGCATGGCATCGGTGTGACAATCAGATACGACATGACAGTCATCAAAATGTCATATTCAGCGTCTACATTCTGTGCATCGACTAGCCGCTTGGCGGTGTTTTTTACCAAGGTGTCCACCATGAATTTTTCATTCAAAGCAGGTCTTATAAGTTTGGCAGTAGGTTTGTCCTTCGCCACCAGCGTATTCGCACAAGAAATCACCGGGGCAGGTGCAACCTTCCCTGCACCGCTGTATTCCAAGTGGGCAGCGGATTACAACAAGGCCACAGGGGTAAAGATCAACTACCAATCCGTTGGCTCGGGCGCTGGCCTGCGTCAAATTGATGCCAAGACGGTTGATTTCGGCGCAAGTGATATGCCGCGCACGGATGATGAACTGAAAGCCAAAGGCCAAGTGCAGTTTCCCACCGTGATTGGCGGTGTCGTCCCCATCATCAATGTGAAAGGCATCACGCCCGGACAGCTTCGCTTAAATGGCCAAGTGCTTGGCGATATCTTCTTGGGCAAAATTACCAAGTGGAATGACGCAGCAATCAAAACACTGAACCCAACGCTGCCGCTACCAGATGCTGACATTTCGCCAGTACGCCGCGCTGACGGCTCGGGCACAACATTCATCTTCACCAACTACTTGTCTAAAGTCAATGCTGAGTGGAAGAGCAAAGTGGGCGACGGTACAGCCGTGAACTGGCCAGTGGGCGCAGGTGGCAAAGGCAATGAAGGCGTGGCAGCATTTGTTGGCCGGTTGCCCAATTCGATTGGCTATGTTGAATACGCTTACGTCAAGCAAAACAAACTCAACTATGCATTGATGCAAAACTCCAGCAACGCGTTTGTTGCTCCGGACGACTTGACTTTTAAAGCCGCAGCGGCTGGCGCAGATTGGAACAAAAGCTTTTATCACATCTTGACGAACCAGCCCGGCAAAGATGCATGGCCCATCAGCGGCGCGACGTTCATCTTGATGCAAAAAGTACAAGACAAGCCAGCTAATGCCGCAGCGACGCTCACTTTCTTCAAATGGGCGCTTGAGCAAGGCGACAAAACGGCCGCTGATTTAGAATATGTACCCATGCCTGACAGCTCAAAAGCAGCTATTTATCGCGCGTTTGGCGAAATCAAGGATGCATCTGGCAAGCCGGTTGCCTTCAAGTAAATACTATCAAAAGAATAGCATCCGGCGCAGTATCTATGCCGGATAAACGCTTAAAACACTTAAAAAGAGCAACTCCATGGCTTCCACTGTCAGCGCCGCCGGCTCTCGAGCTATTGATCGACTCTTTGGCTGGAGCGCGCGCGGCGCGGCTGTGATCACGCTAGGCTTGCTGATTGGCATCATCGTCTCTTTGGTGATCGGCGCTTGGCCATCGATTGCTAAAAATGGCTTGGGTTTTTTGATTAATGCTGAATGGGATCCCGTCAAAAACAACTACGGCGGTTTGGTGATGATCTACGGCACGCTGGCCACATCAATCATTGCACTGGTGATTGCTGTGCCGGTCAGCTTCGGCATTGCACTTTTTCTTACCGAGCTGTCTCCAACTTGGCTTAAGCGTCCCTTAGGCACAGCCATTGAATTGTTGGCCGCTGTGCCATCCATCGTGTATGGCATGTGGGGCTTGTTGGTGTTTGGACCCATCTTGGCAGAATACATTCAGCAGCCACTGCAAAAATTGCTCAAAGGCGTGCCTTACCTTGAGCAGCTCGTGGCAGGCCCGCCGGTGGGTATCGGCTTGCTCTCCGCTGGCATCGTGCTGGCCATCATGATCATTCCGTTTATTGCCTCTGTGATGCGTGATGTGTTTGAAGTCACTCCGACCCTACTCAAAGAATCTGCGTATGGCCTGGGTTCGACCACATGGGAAGTGATGTGGAATGTGGTGTTGCCCTACACCAAAGCTGGCGTGATCGGCGGCATCATGCTGGGCTTGGGTCGCGCTCTCGGCGAGACGATGGCAGTGACGTTTTTAATTGGCAACATGAATCAGCTCGATTCGCTCTCCCTTTTCGCGCCCGCCAACAGCATCACATCTGCGCTGGCCAACGAATTCGCTGAAGCTGGCGAAGGCTTGCATCAAGCCTCGCTGATGTACCTTGGATTGGTCTTGTTTTTCATCACTTTTGTGGTCCTGAGTTGCTCCAAGCTTTTGCTGTCGCAACTGCGCAAAGGCGAAGGAGCACGCACATGAGCAGTGTCATGAGTCAAAGCTCTAGCGGTAATGCCGTTGTCACGCCCAAGCCCTCGACTGAGCAAAAACGCGCTGCTCGGTTTGCCAAACGAAAACTGACGAACGGCATCGTCCTCACGCTCGCCTTGGCTGCCATGGCTTTTGGCCTTTTCTGGCTCGCTTGGATTTTGTGGGAAACATTGCGCTTGGGGCTTGCTGGAATATCGTTGGCTGTTTTTACTGAAATGACACCGCCGCCCAACGACGCAGGAGGGCTTGCCAACGCGATTTACGGCTCATTTGTCATGGTGGCGCTGGCCACAATGGTAGGAACGCCGATTGGCATCATGGCCGGCGTTTATTTAGCCGAATATGGGATGAAGAGCCGACTTGCATCCGTCACACGTTTTGTGAATGACATTTTGCTCTCAGCACCGTCCATCGTGATTGGATTATTCGTGTACGCCGTGATCGTGGCGCAGGTCAAATCATTTTCCGCCGCCGCTGGTATTGTGGCATTAGCGCTGATCGTGATTCCCGTGGTGATCCGCACCACAGAAAATATGCTGGCTTTGATCCCACCCGGCCTGCGCGAAGCAGCGTATGCGCTGGGCACGCCGAAATACAAAGTGATCATGAGCATCACCATCAAAGCGGCTCGGGCTGGTGTGGTCACAGGCATTTTGTTGGCTGTGGCTCGCATCGCAGGGGAGACAGCACCGCTTCTCTTCACCGCTTTATCTAATCAATTCTGGACGAACGATCTGCGCGAACCCATGGCCAGCCTGCCGGTGACGATTTTCAAATTCGCCATGAGCCCGTACGAAAACTGGCAAAAGCTAGCTTGGGCTGGTGTATTGATCATCACCGTCGCCGTCTTGTTTCTCAACATTCTCGCTCGTGTATTGACTCGTCAAAAATAATAAAACTCCTTGAACATCATGGACAACACAAAACCTCGCCTTCCTACTGAGCCTGCCAAACTTTTGGTGAAAGACTTGAATTTCTACTACGGTAAATTTCACGCACTCAAAAATATCAACCTTACGATTCCAGAGAAAAAAGTCACTGCGTTCATTGGGCCCTCCGGGTGCGGCAAATCGACTTTACTGCGCACGATGAATCGCATGTTTGAGCTCTATCCTGATCAACGCGCCACCGGCGAAATCATCTTGGACGGCGAGAATTTGCTCACCAGCAAAAAAGATGTGGCGCTAATCCGAGCGCAAATCGGCATGGTCTTCCAAAAGCCCACGCCCTTTCCCATGTCGATCTACGACAACATTGCCTTTGGCGTAAAGCTGTTTGAGAACATGAACAGCTCTGAGATGGACGATCGCGTGGAATGGGCACTGCGCAAAGCGGCGCTGTGGGGCGAGGTGAAAGACAAGCTCAATCAAAGTGGCGCCAGCCTTTCGGGCGGCCAGCAACAGCGCCTGTGCATCGCGCGCGGAATCGCCGTGCTGCCGAAAATTTTGCTGCTTGATGAGCCTTGCTCTGCACTTGATCCGATCTCAACCGCAAAAATCGAAGAGTTGATTGCCGAATTGAAAAACGATTACACGGTAGTGATCGTGACGCACAACATGCAGCAAGCTGCGCGTTGCTCCGATTACACGGCTTACATGTATCTCGGCGATTTGATGGAGTTTGGCGATACCGAGAGCATGTTTTTTAAGCCCTCACGCAAAGAAACTGAAGACTACATTACGGGCCGCTTCGGCTGATATCACTTAACACTTGGATCATCTCATGGCAGACAAACACCTCTCCACCCAATTCGACTCTGACCTCAACGCCGTCTCCAGCCGCCTCATGGAAATGGGCGGCTTGGTGGAATCTCAATTGCGCGGCGCGATTGAAGCGCTGGCCACTTTTAATACAGAAGCGTCCGACCGCGTGATCGTTGCGGAAGCCAAAGTCAACGCAATGGAAGTGCAGATTGATCGGGATTTATCCAGCATCATTGGTCGCCGCCAGCCAACCGCACGCGATCTGCGCCTGCTGATGGCGATCTCGCGTGTGACTGCCAATTTGGAACGCATTGGCGATGAATCGCAAAAAATCGCTCGCATGGTTAAAAGCATTACCGCCAGCGGCTCGGCTCGCGCCCTGCCCTCGGGCGAATTGCGTGTGGCAGTTGAGCTGGCTAGCGGCTTGCTGCGCAAATCACTCGATGGCTTTGCGCGGCTTGACACCGCCGTCGCATTAGAGATTTTAAAGGAAGACGACGCGATTGATCGCGAATTTAACGGTTTCATCCGCAAGCTGGTAACTTACATGATGGAAGATCCGCGCACAATTTCTCCCTCTCTGGATTTGCTGTTTGTGGCAAAAGCTCTGGAGCGTGTGGGTGATCATGCTAAAAACATTGCTGAATCGATCATCTACATTGTGGAAGGCACAGATGTGCGCCACACGTCGATTGATGAGATCGAATCGGCGCTGCGCTAGAGCACGATCCAATGAAACGCCTCCGCGCCCTGATCGTTGAAGACGAGCCCGCCATCAGCGAATTGCTGGCCATCAATTTGCGGCACAACGGTTTTGAACCCGTGGTCTGCATGGATGGCGAGCAAGCGCAACGCGAACTCGACGCTGTGTTGCCTGATATCGTGTTGCTCGATTGGATGCTGCCTGGGATGAGCGGCATCGCGCTGGCTCGCCAATGGCGCAAGGCCGAGCGCACACGGCAAGTGCCCATCCTTTTGCTCACCGCCCGCAGCGAGGAGACCGACAAAATTCAGGGGCTGGACGCTGGCGCTGACGACTACATCACCAAACCCTTCTCTACACAAGAGCTCATGGCGCGTATTCGCGCCATACTGCGCCGCCGCTCGCCTGAGCAAACAGCAGAATCGCTCAAAATCGGCCACCTTGAGCTTGACAGCGCCACGCATCGCGTGAGCTATTCTGGCACCGAGCTCAAAGTCGGCCCCACAGAATTTAAACTGCTGCGCTATTTGATGGCTCACCCCGAGCGCGTTCACAGCCGCTCTCAACTGTTGGATAAGGTCTGGGGCGATCACGTGTTTATCGAAGAACGCACAGTAGATGTCCATATCAAACGCTTGCGCGAAGCTTTGCACGCAGCGGGCAACATGATCGATACAGTGCGTGGCGCGGGCTACCGATTGACTGCGCAGGCCAGTTTGCATGCAGGATAATGCGCTTTTCACATGAATAGCTCATGAACCGTTTCACTACGTTTTTAATAGCATTCTGCGCAGGTTTCGTACCGGCTATCGGCCTTTTTTCCTTGAAATATGCAAGTTGGGGCGGCTTGCTGGGCATCACCGTGTGGCTGCTTTGGGACAGCTGGCGGTTTGGCCAATTTGATCAACAGTTGCGCAATGCGCAAAATGGTTTGCCGCTTGAGGAGCAAAACGGCGCTTGGGGCCTGCTCACTCAGCGCGTGCGCCACCTGCTGCGCCTGCGTGATCAGCAATTGCACTTAAGCGACCAGCGCTTGCAAGATTTTTTATCTGCCATTCAAGCCTCGCCCAATGGTGTGTTGTTGCTTGATGCACAAAACCGCATTGAGTGGTGCAACCAAACTGGCGCTCAATTGCTAGAGCTTGATGCGCAGCGCGATGTGATGCAGCACATTACCAATCTTGTGCGAGCGCCAGAGTTTTCTGAATATTTAGCTGACGGTGATTTTTCGCACGATGTGATGTTTGAAACGGCCAGCAGCACTGCCCAACACCCTAAGCGATTGGCTGCCCAGCTGCATCGCTATGGCTCCAATGTGCAAGGCAGCGTGTCTCGCCTCTTGATGCTGGTGCGCGATATCACCGCACTTGAATTGGCTGAAGCGCAGCGGCGCGATTTTGTGGCCAACGTATCGCATGAGATTCGCACTCCACTCACGGTGCTTTCTGGCTTTGTGGAAACTTTGCAAAATTTGCCGCTGGATGAATCGCAGCGCAGCCGCTATCTTGGCCTGATGCAAGAGCAGAGCCAGCGCATGCAAAGCTTGGTGAGTGATTTGCTCACGCTCTCGCGCTTAGAAGCCAGTCCTGCGCCGAGCTTTGAAACCGCGTTGCCTGGACACCAACTGATGGCGCAGCTCGAGCGCGACGCACGCGCCATGATGCAGGTCATGGATTTGCCGGGAAACAGCACCCATCGCTTGCATTTTCATTGTGCAGCGGCGTCGCATGAGCTGCTCGGCGACAGTACCGAGCTGCTCAGCGCTGCTGGAAATTTGGTGCAAAACGCGCTGCGCTACACGCCGCCGGGAGGCACTGTGGATGTGAGCTTGGTGCTGCTGCCTGATGGCCGCGCAGAATTTGCCGTACAAGACAGCGGCGCAGGCATTGCGCCTGAGCATATTCCGCGCCTAACTGAGCGCTTTTACCGCGTAGACCGCAGCCGCTCGCGCGAGAGCGGCGGCACGGGCTTAGGGCTGTCTATCGTCAAGCACGTGGTGCAGCGCCACGGTGGCGAGCTGCGCATCACATCTGAGCTGGGCAGTGGATCTCGCTTTGCATTTACGCTGCCCGCCAATCGCGTGATGTCGCAGTAGCTCTAACTGGCCGCGAAAAGAGCAAGGCATGAGCTGTGAAGCGCGAGGTTCACAGCTCACACCTTAACCGTTTGTATTGAAGCCAGCGAAGTGAGCCGCCAAATGCGCCACTGAAACGCGCTGGCTGCTACTGTCAATGCCAATGAGCCTACCAGCCAAAACGCTGCTGGCGTTTGCCAAGCGGCAATGCTTCCCAAGCCTTGGTAAGCCAACATAAATCCACCGCCCAGCCCCAAGCCCCAGAGCGCAAAGCTGTACACCACCAGTGGCATCACCGTGATGCGCCAGCAGCGAAGCAAGAAGCAGCCAATCGTCTGCCAAGCATCGGCCACGTGATACACCGCCACAAACAGCAGCAAAGCAGCGCCCAAGCTGGCCACTTGCGGACTGCTTGAGTACAACTGAGAAATTTGCACTGCGAGCAACGCCATGACGCTGCTTGCCAGCAACGCCACGGCCACTGTGAGCACCATGGCAGCACGCGCTAAGCGGCTTGCTTGCACTTGATCGCCAGCGCCCATCCAATACGAGACGCGCGAGCAACTCGCAATCGAGAGCGAAAGCGGCAGCATGAAAAGCACCGCTGCCATACTGGCCGCGATTTGATGCGATGCCGTGGCCAAGATGCCCATGCGCGCCACAAGCAGCCCCATAAGTGCATAAGACGTGACTTCCACCATACTGGCCAATCCGGCAGGCACACCCAGCGCTGCATAAGTTTTCAAGCGCGGCCAATGCGGCGCTTCAAAGCGCGAAAAGAGCGCAAGAGGTTTGTACATCGCCATCTTGCGCAGAGCGAAAAATGCCGCCACAAACATCAAGCAGTTCACACAAAAGCTCGCCCAAGCGCAGCCCGCGACACCCAGCGAAGGCAACCCCGCTCCGCCAAACACAAACCACACCGTGAGCGGAATCTTCACAGCCAGCGACGCAATTTGTAGCAGCATGACGACGCGCGGCGCACCCAATGATTGATTGAGTGAGGCAAACATACGAAAACCAATCGTGGGAATCAATGCCCAGCCCAGAATACTTAAGTAATGCTCCGCGCCCGGACGCAGCTTTTCGGGCACACCAAACAGCGCAAGGAAAAACCCCGATTGCATCATCACCGCCATGCCCAGCAGCATCAGCGCAAGCGCAAGGTACACCGCTTGGCGAAACGCACTACCCAACTCCAACGGTTTTTTCGCACCATGCAGTTCCGAATAAATTGGCATCAGCGCCTGCATCACGCTCATCAGACTCACATAAATACTGATGAAAATGCTCGATGCCACTGCCAGCGTGGCCAGCGCTTCGTCTGAATACCGCCCCGCCACGACCGCATCCGTCACTCCGTAGGCCATTGTGGCCAGCTGCCCTAAAGCAATCACTTTGGCATGTTGCACGATCACGCCGAGCTCGCGGCGCGTAGAGGTATTTGCTGAGCTCACATCACAAACCGATTCGTTTGTAGATTAAGAGCGTCTCAGAATCTGTAGATGAGCGGCGGCGAATGCTTTGCACCTGCTGCCAGCCGTCTGGCAGCACGAAGCTGGCCAGTTTCAAACGGTCTGCATCCACGATCATCCAGTCGCATCGCTGCAAACTCGGCTCGTCTGCCTTTATTGGTACGACTGCATAGCGCCCATGAAATTGCAAAGCCGTGGCCTGCGCCTGCGACAGCGATGCGCTGTACACGCAAACCGTCTTGCCCACAACAAGTTGCACGCGCGCGACCATAGGCGCATAGCTTCGGGCGTAGTCAAGAATCGGCATCCACAGCGTGGTGAGCAAAATCCAGCAGGTGACTGCACCACTGGCCGGAATCACCAAAGATTTCCACAGCGCCGAGCGATGCCGCCCGGTGCGCCACACAATCACAGCGATCCAGCCCACCGTAGCCACGAGTGCGGCTGCCAACGCGATGCCAGAAAAACTTGGCTCAAAGCCCGGCAACAAGCGGCGCACATTCGCCGCTGGCTTAGCCGGAAGATTCAAATGCATCGAAAAATAAATCACCCAAATCACCACACCGCAGCCAGCGAAAAACAAGATAGTGAACCAATCAACCAGGGCGCTCACACTGCGATGCAAAGTCGGCAAAGCCATCGCTGCCAAACACGCCATCGCCGGCGTGGCCAGAAGCAAAGTGCGATCTGCGCCTGGCCTCACAACAGTGGCCACCACCATGACCAGCAACGCAGCCGCCGGCCAAGCGATATGCATGCTGCGCCACCAATGCCGCCAACGCCACAGCGCCACCAAAGCCAGCGGCCAAGCAGGCCAAGTAAACCACACCCAGAGTTTGCCCAGAGCCCACCATTCGCGCGGGCTGCCCGGCGCGCTGCCCCAATGGGCCTGCCATTGCCCCAAGGCATTTGCCAGCAAAGCAGCAGCTGCGCCACTGGCCGCTATCGTGAGCGCCCAAACCCAAGAACGGCGATCACCGTGGCTGGCACGCACCACAGCAGCCGCCAAGCACAGCGCCAAACCAAAGGCCGGCGCGCCCGACAGTGCCAAGCCAAAGCTGGCCAGCAACAGCGCCATCGCTGGCGCAAAGTGGCGCAATGAAGAGGCCGCTACGGCATAGAATAAAAGTGCAGCACAAGCCAACTGCATTAAATACGGTGTGGTTTCATGCGAGAGCTGCGCCAGCCCCAGCATCGCCATAAGCGCCAGCAAGCTGCCGTCGGCCAAGCTGCGCGCGTAATCCACCGGATCGGCCTCGCCGCCAAAAGCAAAAGGCACAGGCTGCGCAGCAGGCAAGCGCGCTAGGTAATACACGGCATACCACGTACTGGCCAAAGTAAGCGCTAACAAAAACGCAAACGGAATGCGCACAGCCACATCGATCGGCAGCGGCACGCCAAGCAACTGATTGAGCGCCATAAAACCCGCCCCCAACCAATACGGCAGCAAACCGGCAATCTCCGGCGGTTGCCCGAAGATGCTCGGATGCAGCCAACTGCTGCGGCCTTCTGAAATGGAGCGCATCAATCCAAAAGCAGCGATGTCCGCGCTTTTCCAAGGCTCGCGCCCAATGAAACCAGCCAACACATAAGCCACGCTCAAAAGCAAGAGCGCCCAGCGCGGCAGGCGGCGCACCGCCTCCTGCGTCACGATGGCAGGTGTGGTGGTGGGGATTTCTGGAGAGGTAGATTTGACCGAGGACATGCAACAAAAAAGGCACCCTGGTTACCCAGACTGCCTTGATATTGTGAACAGTTTTGAGCCTGTTCGCGCAAAAAAAGTATTCGTATTATTTTTTGACTGCAGGCGTGGTACGAGCAAAACGATTGCGGAATTTCTCCACGCGGCCACCCATGTTGTCTACGGATTTTTGTGTACCCGTGTAGAAAGGATGCGATTCGCTTGATGTGTCCAGCTTGTACAAAGGCAGTTCTTTGCCATCGGCTGTTTTGATCATTTCTTTCGCGTTAACGCACGAACGAATGACAAACTGGGAATTATTGGACAAATCTACGAAGCAAACTTCGCGGTAATTAGGGTGAATGCCTTGTTTCATGAAAACCTCATCAGTGTAGACAGCCGCGCGACTGAAGGCGTCCAGCATAGACACACTTAACAAACAGATCGCGTACTTTTCCAGCAGCAAAGCCTTTGATTATAGCTGATGAACGTGGCTGCTCAGAGCCAGTTCGACTTCAAACGGGCGACTGCGGATAGCGCCGCGCCAAGCTCTCCGCCACGCAAACCGGCTTGTCCGAGCCTTCGCGTTCAATCTTTACTTCCCAAGTCATCTGCACGCCCTCGGCACTTTTCGCACCGCCCGGCCCGGCTACGACTTCGGTAGCCAACAATTTCAGACGTGCCCGCAAGCGGCTGCCCACAAGCACGGGCGCCATGAAGCGTACCTTGTTGAGCCCATAGTTCACACCCATGCTGGGCTCATCAATGTGCAACGATTCGTCAAAGAACTTCGCAATCAACGCTAAAGTGAGAAAACCATGCGCAATCGGCCCGCCAAAAGGCCCCGCGTTCGCGCGCTCCACGTCCACATGAATCCACTGAAAATCACCAGTGGCCTCGGCGAATTTATTGACCTGCTCTTGCGTGATTTCTGTCCAATCAGTCACCGCAACTTCTTGACCAACAAGCGCCAATACTTGCGCCAAAGTTTGAAAATGCGCCATGCTCATGCGTCCAGAAATGCGGTCAAAGCACGCCACTGCTCCAGATCTTTCTCTACACGGCTGGGCGCCACGTCCCACAGCGTCAGGCCACGCGCAGCGAGGTGAATATAGTTTTGTGTATCGCGCAAAAAACCGAGCACGGGCAACCCAAGGCCATCGACGAATTCTTGCAGTTTGTCAGCGGCAATTGTGCGCGAATCCACCCTCATGCCAACTATGCCCACCTGAATCCTACAAGCGTGGCTGCTTCGCGCCAACTCATCTAAAAAAGCCCGTGTGGCAAAAATATCGAACACACTCGGCTGCAACGGCACGATGACCTTGTCTGCCACCTTCAGCACATCTTTGAAATTACCACCGTGCAAACCACCCGGCGTATCGAGCACCACATGCGTCACGCCCTTGGGCGGCTTGGCCACGCCATTTGTGACGTCCCAACTTTGAATCGGGCGGGCTGCTGCGGGGCGCAGGCCAAGCCAAAGCTTGGACGATTGCTGGCGATCTGCATCGCCGAGCATGACCTTGTGGCCTTTCCAAGCAAAGTAGCCTGCGATATTTGTGGACAAAGTGGTTTTGCCAACGCCGCCTTTGGGGTTGGCTACAACGATCACGGGCATTTTTGTTCTCCTTGCCAGCGTTTAGGCGGCAAGAAGCATGTTACACAAATTTCCCGACGGCAGTTTTACTTAAACGGAGACTGCTTCACAGTCTTCAAATCACCGGGCAGGCTGCTGATGTAACCCGCCATCGCTTTCATCTCGGCATTGGAATACTGCTTTGCAATACCAGCCATCACGCCGTTGGAGCGACCTACTTTGGCATTGCCTTCTGTTTTATAAGCCTTCAGCGCCACTGTCAAATAATCCGCATGTTGGCCTGCGATCTTTGGATAACTGGGATCAATCGGTTTAGCAAAATTTGCGCCGTGGCATGCAATGCATGCGCCTTTTGTGATCAAAGCACCCACTGCAGCTGACGGCTCTTTCGCAGCTTTCTCGGGCAAAGCGAAGCCGGCTACGACGCCATGCTGGCTGTAGTAAGCACCCAAATCTGCCATGTCTTGCTCAGACAAAGAGGCGGATATGGCTTTCATAGTAGGGTGTTTGCGCTCGTCTTTTTGGTAGGCAAGAAGCGAATTGCTGATGTATTTAGCGCTCTGGCCCGAAATCATGGGCGCTTTGTATATCTCGGGGAAACTGGCTTGGTAGCCCACGATGCCATGGCAGCCAATACACATGGCGGCCTTGGATTGACCGGCTTTGACATCGCCCTTAACTTCTTGGGCTGCGACAGACAGGGTCACGGAGGAGACAAAAACAGCAAAGGCGGCGGCAAGGAACTTGTTCATTTTGCGTACAGAATGGAGGGGGTTTGACCCATGTCAAACAACGCACGATTATAGCTTCGAGCATCACCCGCCCTTGCCCCAACTCGACAAATCAGTCTGAATCACCGCACTATGAAATTTCAAGGCACTTCTGGCTACGTAGCCACTCCCGATCTGATGCTGGCTGTGAATGCCGCCATCACCCTCAAACGCCCATTGCTCATCAAAGGCGAGCCGGGTACCGGCAAAACCATGTTGGCCGAAGAAGTAGCGGCCTCTTTAAAAATGCCGCTCCTTCAATGGCACGTCAAATCCACCACCAAAGCGCAGCAAGGTTTGTATGAATACGATGCTGTTTCGCGCTTAAGAGATTCGCAGCTCTCGGATGTCGATGGAGGCGAGCGCGTCAAAAATATTCACAATTACATCTTGAAAGGCGTGCTCTGGCAAGCTTTCACGGCCGAGCAACCCGTAGCGCTGCTGATCGACGAAATCGACAAAGCCGATATCGAATTTCCAAATGATTTGCTGCGCGAGATTGATCGCATGGAGTTTTATTGCTACGAGACGCGCGAGCTGATCAAAGCGAAAAATCGCCCGCTGGTTTTCATCACGTCGAATAACGAAAAAGAGCTGCCCGATGCCTTCCTGCGCCGCTGCTTTTTCCACTACATCAAATTCCCCGAAGCGGCCACGATGCAGCAAATCGTTGATGTGCATTTTCCCGGCCTCAAAAAAGAGCTGCTTGGCACGGCGATGAAGACGTTTTACGACGTTCGCAACCTGCCCGGCATCAAGAAAAAACCATCAACTTCGGAGCTGCTCGATTGGATCAAGCTCCTCGTGGCTGAAGACATCCCGCTCGACGCCCTGCACAGCAAAGACGACAAAATCGCCGTGCCACCACTCGTGGGCGCGCTGCTGAAAAATGAGCAGGATGTGACGCTGTTTGAAAAGCTGGTTTTCATGAATCAGCGTGGAAGATAAGAAGCTTTTGGGCAGTTAGCCGGCGTATTTACTGCGCACAGTGCTCACTAATTCATAGCACGGAGATTGGCAATGATTTATCGACGTACCTTTCAAAATTTGCTCCTGAGCCAAGTTGGGTTACTTGCCGCAACAGGCCGGGCTCAAGCTGCAAACACTGCAAGCGCAGCACAAGTAGGCCGCTTCACCAGCATTCCCAAGGCCTATTCAACAAATAACTTTTGGATCGCCGGCACGGAGGGCGTCGTCATGTTTGACACACAATTCCTGCCCAGCGATGCTGTGAAATCGTATGAAGCCGCGCAGAAGCAAACCGGCCTGCCCGTCAAAACCGCGATCATCTTGCATCCCAATCCCGATAAATTCAACGGCACGGCCGAGTTGCAAAAGCGCGGTGTACGCGTGATCACGTCTCGCCAAGTGGCTGACTTGATTGCCTCGGTACACGACATTCGCATCGGCTGGTTTTTGAAAGACTACGCGCCAGATTATCCGAAAGATGCCGCCAAGCCGGACGTGTTTGGCAGTGCGACAACAACGCTGAATTTGCATGGCGTGAGCGTGCAACTGCATGTGCTCGGCGGCGCAGGCTGCTCGGGCGCGCATGTGTGCGCGCAGGTGGGCGATGCGTTGTTTGTGGGTGATTTGCTGGCCAATCGAGGGCATGCTTGGATGGAACTGGCTTTGTTTGATGCTTGGGCTGCGCGCCTCAAAGAATTGAAAGCACTGCCAGGAATCAAGCGCGTGTTCGTAGGGCGCGGTGAGCCGGCCGGCGTGGAATTAATTGATCAAATGGCTACTTATTTGCAAACCGTGCAGCGCATCGTGCGCGCTGAGAATCCAAGCGGCGATATCAGTTGGCTTAAGCGCAGGATGCTGAAGAGCCGCATCGAATCAGCATTTGCTGGCTATGAATGGGATGGGTTTGTGTGGGAATCGCTGCCGGATATTTGGAAGTCTGTACAAAAATAATTGCGTCTTTTCACCGGCCTGTTTTCAACTGGAAAAATTATGTCCTTCGTCATTCCTGTCACTCTTCAAACGCGAGGCATACGCTTGGAGCCGCTTGCACTTACGCATGAAAAAGGCCTGCGCGAAGCGGCCAAAGATGGCGAGCTGTGGAAGCTGCGCATTACTTCTGTGCCGGAGCCGGAGAATGCGCGTGCTTACATTGAAACTGCGCTCAAAACCGCAGATCGCTTTGCTTTTGCGGTGATCGACGTTGCGACTGGGAAAGTACTCGGCTCAAGCAGTTATCACGACATCTTGCCTGTCGTGCGCCGCGTGGAGATTGGCTACACCTGGTATGCGCAGAGCATGCAACGCACGCATGTGAACAGCACTTGCAAATTGATCATGATGACGCACGCTTTTGAGACGTTGCAATGCCGCACGGTAGGCTGGCGTACAGACAATTTCAATTTCAAAAGCCAGGCTGCGATTGAGCGCCTCGGCGCGCGCAAAGACGGCATCATTCGCGGCCACGCCTTACGCCGCGATGGCACGATTCGCGATACCGTGATGTACAGCATGACTGCTGGTGAATGGCCTGAGGCCAAGGCGCAATTGCTCTATCAATTGGACAAGCCAAGGTAAAGCCATGCAACACCACTACATCCACAACCAAGCCACGCCCGCCTCTAGCGGCCAAACCCTGCCCATGACCGACCCCGCTACAGGCGAGGTCTACGAACACATCGCTCGAGGCACGGCGCAAGATGTGGATACCGCTGTCAAATCGTCGCGGGCTTGCTATGAAAACGTGTGGCAGCACGTCACCGCTGCCGAGCGCGGGCGCTTGTTGATGAAGCTTTCAATGAAAGTAGCCGAGCATGCCGATGAGCTGGCCGGCATTGAGCAGCGCGATTGCGGCAAACCTGTGAAGCAAGCCAAAGCCGATGCGGCCGCGCTCGCTCGCTATTTTGAGTTTTACGCCGGCGCAGCAGACAAGCTGCATGGCGAAACGATTCCTTATCAAAACGGGTTTACCGTGCTCACGTGGCGCGAAGCCTTCGGCGTGGTGGGCAATATCATTCCGTGGAATTACCCCATGCAGATTTTTGGCCGCAGCGTGGGCGGGGCGCTGGCTGCGGGCAATGTCTGCGTTGTCAAGCCCAGCGAAGATGCTTGCCTGTCGCTCTTACGCGTAGCGCAGCTCGCGGCCGATGTGGGCTTCCCGGCTGGTGCGATCAATATCGTCACTGGCCTCGGCCATGAGGTGGGCGATGCCATTGCGCGGCATCCCGGCATCGATCACATCAGCTTCACCGGCAGCCCCAATGTGGGCACGATCATTCAACAGGTCGCTGCAGAGAGGCATTGCCCTGTCACGCTGGAGCTGGGCGGCAAGAGCCCGCAGATCGTGTTTGCCGATGCGGATCTGGACGTTGCGATCCCCACGATCATCAATGCCATCGTGCAGAACGCCGGGCAAACTTGCTCTGCCGGCTCGCGATTGCTGATCGATGAATTGATCTACGACAAGCTGCTGGATCGCCTCGGCGCAGCGTTTGAAAACCTCCGCGCCGGCCCGCCCGCAATGGATTTGGATCTAGGCCCACTCATTCGCCAAAGCCAGCAGCAGCGCGTGTGGGATTTTTTGTCTGACGCACAAGTCGCTGGCATCCCCATGGTGGCGCAAGGTCAGGTCGCAAGCGAAGCACCAGAGAGCGGCTTCTACCAAGCCCCCACGCTCTTGCGCGATGTGCCGGTGCATCACCGCCTAGCCCAAGAAGAAATCTTCGGCCCCGTGCTCTGTGCGATGAAATTCAAAGGCGAAGACGATGCTATTCGAATCGCCAACGCCACCAAATTCGGCTTAGTCGCGGGCTTATGGACGCGCGACGGCTCCCGCCAAATGCGCCTATCCAAGCGCATCAAAGCCGGCCAAGTCTTCATCAACAACTACGGCGCAGGCGGCGGCGTGGAACTCCCGTTTGGCGGCTACAAATCTTCAGGCTACGGGCGGGAGAAAGGGTTTGAGGCGCTGTATGGCTTCACGCAACTCAAAACTGTAGCGATCAAACACGATTGAAGCGCCCATCAAACGCGGTTGAATCAGTCATTTAAACCGGTTGACAGCATCGCTTTAATTTGTACAATATGAACTTTCAATATTCAAATTGTACAAATGATTCCTCGCCTTGCTATCTACGCTGCACAGCGTTATGCAACCATTTTTCGCGTCGTCGTGATCACCGGGCCGCGGCAATCTGGCAAGAGCACGTTAACCAAACTGGCTTTCCCGAACAAACCCTATTTCAATCTTGAAGACAACGCCACGCGCGCGCGCGTGAAAACTGATCCGAGCGCTTTTTTGCGCAGTTTGCCCCACGGTGCGATCATTGATGAGGTACAGCGCTTTCCAGAGCTTCTTTCGGATATCCAAGCCATTGTGGACGAACGCCAAATCAAAGGCGATTTTATTCTCACAGGCTCTCAGCAATTTGGTTTGATCGATTCTGTGAACCAAAGTTTGGCAGGCCGCGCAGGCATGCTGAATTTACTGCCTTTATCCGGCGCAGAGCTTGCGGGCGCAGGCAAGCTACCCAGCAGTTGGCACAAAGCCGCTTGGCAGGGCGGCTATCCCGAGCCCGTCTTGCTGGCGAGCGATGCCGCTGCTGCGCAGGCTTGGTTTGCAAGCTACATGGCCACCTATGTGGAGCGCGATGTGCGCCAAGTGGTCAATGTGGGTGATTTAGCGAGCTTTCGCCGCTTCGTGCTCATGTGCGCAGCGCGTGCGGGGCAGCTCCTCAATTTGAATTCACTCGCCAGCGATTGCGGCATCACCCACACCACGGCCAAGCGCTGGCTCACCGTGCTAGAAGCGAGCTACATCGTGATGCTCTTGCAACCGCATCATCGTAATTTCAACAAACGCTTGGTGCGCACACCCAAACTGTATTTCCTAGATACCGGCCTGCTTTGCCATTTGCTGCAAATCGACACGCCGCGCACGCTAGAGCTGCACGCCATGCGCGGCGCAGTATTTGAAAACTGGGTGATCACCGAAACGCTCAAGCATCGCTACAACCAAGGCCTGCCCGCCCAACTCTATTTCTGGCGCGACAACCACGGCACAGAAATTGATCTCCTGTTCGAGCACAACGGCCTCTTACATGCAGTAGAAATGAAATCTGGCAGCAGCTTTGCCAGCGACTGGCCCAGCGCTACCAAGAAATGGCAAAGCTATGCAGGCGCTGAGGCAGCTAAGCCGACGATTGTGTATGGCGGCAAAGAGAGTTTTTCTATCGATGCGTGCCATGTGATGGGTTGGCGAGACATGGCTTACCAGCCTGCCGCTGGCGATAAAGAAGCCGTTTTTCCACCCGATGCCGTCCAAGAATCTAAGCCGCCTCGATACCAATAGACATTTTTGTAGCCAGCGGCTACGGCATGAAGAGCAGAGTTATAAGACATCCAGCACATTGAGTTTTTGCAATAAAACACGATGGGAGATTCCTTGTTTCCTGTCGTCAAACCCTCTAGCACTTTTGGAAATTTATCTTTGACAGCTCCCAGCAGCCGATCATCGCCCGCACCAGACATTCCCACGCCGCCTTCAATCATCTTTGCGCCGCCGAGCACATCAATCACCACCAGTTGGGGATTGTCTTTCCACAATGTTTTGAGATCGTCAGTCAAGATTGTTTTGGCAGCCGGAATAGTCAGGGGTGTGGGGGCGTGATAGGGCGTACCTTTGGGGCGACTCATCACAGAGGTGCCCCAATCCTTGGTTTCTTCTGCGTACCCTTGAGCAAGGGCGCTGGTTAGAGTCAATGCTGTTGCGCAAAAAATGAGAATCGCTTTCATTTAATTTTCCAGTGGTTTGTTGATGTCTAGGCATGTTGACGGATTTATCAAATCTCCACATCCTCAAAACTAATGATAAAAAAAAACCAGCCTCGCGGCTGGTTTTGCTCAAAGCTCAAAACGTTCAAGCAAAGTTCTTCTCAGCAAAGTCCCAGTTCACCAAATTCGAGAGGTAAGTCTCCACGAATTTCGGGCGCATGTTGCGGTAGTCGATGTAGTAGGCGTGCTCCCACACATCGACTGTCAGCAAGGCTTTATCTGCAGTGGTCAGCGGTGTACCGGCAGCGCCGGTGTTGACAATGTCGACACTGCCATCGGGCTTTTTCACAAGCCATGTCCAGCCGGAGCCGAAGTTGCCGACGGCGCTTTTGACGAAGGCTTCTTTGAAGGCGGCATACGTGCCGAATTTTGCGTTGATCGCTGTGGCCAATGCGCCTTTTGGCTCGCCGCCGCCGGCTGGCTTCATGCAGCTCCAAAAGAAGGTGTGGTTCCAGACTTGGGCGGAGTTGTTGTAGATGCCACCGGAGCTGCTTTTGATGATGTCTTCTAGGCTCTTGGCTTCAAACTCAGTGCCTTTTTGCAGGTTGTTGAGGTTGACCACATAGGCATTGTGGTGCTTGCCGTGGTGGTATTCAAAGGCTTCTTGGCTGTAATACGGGGCGAGCGAGTCAATCGCGTAGGGCAAGGCGGGTAGGGTGTGTTCCATGGTGGTTTCCTCTAGATGGGTGAAAGAAATAGTGAGTTGATTGTAGATAGCTTGTCTTTACCAATTTTCAAGGCGCAAAAAGACCCTGATGGCCGGTGACGCCATATGCCGCCTACCGCACAGACAAGGCAATTTCGCCGTCAGCCAAACGGGCTTTGATCGGCTGACCTGGCGACGCTTGCGCGGTGCTTTTGATGATGCTGCCTTGCGCGTCTTGCAGCACAGCGTAGCCGCGCTCCAAAACGCGCTGCGGATTGAGATGCTCCAGCGCCAGTGCTGCGCGTTGCTGGCGCTGCGCTGCGTTTTGCAGAAAAATCGCTGTTTTTTGAACAAAAATGGCTTCTTGCCGGCGTATATCTTGCGTGGCGTGCTCTTGAAATGATAGCATTCGCTGTTTGAGGGAAAACGCCAGATGCTGCAAGCCTAGGCGCTGCTCGGCGAGCACGTCGCTTGGGCGCGCGAGGCGGCGCACCGCAATATCAAGCCGCTGAGCTCGACCATCGAGCGCATCTTGCACAGCGTCTTGCAGGCGTTGTTGCATTAAATCGGCTGCGCCGAGCCAAGTGGCGCGTTCCGTGGCGCAGAGCTCGGCAGCCGCTGTGGGGGTGGGGGCGCGCAAATCTGCCACAAAATCGGCGATGGTGAAATCTGTTTCATGGCCCACGCCGCAGATGATGGGCACGGGACTTTGCACAATTGTGCGGGCTAAGGCTTCGTTGTTAAAAGCCCAAAGATCTTCAATCGAGCCACCGCCGCGCACCAGCAAAATCACGTCAATCTGTGGCGTTTTTGAAGCCGATTCGGCCTCTACCCGGCGTGAAACCTCAACAGTTTGGTATAGTTTTAATAGCGCTTCGACCAATTGGGCAGGCGCCGCGTTGCCTTGCACCGATGCCGGCGCAAACCACACGGGGATATGCGGCACACGCCGCGCCAGCGCTGTGGCCACGTCTTGCAAAGCCGCTGCGCCGCTGGAGGTGACTAAGCCGATGCCGCGCGGTGCGATAGGTATTTCTCGTTTGCGCGACGCATCAAACAGCCCCTCGGCTTCAAGCTTGGCCTTGAGTTTCAAGAATTGCTCAAACCATACGCCCTGCCCAGCTTTTTGCAAACTCTCCACAATCAGTTGCAAATCCCCGCGCGGCTCATAAATGCTGATGCGCCCGCGCAGCTCCACCAAATCGCCTTCTTTCGGTGTGAAATCCATCAGGCTGGCTGCGCGGCGGAACATCGCGCAACGGATCTGCCCTGCTTCGTCTTTGAGAGAAAAATAACAATGCCCGCTGGCAGCGCGCGAAAAGCCTGTGATCTCGCCTTTCACGCTGACGGGGTTAAACCGAGCCTCTAGCGCGTCGGCCACAGCTCGCACGAGCGCGCCCACCGCCCAAATTCGTGTCGAGCCCGCACTAGATGCGCCAGCGGCATCGTCGCCTGGAGCTTCAAAAACCATAGCATCATCGCGCATAATGTGTGCAAACAAATAGGAGAACCTTAGTGCTCGCCATCATACAAGCCGCCGGCTGGCCCATCTGGCCTCTCATTGCATGCTCCATCCTTGGAATGGCGCTCGTGATCGAGCGCTTCGTAGCGCTCAAAACCAGCAAAGTGGCGCCTGCCAAATTACTCGATGAAGCGATCAGCGTCTCTCGCCAAGGCTTGCCCGTCGCAGACGTGATCAACCAGCTGGAGGCCAACTCGGCTTTAGGCGAAGTGTTGGCCAGCGGCATGCGGGCACTGTCGAGCAATCCGCGCTGCTCAGAAGAAGAGCTGCGCAGCAGCATGGAAGGCGCTGGCCGCCGCGTCGCAGCGAAGCTGGAGCGATACCTCAGTGCGATTGCCACGATTGCCTCAGCCGCGCCTTTGTTGGGCTTGTTGGGCACAGTCATCGGCATGATTGAGATCTTTGGCGCGCAAGGTGGCGGCGTGGGCGGCAGTGGTGCGAATCCCGCGCAGCTCGCGCAAGGCATCTCGATAGCGCTGTACAACACCGCCTTTGGCCTCATCGTGGCCATTCCCGCTTTGATTTTCTGGCGCTATTTCCGCGCTCGTGTGGATGACTATTTGCTCAAACTTGAGCTCGCAGCAGATCGTATGGCAAGGCATCTGCTGGCCATGCGCAATGGTGGTTATTAAGATTTAAACCATGAATTTTCGCCGCGCCAACCGAGATGAGCCCGAGATCAATCTGATCCCGTTTATTGACGTTTTGCTGGTTGTGCTCATCTTTTTGATGCTGTCCACCACCTACAGCAAGTTCACAGAAATGCAATTGAAACTGCCCACGGCTGATGCTGACGCACAGCGCGACTATCCGAAAGAATTGATCGTGAGCGTGAGCAGCGATGGGCGTTATTCGGTCAATAAAACGGCGATCGAGGGCAAGAGCGTGGATGCGATTTCCTCTGCGCTTGCAGGCGCTGCAAAAGCGGGCAAAGATACCGTGGTCATCATCAGCGCCGATGCGCTGGCCACGCATCAGGCTGTGATCAGTGTGATGGAGGCAGCACGGCGCGCGGGTTTGCAGCAGGTCACGTTTGCCACGCAGCCGTCTGCAGCCAAGTAGCGCCATGCTGTTTGAACCGTTCATCCTGAGCTTGTTGAAGGGCTGTGTTGGCTTCGACAAGCTCAGCGTGAACGGAAATTAATTCCCATCAGGCAAATTCGCATGAGTTTGAGCCAACGTTTGCTGCGAGCTTGGAATCGTGCCGATGGCAGAGACTGGCTTTCTATCGCACTACTCGATGTGAGCTGGGTGTATGGCGCATTGGTCAAGCTGCGCCGCAAGCTCTATGCCAGCGGCGTGTTGCACACCACGCGCCTGAGCGTGCCAGTGATCGTGGTGGGCAATGTGATTGCTGGCGGTGCGGGGAAAACGCCTGTCGTGATGGCGTTAGCCAAGTTTTTGCAGGCGCAAGGCTGGCAAATTGGCATCGTCTCGCGCGGTTATGGTCGCCAGAGTGCGCAAGTCATTGAAGTGTTAGCGGACACGCCCATTTCTGATTCAGGCGACGAGCCAGCCCTGATCAAATCAGCGCTGAGTGCACCTGTATTCGTAGCAAACGATCGTGTAGAAGCCGCCCTCGCCTTGCTCGCCGCCCACCCACAAACCAACGTGATCCTCTGCGACGATGGCCTGCAACACTTGGCTTTGCAGCGCAACATCGAGATCTGCGTGTTTGACGAACGCGGCATCGGCAATGGCCGCTTGCTGCCCGCCGGTCCGCTGCGGGAGGCATGGCCGCGCGCAGTCGATTTCATTTTGCATCGCGGTGGCTTTGATAACGGTTTTGACATTGAACGCCGCTTGGCAGACCACGCGTTGCGCGTCGATGGCTCAAAAATCCTTTTGCAGGATTTGGCTGAGCGCGAGCTCACGGCACTTGCGGGTATCGCAAACCCAGCAGCTTTTTTCAGCATGCTGCGCGCGCGCGGTCTCACGCTCAAAGAAACGCTGCCGCTTCCCGATCACTATGATTTCAATAGCACTCCGCGCATATTCCATGCCGGCGAATGGCTGATTTGCACTGAAAAAGATGCCGTAAAGCTATGGAAAACGCCTTTAGCGCAACAATGCACGATCATCGCCGCACCGTTGCAAGTGACCTTACCAGAAGTCTTCACCGCAGCACTGCTCGAAAAGTTATCATCGTCGAAAGCTGGCTGAATGCCCGCCGATGAGCAGCAACACTGATTTAACGCCATCCCGCGAACCTATTGCGAAATGAAAATCCCATGGATGCCAAACTCCTCGAACTCCTCGTCTGCCCCGTCACCAAAGGCCCGCTGACGCTAGACCGCGAAAAAAGCGAACTCGTCAGCCGCAGCGCCCGCCTCGCCTACCCCATCCGCGATGGCATCCCCATCTTGCTGGAAAACGAAGCACGCACATTGAGCGATGAGGACATCGATGCGCTTCATGGCAAAGCTCCGCAGCCTTGAGGTAAGGCGCCATGAGCTTCACTGTCCTTATTCCCGCTCGCTTAGCCTCCACACGCCTGCCCAATAAGCCCTTGGCTGATATCGGCGGTGCGCCTATGGTGGTGCGGGTGGCTCAAGCAGCGCTGCTTTCTGGCGCAGTGCAAGTCGTGGTGGCTTGTGATGATGCGTCGATTGCAGCGGCATGTGCGGCGCATGGCATCAAGGCAGTGCTCACAAAGGTAGACCATCCGAGCGGCTCAGATCGGCTGGCACAGGCGTGTGATCTGCTGGGTTTGGCCGATGACGAGGTTGTGGTGAATGTGCAGGGTGATGAGCCCTTAATTGACCCGCAACTCATCACTGAAGTCGCGAATTTATTGCAAAAACAGCCTGTTGCCGGCATGGGAACTGCGGCGCACGCTATTGATTCAATAGCAGATCAGAACAATCCAAATATTGTCAAAGTCGTGCTGGATGCGCAAAACGATGCGCTGTACTTCAGCCGCAGCTTGATTCCTTTTAACCGTGATGGCAATCCGCGCGCGCCAGTGCCCTTGCGCCACGTCGGCCTCTACAGCTACCGCGCTGGCTTTCTTCGTGAGTTCATCAAACTGCCGCAAGCGCCGATTGAGGTGAGCGAATCGCTGGAACAACTGCGCGCGCTGTGGCATGGCCACAAAATCGCCGTGTATGTGAGCGACGCGGCGCCCGGGCCGGGTGTGGATACGCCAGACGATTTGAGGCACGTGCGTGCGCTGTGGGCTGCCGCACACGGATGAGGTTGCACGCCGCCAATTCAGAGGGAAAACCAGTCAGAAACGCTCAAGCTGCCCATGCTATCCTCAAGGCAGTTGACAAAAATCGAGGATAGACATGAGACTTATTCTGTTGGGCGCACCCGGTGCTGGCAAAGGCACGCAGGCGGCATTTATTTGCAAGCAATACGGTATTCCGCAAATATCGACAGGAGATATGCTGCGAGCCGCTGTGAAAGCGGGCACCGACATGGGCTTGGCCGCGAAAAAAGTGATGGATTCTGGCCAGTTGGTGAGCGATGAGATCATCATCGGCCTCGTCAAAGAGCGCATCACGCAGAGTGATTGCGCCAAAGGTTTCCTCTTTGACGGCTTTCCACGCACGATTGCGCAGGCCGATGCGATGAAGGCCGCGGGTGTGAAGCTCGATTACGTTTTGGAAATTGATGTGCCTTTTGATGCCATCATCGAGCGCATGAGTGGCCGCCGAAGCCACCCAGTTTCGGGCCGGATTTATCACGTCAAATTCAACCCACCAAAAGTGGAAGGCAAAGATGATGTGACGGGCGAAGCTCTCGTTCAGCGCGATGATGATAAAGCCGAGACGGTGCAAAAGCGACTCGATGTCTACAGCGCGCAGACTCGCCCTCTCGTGGAATACTATTCCGCTTGGGCTTTGAAAGATGCGGTCAGCGCTCCGAAATATCGCAAGATTGATGGCTTGGGCGACGTTGCAGATATCACCATGCGTGCGCAAGCAGCATTGAGCTGAACGAGCCGGTCTAGCGACAAATCCTGTTAGTCTCAGCGCATGCTTTGCATCCGCCGCCTTTCCTTCAAACCAAGCCTCGCTCACGCAGGCTTGGTTTTTTTCATACTGCTGGCCAGCCTATTGCCTTCAGCTTTCGCACAGAACACGGCTGCATCAAAAGCGCTTACGACACAGCCGGCGGCCAACTCAAACGCGCAGAGCATGTGGGCCAACGCTCGCACGCGATTGCTGCGCATTCGCATCGTACCCATTGGGCAAACCAGTCAAGCCAGCGTAGGCTCTGGGTTTTTTGTATCGAGCGATGGACTGCTGATTTCCAATTTCCACGTCATCAGCCTCGTCGCGCTCAAACCAGATCGTTACCAAGCCTTGTATGAAACGCCGTCGGGCGAGAAGGGCGAGCTGAGCTTGCTGGGCGTTGATGTGATCAACGATGTGGCTTTACTACGCATTAAAAACGGCACGCTTAAAACAGGCATTGACACTGACAAGCCCACCGATCAACTCAATTTCAGAGCTGCAAATAACCCACTGCAACGCGGCGAGCGCATCTTCTCGCTCGGCAATCCACTTGATGTGGGCTTCGCCGTAGTGGAAGGCACCTACAACGGCTTGGTGGAGCGCAGCTTCACACCGCGCTTGTTTTTCAGCGGCGCGATCAATAGCGGCATGAGCGGCGGGCCTGCACTCGATGCGGCTGGAGCCGTCGTTGGCATCAATGTGGCCAAGCGGCTGGATGGCGAGCAGGTGAGCTTTCTCGTGCCCTTTGAGCATGCGCAAAAACTCATCGCCGTAAGTCGCGCCGCAACACCTCTGACCACGCCACTGTACGCCGCGATCACGCAGCAGCTGACTCAATACCAACAACAGCTCACCGAGCGCTTCATGCGCACGCCTTGGAAGCCGCAAACGAATGCGGGTGTGAGCATCCCGATTCCTTCTGATGATTTTCTGCGCTGCTGGGGCAGGCGCGAGCAAATGGAGAGCAAAGCCTTTCAATTCGCCCGCACCGATTGCCGCATGGATTCCAGCGTGTTCACGGGCGAGGCCAATCTTGGCGTCATCTCCACCATTCATGAAGCGTATGACGGCAGCAAACTTGGCGCCACGCGTTTTATGGATCGCTACAGCAAGAGCTTTGAAAACGAACAATTCTTCACGGGCATACGGCCATCGACCAAACCACTGTGCAGCCAGCAAAGCATTCAAAACGCAGGCGGCCCGCGCATGGAAGCGGTGCTTTGCCTGAGCGCCTACAAGCGCTTCAAAGGACTCTACAGCGTCTCCATTCTGGTCGCCACACAAGAGGGGCAAATCAGCGGCACACTCGGGCGCCTCAATGCCACTGGCGTGAGCTTTGACAACGCGCTCAAGCTCGCGCAGCATTTCACCGATGGCTTCACATGGAGCACGCCCGCACAGATCAGCGCGCCCGCAGTCGGAGCCAAGCCATGAGCACGGCGCATACCCTCACCATCGAATACCTTGACGCGCAAGGCCAAGTGCAGCGTACCGAGCAATTGCAAGGCGAGCATTTCACGCTGCGCGTGCAAAGCCAAGCGCTTGATGTGACAACGACGCAAGATAGAGCAGCTGCGCATGCGCACACATCACACGGCATGCCACAAGGCCATCTGGATGGCGTTGCAGCGCCCTCGCCCCAATATCTTTGGCAGCGCATCACGCCCGCCGTGCTTGCGTTGATTTTGCTGGGTCTTTTTTCGCTGGTCACCGCGCTTGATTTGTGGGTCGAATACAACCCAGATGACAGCGTGAAAAATCTCGTGACCTTCGCTTTGGGCCTCGCGGCCAGCATCGCACTGTGGGCTGCATTTTGGGCATTGTTGGGCAAGATTTTTACCAAGCACGCCAACTATTGGGAGCATGTGTGCTTGGTGCTTTTTGCGGGGATCGTGTTCACGGCGCTGCTTGCGGCCATGCATTTCGCATCGTTTAGCTTCTCATGGCGCGCGCTTGGAAAAATTGATCTGATTACGCTGCTCTTTGGCACGAGCATGCTCGCGTGGGCGCATCTGCGCTTGATCGTGTCAAGCACTGGCCGCGCCAATCTGCGCCTAGGCATGCTCGGCCTCACACTCGCCTGCGTGGCGCTCTTGATGTGGACGAATCATCGCCGTCAAGGCACGGTGTTAGATCGGCTGCATGCGCCGCACTTGTATCGCCCGACACTGCAACTGACCCGCCCGATCAGCTCTCAAGATTTTTTTAATCAGGCCCGCGCGCTTGAAGCCCCGTTGAAATCCCGCGCAGCGGAGATCGAGCCAGGTGAAGACAATATCAGCGGCGAAGAAGACTAACGCCATGAAATGAGGCTTTTGAGCAAGCCTTTCATCAAAGTGCTGCAAGGT
>JAYUSD010000236.1:0-14598 GCA_043755865.1 Variovorax sp. | reverse complement strand
CAGCATAGGCCTTGGCCTCGTGGCTTATATCAATGTGCGCCTTGAGAAACATACCGAAAGCCACAAACGCAACCCGATGGATCTTTTTCGCACGGCGGTGCAAATCTGGCCCGAAGTCACCGAATGCGCCGCGCTTACCGGTGACATGGATTACTTGCTCAAAGTCGTTGTGCGCGATATGCAAGCCTATTCCCGCTTCGTGATGGATACGCTGCTCAAGCATCCGAGCGTGCAAGATTGCAAGACGAGTTTTATGCTCGATAGTGTGAAATCCACGACGGCTTTGCCCGTTTAAGTTACTCGTATTTTCATAGCACTCTGCGTAGAAAACACGCCGGCAAACGGTCTAAAAGTTAGTAAATTAATGGCAAAAACACAAAGCAACAACCTTTTAGTTAATATGCACTAAACTGACCATTCTATGCTTGAGAATATCGGGTTTACCCTTAAATTCTAAGCATGACACTTAACCACACCATGACGCAAGCTAAACAGCTTCTTGCCGCCACACTCGACGTGCCAAACGAGTTCTGGCGTGGGCACGCACATGTCAAGGATGCATCCATGGTGGTCGAGGCTGGTCACAATCCGCAGGCTTATCCTGAAAGCGATGTTATTGAGCTCGTTGTTGCGGGAGATGCGCAAGCTGCGAAGGGCAAAGAGCAAAGCAACACGCATGGCCTCGTGCCCATTCGCTCGCTGACCAGCCGCCACCGCCGCCGCATCGCCGAGCACATCATTGCGCTGCCCGAGCAAGATCGTTATCTGCGCTTTGGCTATGTGGCCACAGACGAGCAAGTGCGCAAATATGTGGATGGCCTTGATTTCAAGCGCGACGAAATTTACGGCATTTTTAACCGCCGTTTAGAGTTGATTGCCATGGCACATTTGGCGATAGCAAGTGATCCGAAAGCCGCCAATTGCGCAGAATTTGGCGTATCCGTGAATGCAGATGCGCGTGGCAAGCGCTTGGGTACACGGCTTTTTGAGCGCGCGATTTTGCACGCCCGATCCGAGAACATCGATATGCTGTTTATTCACGCTTTGAGCGAAAACGCGGCGATGCTCAAAATAGCCCGCAATGCTGGCGCAGTGGTGCAGAGCTTCGGCGGCGAAGTGGAGGCTCACCTGCAATTGCCGCGCCAAGATTTCTCCGAGCGGGTTGAAAATGCCGTGAAAGATGCGGTGGGAACAGTTTGGGGGAGGTTGATTTCCGTTTGAAATTACGTGCCTTGCAATTTTGGGAATTCCTCTCCGCGACGCAAGAGATTCGCCAAGGCGTGCGCAGCGCCCGCAGTAACGCGGCTGCGTAGCTGTTTGCTGCGCCCGAATGACATCGTTTTCCGCTATCCTAGAAGCCTGATCAACTCTTAAAGTTATTCGTGTCCGATTCACCCCAAGCTGCCCGCAGCGCAGCACGCGCTGGCAGCAACACCCAACCGGGCGATTTACCAGCGCCCGCCGCCTACAAAACCGAAGACCGCCGCGGCATTCTGCAAAAAATTGCAGAGTTCATCCATCCAGGCCCTGACAGCAAAGAAGAGCTGATGGAGACACTGGCCGAGGCGGAAGACAACCAAGTCATCGGAGCCGAAAGCCGCGCCATGTTAGAGGGCGTATTGCGAATCACGGACATGACCGCAGGCGACGTGATGGTGGCAGCAACGCGCATGGATCTGGTCAACATTGATGCCCCTTTTGATGAGCTCTTGCATCTGATCATCGAGACCTCTCATTCTCGCTTTCCGGTATACGAGCGCGACCGAGAAAACATCATTGGCATTTTGATGGCCAAAGATTTACTGAAATTGCAGCGTGCACCCGAGCTTCACATCAAAGCCTTGCTGCGCCCTGCCGTCTTCGTACCGGAGAGTAAAAAGCTCAACGATTTACTGCGCGAATTCAAAGGCAATCGCAACCATTTGGCGATCGTGATTGACGAGTTTGGCCGCACGGCCGGGCTCATCACGATTGAAGATGTGTTGGAAGAGATTGTGGGCGAGATCGAAGACGAGTTTGATGATCACGCCACGGAAGGCGATATCTACGCCTTGGCTGACAAAACTTGGCGCGTGAGCGGCGACACGCCTATTGAGCGCATCGAAGAAAGCTTCGCCGTGGATTTGAAAACACGCGGCGGCGACGAGGCAGCAGAAGAATTTGACACCATCGGCGGGCTCATCGCGCATGAGATCGGCCATGTACCCAAGCGCGGTGAGCGTTGCGTGCTCTCAAATTTGCAGTTTGTTGTGTTGCATACAAAAGGCGGCGCGGTCAAATGGTTCAAAGTCTCGCCCAATGCAGCCAGTACGCCTGCATTAGGCTCTTGAAAACCATACTCGCTGTTTGCCCATCAGCCACTTTTCGCGCTATAATTCAAGGCTCAGCAGATTTGCTGGCGGAGCAAAGCAGATTCAACCCAAATTGAGACTGCTTACCCTCACGGGGGTATAGCTCAGCTGGGAGAGCGCTTGCATGGCATGCAAGAGGTCATCGGTTCGATCCCGTTTACCTCCACCATTGAATTCGCTGAGGAATGTTAAATCAGGAGTCGCAAAACTCCAAAGTTTTTTTAGGTCGCGGTTTAGTTATGACAACTTTGTTGTAGCGAGATCGTTGCTCTAGTGCCTGACCCTATCGTCTAGAGGCCTAGGACATCACCCTTTCACGGTGAGTACCGGGGTTCGAATCCCCGTAGGGTCGCCAGTTTTGGTCTGAGTTGTGTTGTTTAACAGTTGTTAATAGCGGTTGTTATAAGCAGTGTCACTCGGCTACCGGGAGCGGTAGTTCAGTTGGTTAGAATACCGGCCTGTCACGCCGGGGGTCGCGGGTTCGAGTCCCGTCCGCTCCGCCAGTTTGTTTGAAATGTTGCTACTTGATAGGTAGAGCTTTTTGGAGGATCTGGCCTGTCGCAAAATTCAACTATTGCCGATGCTGACGTTCATCCAGCCAAGACGCAAATTGCTGCCCAACATCAGGGTGTTGTATTCCAATGTCTACCGTCGCTTGCAGCATACCGAGTTTGCTGCCGCAATCGTAACGCTTGCCTTCAAAAGGCAGCGCATGCACTGCCTCGGTTTGTAGCAACTGCAAAATGGCGTCGGTGAGTTGAATTTCACCGGTGGTCTGCTTTGAAGCGATCAAAGCCAAGTGATCAAAAATGCTTGCAGTGAGTACATAGCGTCCCACAATGGCTATCGTTGAAGTGGTCTGACCCACAGCGGGTTTCTCCACGACATGCGTCAACTCCAACGCACCACTGGCATGGGGCCTGCCTTCAACCATGCCGTATTTATTGACTTCCGCAGGCGATACCGGTGCCACGGCAACGACGCTGCAACGCCATTGCTCGAAATGCGCCACCATTTGCGCCAAGACCGGGCGCTCACTGACCATGAAATCATCGGCCAAAATAACTGCAAAAGGCTCACGCCCAATCAATGGCCGCGCACACAGTACCGCGTGCCCTAAGCCCAAAGCGCGATGCTGACGCACATACACGCATGTCATATCACTGGGCGCTATGGATCGAGCCAACGCGAGCAGCTCGTGCTTTCCAGACAGCTCCAACTCGGTCTCCAACTCGTATGCTGTGTCGAAATGGTCCTCAACAGCTCGCTTGGTGCGCCCCGTCACAAAGATCATTTCGCGAATGCCAGAAGCATAGGCTTCCTCCACCGCATACTGAATCAGTGGTTTATCGACCACTGGCAACATCTCCTTGGGGGTCGCTTTAGTCACAGGCAAAAAGCGGCTGCCTAAACCGGCAATCGGGAAAACCGCTTTTTGAATCAAAGGCATGTTATAAGTCATATCGCTTTTCATGGTGCAGGTGTCGGGTTAGGTGAGGAGAGGCGCCTTGCATGAATTTCTACAGTGACGCATCGTACGGCAAGATAGGAGTTTTAAGATGACGAAGAGATCATGCTGCAGCTGCTTGCCAAATCAGCACAAAGGCTTTCGCAGGCAGCTCAGCGAGATGCAGTACTTGCCCCGTGGAAAGGATGCGATCAGGCTTGAGATCGGTTTCACGGTCGCGCTGCCAATGAACAGTAATAACCTTACCATCAAGCTTCAACGTCACCTCAAATGATGACCATTCATCTGGCACGCAAGGCGACAATGTCAGCTCGCCGCGGCGCACTTTCAGCCCAAGCAAATCCTCCAGCGCCGCGCGATAAAGCCAAGCGGCCGAGCCGGTGTACCAGCTCCAACCGCCACGCCCAGCATAAGGGGCTGAGCCACAAATATCCCCAGCAACCACATAGGGTTCAATCTCATACAAGGGACCGCGAGTCGGGTGCTGGCTCCGATGAGCGGGGCTGATGGCTCTAAAGGTGTCCCACGCTGCTTTTGTATCGCCAGTGCGTGCCTGAGCCATGAGTGCCCACGCAGCTGCATGGTTGTATTGGCCACCATTCTCACGCACACCCGGTGGATAAGCTTGGATGTAGCCAGGATTGTTAGTGGAATCTTTAAACGGTGGTGCGAGCAAATGGACCAAGCCTGCATCAGTATCCGTGAGCCTGTGCTTGATAGCATCCATAGCGCTGCGCGTGAACGGCTCCGACGATGCGCCTGACAATACAGACCACGCCTGAGCAATCAAATCGATCTGGCACTCATCACTGCTTGCTGATCCTAGCGGGGCGCCATTGTCAAAAAACGCTCGTTTAAACCATTGACCGTCCCAGCCGTGGGTGTGCAGAGCTTGTATCCAGCCCGATCGTGCATGCAGCCAAGTATCAGCGCGAGTCGCGTCGCCTTGCGCCCGCGCCAGTGGTGCAAAAGCTTGTGTCACGGCACACAAAAACCAAGCCAACCAAACCGATTCACCACGGCCCTCATGCCCAACGCGATTCATCCCGTCGTTCCAATCGCCAGTGCCTATCAACGGCAAACCGTGTAGGCCCACTGCTAAGCTGCGGTCAATGGCGCGCGCGCAATGTTCATAAACAGATGCAGTGTCGTTGCTGATGCGAGGCGCGTAGTAGGCATCTTCATGTCCCGCAGTAACTTCCGCACCCTCAATAAATGCCACTTGCGCTTCGAGTATGGATGTGTCGCCCGTCACGTCAATGTAATGTGCGCAGGCATAAGGCAACCACAGTAAGTCATCGCTGAAGTGGGTGCGCACGCCACCGCCGCCGGGTGCATGCCACCAATGCTGAACATCGCCTTGCGCAAACTGTCTCGATGCATTCAATAGAATTTGCGCGCGCAATCGTGCGGGTGCGACCACTGCAAAAGCCATACTGTCTTGCAATTGATCTCTGAATCCAGACGCACCTCCGGCCTGATAAAAGCCCGCTTTCGACCACAGGCGAGAGCTCAGTGTTTGATAAAGCAGCCAGCGGTTGATCAGGCTGTCGAATAGGGGATCGGGTGTGCTCACCTGAATGCCGCCAAGCAGATCATCCCAAAAAGTTTTCAATTGTTCAAATGCCTGCGGCACATCTTTGAGCATCCACGATTTAAGCAATTGCTCCGCTTTCTCAGCATCAGTGGCGTGACCCAGTAGAAAGGTGAATCGATAATTTTCGCCTGCCGCAACGCTGAAGTTTCCAGCGACTGCGCCGCACGGCTCAAGGCCGTTGCCGCTGCGTTGATCCAGCGTGGTTGGAAAAGTCAACTGTCCTTCGGTGTCGAAAAATTCACTGCGATCGCAGGTCCACTGCACAGCGCTTGACAGGCCCGATATCGCCACAAAAGCCGTGCTACCGCCAAAGCCTCCGCGGCTTTGGCGTTGCAATGCCATGACAGCTGGGTGATCCTTCAATTTCCAAGTGGTCACCGTACGGCGTGCATCTTGTGCTTCGCCGAGTTGCCATTCAGCTAAGCAAACAGCTCGCAGGCGACGTGGTCGATCAGCATCGTTACGCACTTCAACATGCACCAGCTTGACGGCGTCGTCACGATCTGCAAAAAACGTGGTGCGCAAGCTGAGCTGGCCGTGGGAGCTTTCAAAAATGCTGTAGCCCTGGCCATGGCGAATGCGATGTATTGACATTTCTTCGCTCGTCACGTCAGAGCGAACGCCCGGCGTTAGATGTAGAAATCGCTGCGTCTCCATGTCTTGCAGCAAGTAATGCTCAAGGCATGGGTCTTGGACTGGATCATTTCTCCACGGCGTGATCTGGTGCAGCCTGCTGTTGGTGGCCCATGTATAGCCACTGCCAACCTCGGATACTTGAAAACCAAACGACGCATTCGCAATCACATTCACCCACGGTCGCCGTGGCTGCTGGCCTGTGCGGACGTCAAACTGAAATTCACCCGTCACCCCATTAAATCTTCCCACCGGCGTCTGTCCAGAAGCGATCTGACGCGGGTTGCGGTCAATGCCAAACCCTTGCAATTCAGGAGAGCCTCGCTTAGCTAAAAGCACAGGAGCCGTTTGCGCAAACCAAATGCTTTTAAGCTCAGCAATCTGCGCTTCAATCGGCCTACCGTCAGCTGTCAACACCACGCGCGCTAAAGCGAATAGAGCAGTCTTTTCTGCAGGCGAGATATCGTACTCGCGCAACAAATAAAAGCCCGCGCGATGTGCAAAAGGAAAGCTGTGCTGTACTTTCTGCATCAAATGGTCACGCTGGGCCGTAATTTCGTGTTGCAGCGGCGATAGATATGAGCTGTCTTCACTGTTAAGCACCACAACATCAATCGTCAAAGCGCCAAAACTCCACCATGGTTGTGCACGTAGGAGGGATTGCACCAAAGCCAAACCATCAGCGGCATGAATGCGCACCAGCACAATCGCTTTGTCGCCCGAGATGCCCAATCGCCAAAGATGCGATTGATCCACCAGTGCAGTGGAAGCGCTTGGCAAACTGTGTGCTCGGGCACAGGTATACATCAATGCAGTCGTCAAATCTTGCAAAGCAGCGTTCTCCTCAGCATCCATGCCTAAATCACGCAGCCTGACTTGAGCGAGCGTGGCTGCCATGCGCGCCGCACGCTCAAGGTGCATAGGTTGAAGGTATTTGTCAATGCGAGCTGCAAGCTCAACACGAGTGGGAGCGACGGTCGTTGCAAAACTCAGGCGTGCAATACCGCCGGCAGCGATACGCACCTTGACGCGTAAGCACGCCACGGGGTCCATGCCATTTACGGGGATGTTTGCGTCTGCCCAAGTTTGCTCGCCCATCACGGGCTGAGAGCGGCTGAGGTTGCGGCCTAAAAATGTACGGCGATCTGTGATGCAATCCAGCGACACGATATCAGCGTCGGCATGCGCTAGGAAGTGTGCGGCAGATACCGAGGCATCTTCTTGTAGTCTTGGACGCCGACTTAAAAGCAACGCACGCCATGGCGCGTGCCAAACAGTTTCAATAAAAAAGTTTGAAAATGCAGGGTGAGCCTCATCGGCTTTTGCCTCGGCCAACACCACTTCAAAGCATGACAATACCTCATAGGTTACGGCGGTGCGCAGCAGATTCGTAATGACGACGGTGCGCAGCTCAGTATCATCTTCTGGGCTGACAAGAACGGTCGTGCAAGCCTCCAACTCGGTGGATATCGCATCAAACTGCACACGATCAGCCATGAAGCAACAGCTGTAACGCCAATGAGGATGCGCCGCTGGATGCGCAGTGATGGAATATGCAGCCGAGTCGCCTCGATGGGTGGGTGTATCGGCACTGGTTTTAAGATAAATAAAACTGCCATATTCATCTCGCAACAGGTCATCGCGCCATCGATTGATATTGATTCGCGCGTGGTCTTGTTGCCAGCGGCTAACCCCTGCGCCGTTAGGCCGCAGTGCGACGCTGTAGCGGCCATTTGAGAGCAAATGCGTGGGTTGCCATTGCGATTTTTTGGGATCAAGCGCACGTGACTGGAACGCATTGCTTGGCTTGCTCTCATTCGATGCGGGGGCGCTACGTGGGTTGACCCCGCTGATGATTTGCCTTGGGCAACGTTCTTGGAGCAGACTCTCATAAGCGGTCACGAGAGGCATGCTAGAAAACCAAGCTTGGGCCGCTTGTCCGCAAAGCACGTTGCACAATGCCACCAAACTCATGCCTTGATGATGCGCCATGTAGTTTTTCACGACGCTAAATGCTTCGCCGTGGCGTTGACGCGCGACGGTAAAGTCAATCGCGTCCATAAAACCGAACTCGCCGCGCGCATTCAACTTCTGCATACGACGTAAGTTCGCAACCGCGGCTATTGGCGTGAGCATCGCCGCCATGATGGTCGCGTATGGGGCCACGACGTGCTCACCAGACGGCGTGCGTCTCAATGCTAAGCGCGGCACGCCGAAAGGCGCATATTGAAAAGCAAGCGAATGGTCTTGCGCAAAATAAGCCGACTCAGACACGCCCCACGGCAGTCCCTGCTGATTAGCAAAAATTTGCTGCTCCAGCACTGCCGCCATGCTTGACGATAACAACAAACCTTGCGCTGGCTCCCGCATCACCAAAGAGGGCATTAAATACTCGAACATGGAGCCAGACCACGATTTGAGCCCAGGCGTGATACCGCTTGATAAAAACGTGCGTCCTAAAGCCATCCAATGGCGGCGCGGCACATCGCCTTTGGCAATAGCGACAAAACTTGCAAGTCGAGATTCAGACGCCAGCAAATCATAGTAACTAGCATCCAGTACTTGGTCATGTACCCGCAAGCCGATATGAAACAGATGCCTCTTGGGATTGTAGAGGCTGCGAAAGTTCATCGCCATGCACAGCCGCACACATTGCGCAGCAATATCTTTCAGCTGCTTTTTCTGTGCATCGGTGGTATCAACACCGCCCACCAAAATGCTGCATGCACCGCTGACTGCAAGTAAATGCCCTGCTAAATTTCCACTGTCCACAGTCGACACGTAATCGGGCTGCAAAATCTCCAACGTTTGCGTGTTGTACCAATTGAAAAGATGACCCGCATGTTTTGGTAACTTTTCAATGGTGTCCAGCGTCGCCTGCAAACGCATCACGACTTGCTCGGTTGAAAGCCAGCCAAACTCCCGCGCGCACATCACGGCCAGCAGATACAGGCCGATATTGGTCGGCGATGTGCGGTGCGCTATGGTGGGCTCTGTGTCGATTTGCAGATTGTCAGGGGGCAAATGGTGCTCTTGTGGTGTAACGCAGTGCTCAAAAAACCGCCAAGTGTCCTGCGCAACGCCGTGCAAATAAGCTTGCTGGTCGTCATCTAGCTGAACACCACTGGGTTGGCCGCGTCGTTGACTGACCCACCAAGCAAACACCGGACTCAATGCCCACAACGCGAACAAGCTGAGGCCGGCCAACGGATTCGGGCTGTATACGAACGCCAGCAGCCCTAGAGCGATGCAGGCGATCAACGAGCGTGCATGTCTGCCGATAAACGCACGCAATGTGTATCGCGCCATGGCTTGCGCCTGAGCGGCTGTTGTCCATTGCAACAGATGTTTGCGGCTCACGCTCAAACGCCACAAGGCGCGAAAAATCGCGTCCACAAGCAGCCCTGATTTGTGAAAAAGCTGAGTGAACTGCCACCCCGTCGCTATCAATGTGCGCCAAAGCGCGCCTAAGCCAGCATAGAAAAAATGCGACAGTACAATCCCGCGTCTGCTGGGTACCAGTTCAGACAGCGCGCCAAGTACAGGCCCCGTCAGGAATGCGGCCACCACCAACACAATAGCTTGAGACAACGCAATGACGTTGGTAAAAATCACCAGAATTAACATTGCAAGACCTGCTGGAATCACCAAAGAACGTCTTAAGTTGTCTAGCATTTTCCAAGCGCCTAAGCTGTCTATGCCGTAGCGCTTGGCTTGCACAAGCAAAGGCAGCAATTGCCAATCCCCGCGCGTCCAGCGGTGTTGTCGGGAATCATCGACACTGGGGTGGTGCGGGTGCTCCTCGATAAGCATGACATCGCTGATATACGCACATCGGCTGATGTTGCCTTCAAGTAAATCATGGCTCAATATCGATTCATCTGAAAATCGCCGGTCTAGCACGGCATACAGCGCTTTGACGTGCAAGAGTCCCTTACCCGTAAACGATCCTTCGCCAAACAAGTCTTGATACAGATCGGATGTGCCGCTGCTGTACGGGTCAATACCGCACTGACCGGCAAACATGGCGTGAAACCAAGTATTTTCTTTGTTGGTAGGCAAGGGTGTCACAACGCGTGGCTGCAAAATACCGTAACCCGAAATCACCTTCTTTCCAGCAGCATCAATTTGCGGCGTGTTTAGCGGATGTGCTGCGATTGACACCAACTCGCGCAGCGTTGTTGGAGGCATGCCAGTATCGGCGTCAAGTGTCACGATGTATTGAATGCCGCGGGCCAAACGCATGCTCCGAGCAAAGAAAAAGCCACCATCGCTGTGCTGCTGCCGCGAAGTGTGCGTGTCTGTTTCTGCAATCAATCGAATCAACGCTTCAAGTTTGCCGCGCTTGCGCTCCCAACCGATCCATTTTTCCTCGGTGGGGCACCAAGTTCGATGCCTATGAATGATTAAAAATCGCGGCGCGCTCGCATCGCTTGACGGAAATTCGTCATTCAATGCAGAAACTCGCTCGGTTGCATCGTCAAGCAAAGCATGGTCTTGCGGCATCGTAGCCTGGCTGGCATCTGCCCAATCAGAAAGCAGCGCAAACTGCGCATTTATTTCTAAGCTGGCTAGCCAATGCAAGCGCAGTTGTTGCGTAAGTTCATTGATTGAAGCAGTCGAGGTCAACATGCAAGGCATTACCACCAAGACGCGATGCTCGGTCGGAATGCCGTTGGAGAAATCCATTCGCGGCATAGCTTTAATCTGCACGGATTCGGCGACCACTCTATGAATTACTGCAGCCACAGCTTCAGATGCAGGCCAGATCATCAAAAACAGTGCGGCCCAGTTGTGCCATTGCCAGTCCGCGAAGTAAGCCATGTGCCGGCTGCTTAGCGCGACAAAGGCAAGCGTTCCAAAAAGTAGCGTCAACAGATAGCTACGAAGGCGCTTAGTGGGTTGAAAATTCCATCTGTTGCCCATCCACAAAGTGCGCCGCATGCTAGGCGGATGCTGAGGTGTTAGCGTTCCAAGCAAGCTCTCATAGCCGGGACCGATCAAATGGTATGCTGCCGAACTCAAGTGTTTATCCATGCCATAGCCGTTAGAGTGCGTCGCGATTTGCACTACCGCTTGCGCAACCGTTAGCTCGGTTAGGCCGCTCTGGCGTGCGGCCTTTTGCAGTGCTTGCGTGATCTGTTGACGCGTGCCCTCGCTTTCCAGCGCAAAACTGGGCAATTGCAGCAGCGCCTGAAGCGCACTGCTGACCGGGTCAATCAGTTCACGCCAGTCAATTTGTCCGATCAAGCGCAAGCTGTTGATGATGTTGCTGATGGTTAAATTCGTGGCGGCTTGCGCTGTCTGATTTTCTGCAATCAGCGCTGGGCCATTGGCGCAATGCAGTCGAATCCAAGTCACCAGCATGGCCGAGGCGTCTGAATCGCCACTGTGGTCAGGAATACGCTGCCACAACTGCGCCAAATAGCTGCGCTCCAAACCGCGAGCGCGCATGCTATCTAGCAACGCGTTTAAACTGTTTTCAGACAGAGTAGCTTGTGCATCCCATACTGCATGAGCCGTCTCACGAGCGGCTTTACCTAAGGCGATATGATCCGCAACGCGGCGCAGGTTCTCTAGCAAAACGACACGAAGCGTTGTTGGCATCGCCCATAACTCGCCCAAGGTGAGTTGACGCTCTTCTTGATAAGCGTGTAAAAACGCGGTAAAAAGTGCTGGATCAAGCACACTGTCTGTGTGAGCCGTATAGGCCCAAGCGATACCATAAACGCGGGGCAGTCCCTCAAGCGGCTTGCCTACAAGTTTCGGTAAATCAGCATAGTAGCGACGCGGTACACCCTCATAGATTTGCGCCAACTGCGCTTCTACTAAGTGAAAATTGTCCAGTAACCAATCCGCAGCCGGGGTGACGTACTGGCCCCCTTCGGAGAGTATGGCGATGTAATCATATGCGCGCCGTAGCGCTGCAATGTTGTCGCGCACGCTCGGAAAAAAAGACAATTTCTCGCCCCAGCGATTACTCGTGCGTACGAGCTGCGCTCGTGCCAAGCTGCGGCCATGCTCTTCAAAGCGCTCGATGCCAAAGAGTTCTGCACGAATCAACGCCTCAGGCGGGCCGAAATTTGCATTCAGGATATCGCTGGCATAAACGCTAAGACTGTCGAGTTGATCGAATACGGTAGCTTTCACATCATCAAACAATGCTTGTTGCGGCAATCAAAAGACCGGCCACAATGGCGAGTGTTAGTAGGCGCGGGAAAATCAAAGAGTGCATTTGCTCCATGGCTACCTGCAGGCCAAAAAATCGGCTTTTCTTAAAGGCGCAATTGCGCATGTGCGATGCCAACGCGGCCGCATCGGTAGACACAAAATCAGCAGTTGTGTTGTGAGTCGTCATAATCAATCCCTGGTTAGCTGGAAAATGCGAGAGCAAACACGACGAGTGATCATCTTTCGCAGTGCCTCCATGCTACGTACACGTAGGTAGAAGATCTATCAGCGGCGGCTGCATTTTTTGTAGGACAAAAACCCGCGCAAGCGCCTTGATGACTTGGTATGACGCGGTTTTGCAGCGAAACACCCGTAGGCAATCGAGCCGCTGCGGTGGCCTGATCTTTTGGCTTAAGCTGGGTTGCCCTCCCTAAGCTCATATGGGTTTTCCCCTGATTGTTTGACGCCGATTTCTGACCTAACATTCCCGTTTAATCAACTGCACGACATTAGGATTTACTTCATGGCTTCCTCCAAACTTATGCTCGACTACATCTACGAGCACGAAACCAAACGTGCCAACGAGATTTACCTCACCCAGCCCACCGGCGGCGGCAAGGTGGTGGATTTCACGTGGGGCGAGATGATGGATCAGGCCCGGCGCATGGCGACGTATTTGAAGGCGCAGGGCTTTGAGCAGGGCGCACGGATCGGCATTCTGTCTAAAAATACAGCGCATTTCATGATGAGCGAGCTGGCCATTTGGATGGCAGGCTACACCACCGTGGCGATCTTCCCCACCGAAGGCGCAGATACCGTGAATTACGTGCTCACACACAGCGGTGCGAGCCTGCTCTTTGTGGGCAAGCTTGACAGTTTTGACACGCAAGTCGGCGGCATTCCTGCTGGCCTGCCTTGCATTGCGCTGCCTTTGTCTCCAAAGAGCAGCTACCGCACTTGGGACGACATTACAGCGCAAACCGCTGCCATGCCAGGCAAGCCAGCGCGCGCTGCAGGCGATATCTGCTTCATCATGTACACCTCAGGCTCCACCGGCACGCCCAAAGGTGTGATGCACACTTTTGAGGGCGCCACGCGCGCCAGCGAAGGCATTGTGGCTTTTGAAAACGCTGAGATGGGTGCAACTTCCGTGTATCGCGCACTGTCCTATTTGCCGCTCGCCCATATCTTTGAGCGCGCATGGATCAGCAGTGCAGGCTTCGTGATGGGCCGTGGCCGCATCTTCTTCGCAGAAGCCTTGGATACTTTCGTACAAGATTTGCAGCGCGCGCGCCCCACTGTGTTTATCTCAGTGCCGCGCTTGTGGCTGAAATTCCAGCAAGGTGTCTCTGCAAAAATGCCGCCGAAAAAACTCAAGACGCTTTTGAGCATTCCGATCCTGAATAACATTGTGCGCAAAAAAGTGCTGACGCAATTGGGCTTGAACGAAGTCATGTTGGCTGGCTGCGGCTCTGCGCCGCTGCCTCCCGCGTTGCTTCAGTGGTATCGCGATCTGGGCCTGCACCTGTCTGAGGGCTACGGCATGACGGAAGATTTCGCCTATTCGCACTCCACCAACAAGAAGCAGCAAACGCTTGGCTATGTGGGCGTAACTTACCCCGGTGTACAGCGGCGCTTGGAGGCCGATGGCGAGATTCTCATCAAATCGCCAGGCACGATGAAGGGCTACTACAAGCAGCCCGAGCTTGATGCCGAAGTGTTCACCGCTGATGGCTTTTTCCGCACGGGCGATTTGGGCGAGGCATTGCCTGATGGCCAGCTCAAGCTCACGGGCCGTAAGAAAGAATTATTCAAAACGGCTAAGGGCAAATACGTCGCACCGGCGCCGATTGAAAACATGATCAATGAGAGCACGATGGTAGAACTCTCGATGGTCTCGGGCGTGGGCCAGAGCGCTGCTTACGCGATTGTCGTGCCCGCTGAGAGTTTGCGGCCAAAGTTGAAAGATGCGGCTACAAGAGCGGAGTTTGAAGCGGAGATGGCTTCGATTCTGAAGCGCGTCAACGATAAAGTGGCGGATTACGAGCAACTGAAAATGATCGTGGTGGCCAAGGAGCCATGGTCAATCGAGAACGGCCAGCTCACGCCAACGTTGAAGATCAAGCGCAACAAGATTGAAGCGGCTGTGGAATCGAATGTTGAGGGCTGGTATGGCAAGAAGGGTGCGGTGGTGTGGGCTTAATGTCTCACTGTTTTTCATTCTGATTTGCTATTGATTTAGTAGCGTGCAGCGCAGATTCCTTGCCGGGTCTGCGCTGTTTTTGTTTGCGCTTCTTGCGTGCGATTGCGTTGATGTTATTGGCGAGGCTTAGGGTCTGCGGGAGCGATATTCGGGCGGGCTCATGTACCCTGCTCGG
>JAYUSD010000235.1:0-34756 GCA_043755865.1 Variovorax sp. | reverse complement strand
AGCATCACCCACATTGGTGAGCGATGAAAGAGGCAGCGGCGTGGTGGCACGGCCTTTTTCTACATCACCACCACCGGCCAGCGATGCTTGGGCGATGGCTTTGGCCAGATCAGGTTTTTCAGTAGATTTGGCGTTGACCAAAATCACTTCAAGCGGTGTGTCTTGGAACACGCGGTTAAAGCGCTCAGGATCTACAAAGCGCACCGTGAGCAAGCCCGCATGGACGATCAAGGAGATCGTCAGGGCGATGCCTAAGGTGCTCATGTTGCGCAAGAAGTTCATAGCACTATATTATCTATAGCATTGCGCGCACAATCAAGCTGGCGTTTCCGGCGGTTTTTCTGGTGTTTCTTCATTCACATCCATCGCCAAATGCACGCCAACCGTTGGCTCATCGTCTTCCTCATCGCTGGCTGCAGTTTCTTGCGCCACGTCTAAACGCTCAATCAAGCTCCCACCGACCTCCAGCATCAGCAAATCCATCTCTCCCAAGCGCACCTTAACCCGCGCACCGCGCGGCATGCTGGCCACTCCCGCCACATGGATGATGAGCGGAATCTCTTCCGCACGCACCAAACCATCCTTCATCACATGGGCAATCAGCTCTGTGATGCCGCGCTGCTGCACGTAGCGCATCGTCCAGTAGCGCTCCATACCGTTTTGAAAGGCGTTGTAAGCGGCATATGCCGAATCAAAGCCGCTCACAATGCCAAACAGCTCTGCGTCTTTGGGCTTAAACGGCGCAACCAGTGCCGCCGTAGTGCCATGGCGCACGCATGCAATCAATTGCCACTGATTGACGAGATCGGTGTATCGGCGCAGCGGCGATGTGCTCCATGCGTAGGCTTTGACGCCAATGCCCGCATGCGGCAGCGCCTTGGTGCCCATGCGCACCTTCACACCTGGCGCGAGGCTGGCCTGCGAGCGATAAATACCCGGCACGCCAAACTGCGCAAGATACAACCCCCACGTGCTGTTGGCCAAAATCATGCATTCAGCCACCATCAAATCCAGCGGCGCGCCACGCCTGCGCACCGTGATGTCTACCGGCTCATCGCCTTGCGGAGCGTCGCCCTTGACGTCATCCAAAGCTTGGGTCACTTTAAAGTTGTAATCAGGCCGATTAAATATCTCTGGCTTGCCGCGCACCTGCTCGCGCTGCGCTTTCAGATGATTTGCCAAGCGGTATAAAAATGATAGCGGCCCACGCAATGAATATGCCGGCAATATGCCATTTTCATCTGAAATTGCGACATCAGGTGCATCGCGAAGCAGCCAATCTTCAGTCACTAAATCATCCAACTGGTCATGGCGCAAGTTGTGAGAAATCGGTACGCTTTCAAGCCGTGTCTCGCTGCTTTGTATGCTGAGCGTCGCCTCATCAAGTTGCACATACAGTGACAATGCTGGGCAATTTTTGCCCTCGGCCAGCGTGTAGTGCTGCACCAGAGCATCGGGCAGCATGGTCAGCTTGTGGCCAGGCATATAAACGGTGGACATGCGCTCACGCGCCACTTTGTCTATCGCGCCTCCGGGCTGCATAGCCAATGCAGGCGCAGCAATGTGAATGCCCAGCGTGATCGTGCCCGTGCCCAAGCCTCGCACGCTCAAGGCATCATCGATCTCCGTGGTTTGGCTGTCGTCAATCGAGAAGGCTGGGCTCTGGGCAAGCGGCAGCTCATCGGCAATGGCAGGCGCCTGAAGGGCGGGAAAGCCGACGCCCTTAGGAAAATGCTCAAAAGCAAAGCGCTGCCAATGAAATTCATAAGCTGAACCAATCGCGCCCGCATTCATCAGCAAAGCCAGCGGCGCAGTTTGTGTGCTGCGCGAAGCTTCCACGACAGCTTTGTATTCAGGCGCGTTTTTATCCGGCTTGAAAAGTATTTTGTAGAGTTGCTGGCGAATCGGATCCGGGCATTGCTTTGCGGCCAACGCTTGTGCCCACTGGCTGATCTGCGCGACGATTTGCTTTTTCTTCTCTATTGCCGCAAGCGCTTGTTGCACGATATCCGCTCCGGCTTTGCGAAAACGCCCTTTGCCCGAGCGGCGAAAGTAATGCGGCGCATGAAACAGACACATCAAACTCGCTGCCAGCTCCACCGGAGTGGCTTTCGCGCTGAAATAATCATGCGCTAATTCAGCATAGCCAAACTCTTCCTCGCTTGCAAATTCCCAAGCTAAATTGACATCCATCGTGGCCGCTAAATCAGCAGCCTGTTGCAAAAGCGCCGCCGGTGCGGGTTGCTCGAATTGCAGCAACACTTGCGCAGATTTCAACTTCACGCGTTTGCCAGAATCCATCTCGGCCTGCAAGCTGGCATCAGCCTGTGACAACACGCGAGCCGCAAGAAATTTGCCGCCCTCTTCAAACAATACGTACATGCAAGCTACTTTTTCGCCAATTCGGCAGGAAGAGAAGACAGCGCACCCATCTGCGTACCTGCCACATTGAAATCAACAGAAAAGTTACCCGTTTTCACGACCGTCACGGCTTTCTCGGATTGCGCTACCTCGCGTTCTTGCAAGGTCACATCGCTAGAAAATTCGTAATCTAGATCAAGCAGGCTGACAGTCGGCACAAACTCTTGCTCCGGCTCGCTGCTCTGGCCCAGCGGGCGCAATTGTGAGGTGGGTACCATCATGCTGGATGGAAACATAGAAGCGCCTGCCCAAGCTGGATCGACTTTTTCGAGCGCCGCGCTGCTGGGCTGGTCATCCACAAATTCCAGCAGCTCATACAAATCAAACAGATCATGGTAAGCAGGCAACTGCACCAATTTGCGCCCGAGCAACGGGCCGGCCAGCCACGCAGCGAGCGCAGCAAACGATGCGTCTCGCCCTTGCGACCACACGGCACACAGCTCGCTGGCCGCTCGCGCATAGCCGTCAAGCCCAAGCACATTGGAATTGGGTTCGTGCCAATACGGCGCCATGCGATTGAAATGCTGGCGATAGCGCTTGCGTGTAGATTCAAATTCATCGCGCTGATTGAGCATCTCGCAGATGTGCATGTATTCCAAATAAGCCCAAGCACACGTGCCTGGATCAGCAGCAATGTGTTCTTCCAGCAATTTGGCAGCGCCCTCAGGCCGCCCCAGCGCACACAGGCCACTGACGGCTGTGCGTAACTCGAGCAGATGCTCCATCGCACTTTCACCGCGCTGCGGCGTGATGCGGGTTTGCGAGAGCAAATCAATATTGGCTTGATCTGGGTTGTAACTGGCAGGTCTATCGGTGCTGAGCTGCTGCTCGAGCAACTCTTGCTCAAAGGCCAATTGCGCCTCGTCATCGTAGAGCATCTGCGTGGCATCATTGTGCTGCTCGGATGGGTTGAGAGAAGACTGCTTGAATGAAGTGGGCGTAAAGCTGCTTTGGTGCGATGAGACGCTGATCTCAGTGGGCAAATGAGAAGACGGCAGTGCATCACGCTGCGAACGCCGGCGCAGCATATTGCCCCATACGCGCTTGGACATTGACAGCAAGCCACCGTCTTGCGTCTGCCCCGTCGCGGGCACCCACTCTTCGCCGCTGGCAAGCGAAGGCAGGATTTTTTCAGGCAGTGGCGCGGGCTCGGGCTGCGCCCAAACCGGTTGCTTGTTGAGCTTGTCCGTCAGTTGCGGCACGGGCGCAGGCTCTAAAACCTGCTTGGGTACGTGCGGCGTGATGGCTACCGATTTATCAGGCAATATGGGCGTTCTGTCCAGCGTTTGGCTGTTTGCAGAAGACGCAAGCGCAGGAGATTCCGCAAGCCCGAGTAAATCAGTCGCGAAATCTTGCGCCAAATCTGGTGAGTCTTCTAAAGAAAACACCGACGATGCATCGCTGAGCTCGGGAAATATCTCAGTCGCCTGTCGGTCGCTCAAAGCTTGCGTTGACGCCAGATCTTGAGACACGAGACCGGGCGACGCTGAAGTTTGCTGGTGAGCAGGCCGGCTGGGAGCTTGCGCCCAAGCATCCAGCTGAGTGTCTTGCAGGCGCATGCGTTTGCGGCGCTCAAAAAACCACAGCGCGCCCAAGCCGAGTAGCCCAGCTGCGCCGGCATACACCAACGGATGATTCAAGCGCTCGTCGCGTGCGCGAGACAATTCGACTTCTAACTTGACTGCTTGCGCTTTCGCTGCAATCGCCTCGCGCCCTAATTGGTCTGCACGCGCGAGCAAACGCTTGCGCTCGGCTTGACGCTCTTGCGCCACTTCGGGCTCTACGCTTATGCTTTCCCAAAGCTCCCGCGCTTTCTCGCGCTCCATGTTTGCAACAGGCTCAGCCAGCATTTCTGCGCTGCTTCGAAGCGCGGGCTGCGTGGCTTGGTCATAAGCCAAAGGGTCTTGCAAAATCAAACGCGCCTGTGTTGTTACTCTGGGCTTGGCCCCTATCGGCTTGATTGCTGTTGTATTTTCAACCACTGCTACTTCGCTTTCTACCAAGCAGGCAACATGCGCGCAAAACCACTTGGAGCTCGGCGTTCATCATCAAAACTGACCACTTCATACGCATCCGGGCGCGAGAGGAGTTCGCGCAGCAATAAGTTGTTCATTGCATGGCCCGAGCGAAAAGCGGAATATGCTGCGAGCAAAGGCTTACCCAAACAATACAAGTCGCCCATCGCATCCAATATCTTGTGTTTGACAAATTCATCGTCATAACGCAGGCCGCCGCTGTTGAGCACCTTGTAATCGTCCATCACGATCGCGTTGTCAAGTCCGCCGCCCAGCCCCAAGCCTCGTGCTCGCAATGTTTCAACGTCTTTGGTAAAACCAAACGTGCGAGCGCGGGCAATATCTCGTGCGTAATTGCCTGTAGACAGATCGAACTCCACAGCTTGCCCCGTCGCGTCAACGGCAGGATGGTCAAACTCAATTTCAAAGCTTAGTTTGAAGCCCTCGAACGGTGAGAGTCTTGCCCACTTGAGTTGCTCACCTTCACCTTGACGCACCTCCACCGGCTGCAATACACGCACAAAGCGCTTAGAAGAATTTTGGGTCACAACGCCGGCGCTTTGCAGCAGGAACACAAATGAAGACGAAGAGCCATCCAAAATCGGCACCTCTTCGGCAGTGATGTCGATATAAAGATTGTCGATGCCCAAGCCCGAACAAGCAGACAACAAATGTTCAATCGTTTGCACACGAATTTGCGGCTGCGAAGGCGCGCTGATACTGGTGGCCATGCGCGTATCGGTGACCGCAACACTGTTGACCGGGATGTCTACCGGGTCAGCCAAATCAATGCGGCGAAAGACAATGCCGGTATCGGCCGCAGCAGGTCGCAAACAAAGCTCAACGCGTTGGCCGCTGTGCACTCCCACGCCGGTGGCTTTGACAAGCGATTTGATGGTTCTTTGTAACAACACAAGTCAATTCTAGTAGACAAAAAGCATCAAGGCGCGGGGACCTAACCCCGCGCCTTGATTCACTGCAAAAAAGAAGCGCCTTAAAGTGCGGCGATCAATCCGCTTGCTTACGCAAAAACGCTGGGATTTCCAAATCATCCATGCCGCCAGCTGAGAGCGCATCCACCTTGGCAGTGGCTTGCGTGCGATTGGTGCGCCACACACTGGGAATATCCACACCGCCGTAGCCGCTGGCTTGACCCATGCCTAAGACGCCATTTGCTGGGCTTTGCCCCACCACTTGGCTCACCGTGGGAATCATCGGCGCGCCAAACGCATCGTCTGTCCCGGTGCGAACGACTTGCATCGGCGGCGCGGTGCGGCGCGCGCCTTGACGCGACAGGCCTGTGGCCACCACAGTCACGCGGATGTTGTCACCCAAATTATCGTCGTAAGCCGTGCCGTAGATCACGTGCGCATCGGGTGAAGCGTAAGCGCGGATTGTGTTCATCGCCAACTTGGATTCGCTTAATTTAAGCGAACCCTTGGCTGCGGTAATCAGTACCAGTACGCCCTTTGCGCCAGACAGATCAATGCCTTCCAACAACGGGCAGGCGACGGCTTGCTCGGCTGCAATGCGGGCGCGATCAGGGCCATTGGCCGCTGCCGTGCCCATCATCGCTTTGCCTGGCTCGCCCATCACGGTGCGCACGTCTTCAAAGTCCACGTTCACATGGCCGGGCACATTGATGATCTCTGCGATACCGCCGACTGCGTTCTTGAGTACATCATTCGCATGCGCAAAGGCTTCGTCTTGCGTCACATCATCGCCCAAGACTTCGAGCAACTTCTCGTTAAGAACGACGATCAGCGAATCGACATTGGCCTCTAACTCAGCCAAGCCAGCGTCTGCGTTGCTCATGCGCCGTGCGCCTTCAAACTCAAAGGGCTTAGTTACCACGCCCACGGTGAGAATACCCATCTCGCGCGCCACGCGAGCAATCACTGGCGCAGCGCCTGTGCCTGTGCCGCCGCCCATGCCAGCGGTAATGAAGAGCATATGCGCGCCATCAATCGCGCTGCGGATCTCATCTTCCGCGCTTTGTGCGCTATCGCGGCCTTTGTCTGGCTTGCTACCAGCCCCTAAGCCAGAAGTACCTAACTGAATGGTTTTGTGTGCCGCGCTGCGCGCAAGTGCTTGCGCGTCGGTGTTGGCCGTCACAAATTCCACGCCTTGCACGTTGCAGCTGATCATGTGCTCAACAGCGTTGCCGCCGCCGCCGCCCACGCCGATCACTTTAATTTGCGTGCCTTGGTTAAATTCTTCCACTTCGATCATTTCAATGCCCATTTTCGTTCTCCTTCAGTTTGGTTGTGTGTACGGTTGTTTAAATTGCAGCGAGGTAAATATCTTGTTTGCGATGGATGCCGGGCAAGCGCGGCGGGCCAGCGCTCAGGGAAAAGAGCTTTTTGAACATGTTTAAAAATTCCCCACCACGAAGTCTTTGAAGCGCGAAAAAGCGGTCTGCACCGAGCCGCTCTTTTGCGCCACTTTGTAGCCGCGCATGCGCGCCATGCGCGCCTCTTCTAACAAACCCATCACCGTGGCTGCGCGTGGCTGCGCGACCATATCGGCCAATGCGGCGCTGTATTGCGGTAAGCCTCGGCGTACGGGCTTGAGAAAAATATCCTCACCCAGTTCCACCATGCCCGGCATCACCGCACTACCGCCCGTAATCACGATGCCAGACGACAAAACCTCTTCATATCCCGATTCACGAATAACTTGGAGTACCAGCTGATAAATCTCTTCCACGCGTGGCTCAATCACCCCAGCCAAAGCCTGTTTGCCGAGCATGCGCGGCGCACGGTCACCCAAGCCCGGCACCTCCACCTGCGCTTGCGAATCAGCCAACAGTTGCTTGGCATAACCGCTCTCGACCTTGATCTCTTCAGCATCCTTTGTTGGCGTGCGCAGCGCCATCGCGATATCGCTCGTGATCAAATCGCCAGCAATTGGGATCACTGCCGTATGGCGGATCGCTCCACCTGTAAAAATCGCGACATCGGTCGTGCCAGCACCAATATCGACCATCACCACACCCAAATCTTTTTCGTCTTCAGTGAGCACAGCTTTGCTAGATGCATGGGGATTGAGCATGAGCTGCTCGACTTCTAAGCCGCAGCGGCGCACACATTTGATGATGTTTTCTGCCGCACTTTGCGCGCCCGTGACCAAGTGAATCTTGGCTTCCAAGCGAATGCCGCTCATGCCGATGGGCTCGCGTACATCTTGCCCGTCAATGATAAATTCTTGTGGTTCGACCAACAGCAGTCGCTGGTCTGTAGAAATGTTGATGGCTTTTGCGGTTTCCACCACGCGCGCCACATCTGCCGCAGTGACTTCACGGTCTTTTACAGCCACCATTCCGCTCGAGTTGATACCGCGAATGTGGCTGCCTGTGATGCCTGTGTAGACGCGGCTGATCTTGCAATCGGCCATCAACTCAGCCTCTCTCAAAGCCTGTTGAATGCTATGAACTGTGGCATCAATGTTAACCACGACGCCACGCTTTAAGCCATTGCCCGGCGCGATACCCAAGCCGGCCAGCTTCAACTCGCCGCCGGCCAGCACCTCGGCCACCACCACCATCACCTTGGATGTTCCAATGTCTAAGCCGACGACGAGATCTTTGTATTCTTTTGCCATCTTTGCCTTTATTTCTTATCTGTAGGTGCTGCCGCGACGGTAGACACACCGCGCAAACGAATGGCATAGCCTTCTCCATTGCGCAAATCCACCGATTCCACCTGATCCAAACTGGAGCGCTGGTAAGAAGCCAAAACCTGACTCTGCGTTGCCAAAAACTTTTGTAGCCGCATCAGCACTTGCGATTCACTGCCTCGACCCAGCTCGATCAATGCACCGCTGTCTAGGCGCATGCGCCATCCACCACGCGCGCTCAGTTCCAACTGCTCCACCACCGCGTCCAGCGGCTGCATCAGCTTGGCAAGTTGGCGATACATGGCCAACACAACAACGGACTGACCATCGGCGCCCACCAAGCGCGGCAGCTCATCTGTTTCCGTGTCGCCCGCATTGGCTTCAAATACTTCACCAAAACTATTGACCATGCGTGATTCACTGTCTGCGCCCCAAAAGCCCGTGCTGCGATGCTCTTGCAAAGTGACGCGCAATCGATTGGGAAACTCGCGGCGCACGGTGGCGCGGCGCACCCACGACACAGATTCAAATACGCCGCGCGCTTGCGCCAAATCCAATGTGAAGAAATTTCCGCTGATACGCCCGCCTACATTGGCCTTGAGCGTCAGATCATTGTGATGCGCGGTATCGCCACCCACCACAATGCGCGAGACGGCAAACACGGGATGCGCCAGCGCCCAGCGCAGCGCTAAGCCAAGCGCCACCACACAAGCTACTGCGCCTAAAACGAGGGCAGCAACGTTCATGAGACGCACGTCCATCGGTAGCGCAGGCATTGCGCTGTCATCCATGTTGTGTCTGCCGGCGGCCATGTTCATGTGCGCGCCCCATCCAATGTGGCTAATGTGAGCACATCGACGCAAAGCTGCTCATAGCTGATTCCCGCCGCGCGAGCCGAGATCGGCACGAGCGAGTGGCCTGTCATGCCCGGCGAGGTGTTGATCTCCAGCAAATACGGTTTGCGCGTGCGGCCATCAATCATCACATCCACCCGAGACCAGCCCCGGCAGCCTAGCGTGCGATAAGCTTGCAAAGCAATTTTTTGAATTGCTTCTTCTTCGCCGGAGGGCAAACCGCACGGCACGATGTACTTCGTCTCTTCACCAAAATACTAGTTGTGATAGTCATAATTGCCGTCGGGCGCGACGATACGGATCACCGGCAGAGCGCGGGCGCTCGCGCCTGCGCCCATGATCGGGCAAGTCACTTCATCACCATGGATAAACTGCTCGCACAACACCAAATCATCGTGCTTGGAGGCGAGCTGGTAGGCCGCATCGCATTGCGCGGCTTCGGTGACTTTGGCCAAACCAATGGTCGACCCCTCGCGCGCAGGTTTGACAATCATCGGCTGGCCGGGCGCAGCCAGAGCAGCAAATGCATCGCGTGTTTCTTGGCCGCTCGATACCATGCGCCAATCGGGTGTAGGCAAGCCTTCAAAGCGCCAAATGCGTTTCGTCATCACCTTATCAATCGCCACGCTGGAGGCCATCACGCCCGAGCCGGTATACGGTATGCCGAGCAATTCGAGTGCACCTTGCACCGTACCGTCTTCACCTTGGCGACCATGCAGCGCAATAAAGCAGCTTGCAAAGCCTTCTTTCTTCAAATCAGAGAGGTCTCGCTCAGCAGGGTCAAACGCGTGTGCATCAATGCCGCGCGAAGTTAAAGCCGCCAACACGCCCTTCCCAGACATGAGCGAGACTTCCCTCTCAGCGGAGGTGCCACCAAACAACACTGCGATTTTTCCGAATTTGCTCATCTTTTTAAAGCGCCATTGCACGCCATTATTACGCAATACGCTCCTAATTTAGTAGCATATTGCACTTTGGTTCCTATTTATGTGGTGTTTTTGCTATTAATTGCGTAGCAGTTAATTTGCCTGGCACCGCGCCTATTGAGCCTGCGCCCATACAAATCACGACATCGCCATCTCTGGCCGCATCCAACACCGCTTGCGGCATGGCTTCAATCGCATCCACAAACACGGGCTCGACTTTGCCCGCCACGCGCAAAGCCCGCGCTAGCGCTCGCCCGTCTGCCGCCACAATCGGCGCCTCGCCAGCGGCATACACCTCGCTGAGAAGCACCAAATCTGCATCACCAAGCACCTTGACGAAATCTTCAAAGCAATCGCGCGTGCGACTGTAGCGGTGCGGCTGAAAAGCCAGCATGATGCGCCTGCCTTGAAATGCACCGCGTGCTGCAGCTAAAGTGGCTGCCATCTCTACCGGATGATGGCCATAATCATCAATCACGCGGAAAATGCCCCCGCCGTTCTCAGGCTTGACTTGCACATCACCATAGCTTTGAAAACGTCTGTCAACGCCTTTGAAATCTGCCAAGGCTTTTTGAATGGCAGCATCAGGCACATCCAGCTCAGTCGCAATTGCAATCGCGGCCAATGCATTGCGCACGTTGTGCTCACCAGGCAAATTCAAGGTGATAGCCAGATCAGGCATCGTCACACCATTACGCCGCTGCACCGTGAAACGCATTTGCCCATGCATTGGCTGCACGTTAATGGCGCGCACTTGCGCGCCTTCATTTAAGCCATAGGTCGTGATCGGGCGAGCGACTTGGGACAGAATACTCTGTACGCCCGGATCGTCCACACAAAGGACTGCCGCACCATAAAAAGGCATGCGATGCAGAAAATCAACAAACGCGGCTTTGAGCTTATCTAAGCTCTGGCCATAGGTGTCCATGTGATCGGCATCAATGTTGGTGATCGTGGCCATCACGGGCAGCAGATTCAAAAACGAGGCATCCGATTCATCTGCTTCCACCACAATAAACTGGCCAGAGCCTAGCTTGGCATTCGCACCTGCACTGTTGAGCCGCCCGCCGATCACAAACGTCGGATCAAGTCCGGCCTCTGCCAATACGCTGGCCACAAGTGAAGTCGTCGTCGTCTTGCCATGGGTGCCTGCAATCGCGATGCCTTGCTTCATACGCATCAGCTCGGCCAGCATCACAGCACGTGGCACGATTGGAATGCGCTTCTCACGGGCAGCGATCACTTCTGGATTGTCGTCTTTGACAGCTGTAGACGTGACGATGCAATCTGCATCCGCAATATGCGCCGCAGCATGCCCTACTGACGTTTGGATGCCCAAACCCTGCAAACGCTGCAATACAGCGCCATCGTTTAAGTCGGAGCCAGAGATTTTGTAGCCAAGATTTTGCAACACTTCGGCAATGCCGCTCATTCCCGCACCACCAATACCTACAAAGTGAATGTTTCTGATCGCGTGTTTCATGTTGTTTTCTGTCCCAAAACTTCGCAGGCTCGCACCACCTTCTCGGTGGCATCCATTTTTCTTAAAGAATAGGCCTTTTGCCGGCATAGAACCTGCGCGGAGTGCTCATAATTTAATAGCAATCGCACAACGCGCTCTACCGTAAACTCAGCCTGTGGCAAAAGCGTCGCAGCGCCCTGATCGCTTAAAAATTTTGCATTGATGGTTTGATGATCGTCCACGGCAAAAGGAAACGGCACAAATACGGCCGCCGCGCCCACCGCCGCTATCTCACTCACAGTCGATGCACCGGCGCGGCAAATCACCAAATCAGCATCGGCAAACGCTTGCGCAGTGTTGGCAATAAAAGGTGTGAGCTCTGCTTGCACGCCTACAGCCGCGTAATTGGCGCGTAGTTGCTCGATTTGCTTTTCTCCACCTTGGTGAATTACTTGCGGGCGCTGATCAACAGGTAGCGCTGCCAACGCTTTTGGCATCACATCATTCAAAGCTTTTGCGCCCAGACTGCCGCCCACGATCAAAAGCTTCATCCGTCCGTTGGCCTGAGCTGCACGCTCTTGCGGCGGCTGTTGCTCCAAGAATTCTCGGCGCAGCGGATTGCCGATCCACTCGCCTTGAGCAAACACGGCTGGGAAAGTGGTAAAGACGCGATCTGCAACGCCGGCCAATACTTTGTTAGCCATGCCAGCCACAGAATTTTGCTCATGCAAGATCAATGGCTTGCCCAACAGCGCCGCCATCATGCCAGCAGGGAACGTGATGTAGCCGCCCAACCCCACCACCACATCAGGTTTGACGCGGCGAATCACGCCGATACTTTGCCAAAAAGCTTTGAGCAAACGCAGCGGCAAGAATGCCAAGGTCAGCATGCCCTTGCCACGCACGCCCGAAAAATCGATCTGCTCGTAAGCAAAGCCGCGCGGCGGCACAAGGCGTGATTCCATGCTTTGCGGCCCGCCGAGCCAATGCACTCGCCAGCCCTTTTCGCGCAGAGCCTCAGCCACAGCGAGGCCTGGGAAAATATGCCCGCCCGTGCCGCCCGCCATGACCAATGCGGTCTTCATGGTCGGCCTCCGCGCATCATGTCTTTATTCTCGTAATCAATGCGCAGCACCACAGCCAATGCAATCAGATTCATCATGATGGCGGAGCCGCCATAGCTCATGAGTGGCAGCGTTAGCCCCTTCGTTGGAAGCGCGCCGAGGTTCACACCCATGTTGATGAAAGATTGAAATCCGATCCAGATGCCCACGCCTTGCGCCACAAGACCTGCAAACACGCGATCCAGCGCGATTGCCTGCCGGCCAATATGCATGATGCGGCGCGTGATCCAAAAGAAGATGCCAATGATGACGAGCACGCCAACCAGGCCAAACTCCTCGCCGATCACGGCCAACAAAAAGTCAGTATGCGCCTCGGGCAACCAATGCAGCTTTTCTACACTTCCGCCCAAGCCCACGCCAAAAATCTCACCCCGTCCAATCGCAATCAAAGCATGCGAGAGCTGATAGCCTTTTCCTAATGCATGCTTTTCGTCCCAAGGATTGAGATACGCGAAAATCCGCTCGCGTCGCCAATCGGAGAGCCAAATCATCATGGCAAAAGCCAAGACGATCACCGTAGCGATCAAGAAAAACATACGCGCGTTCACGCCACCAAGAAACAAAATGCCCATGGCAATGACAGCAATCACCATGAACGCACCCATATCTGGCTCTGCAAGTAGCAACAAGCCCACCACGCCAATGGCCACCGCCATCGGCAACACAGCGCGGAAGAAGCGCTCTTTGACTTCCATCTTTCGCACCATGTAATCAGCCGCGTACAAAAGCACTGCAAATTTCGCAAGCTCTGAAGGCTGAAAATTCATCAACCCCAGCGAAATCCAGCGACGCGCGCCATTGATCACCTTGCCGATACCGGGAATCAACACTGCGATCAGCAGCAGCAATGAAGCCACAAACAACCACGGCGCCACTTTCTCCCAAGTTTTCACTGGAATCTGAAAAGCCAGCAGACCCACGCTGACCGCCACCACCAAAGAAAACATGTGCCGCATCAAGAAATGCGTGTGGGTATATTTTGCAAAGCGCGGATTATCAGGCAAGGCAATGGAGGCGGAATACACCATGATCAAGCCCCAAATCAGCAAGGTGATGATCATCCAAAGCAAGGGCTTATCCACACCCATCACACTGGCATTCGGCCGCGCACTGCTAGCGCTGCCGCCATAGCTCGTGCGCACGGGGAGCGCATCTGCGGCTGCCCTGCCCATGCTTTTCACGCCGCGCAACTTCAACGCGAGACGAGAGAGCAAAGATGGGGCAGCGGCTTCGCTCATGCGCCCTCCACCATGGTCACGCCGGCATGATCGGCAAGGTGCTTGACCGCAGCCACGAAAACTTCTGCACGGTGCTTGTAATCCTTGAACATGTCAAAGCTAGCGCATGCGGGCGAGAGCAACACAGCATCGCCCGAATGCGCAAGCTCAGCCCCCATCTTCACAGCGTCTTCCATGTGGGCTGCCGTCAGCATTCGCACGCCCGTGCCGGACAAGGCTTGCTCGATCAAGGGCGCGTCTCGCCCTAGCAAGATCACGGATCGTGCGTAAAGGGAAACGGGTTGCGCCAGAGGTGAAAAATCTTGACCTTTGCCTTCGCCTCCCAGAATCACCACGACCTTGCGCTCTGCACCCAGGCCGGCCAACGCAGCCACCGTCGCGCCCACGTTCGTGCCTTTGCTATCGTCAAAATACTCCACGCCTTCAATGATTGCGACCGATGCCACGCGATGCGGCTCGCCACGGTATTCACGCAGACCATAGAGCATGCTTGACAAGGTACAGCCTGCCGAGCTGGCCAATGCCAAAGCAGCCAAAGCGTTCATCGCATTGTGTCGGCCACGAATTCGCAAAGCATCGGCGGGCATGAAGCGCTGTAAATGAATTTCTTGTTTCTCGTCTTTGCGGCGCTTCTGCGTTTCATCGGCCTCTAAAGCCCGCACCAGCCATGTCATGCCGCCCACCGTCTCTATCCCGTAGTCGCCGGGGCGCTGCGGCAAATCCGAACCGAATGTGATGTCTGTGCGCTGCGGCTTGCCTTTGATGAGCGATGGCCGCATGGCCATCACGGCGGCGTCATCGCGATTGAGAAGCATGGGTGGTGCATTGATGCTGTGCGCGCCAAAGATGTGCGCTTTAGATGCTGCATAAGCGGCCATGTCGCCATGCCAATCCAGATGATCTTGCGTGAGATTGAGCACCACACCCATCGTGGGTGTGAAGCCTGTCACGCCATCAAGCTGGAAGCTCGACAATTCCAGCACCCACACCTGCGGTAGCGTCTGCGAATCAATATGCATCGCAAGCGTATCGAGCAATGTGGGGCCGATGTTGCCAGCCACAGCAACGGTTTTGCCAGCTCGCTCGACCAATTGCCCGGTGAGCGCGGTCACCGTGGTTTTACCGTTCGTGCCCGTGATCGCCAAAATCTTTGGCTTGTAGGGAGGTTGCTGCGCAGTCTCAAGCTCAGTCTTGCTCTCAGATTCGGTCTCTGATTGAGCTTCGGGTCGTGATGCGGATTCCGTTTTTAGATTTTGCAAGCCCATCAAAAACAAGTCTAATTCGCCCCATACCGGCACACCCATTGCACGAGCTGCTTCTAAAACAGGAGCAAGGTTGGTAGGAGATAACCCAGGGCTACGGCACACCGCACGAATATCTGTACCTTGAATCAACGCCGCAGAAAAGCTTTCCACAGCTTGAAACTTCACCTGTGGGCATTGCACCTGAAGCTCTGCCCAACCCGGTGGCTGCTCCCGCGTATCCACCACCTGCACCTGCGCGCCTTGGGCGTTGCACCAACGCGCCATAGCCAAGCCCGAGCTGCCTAAGCCCAAAATCAAAACGGAGATATCCTTGAGTTGCACAGTTTTTTCCTAGCGCAGCTTCAATGTGGACAAGCCCACCAAGCAAAGCAGCATCGTGATGATCCAAAAGCGCACCACCACTTGTGTTTCTTTCCAACCCGATTTTTCAAAATGATGATGAAGCGGTGCCATTTTCAAAATGCGTCGGCCTTCGCCGTATTTTTTCTTCGTGTATTTGAAATAGAGCACTTGCAGCATCACAGACAGCGCTTCGACCACAAAAATTCCGCCCATGATGGCGAACACAATTTCTTGACGCACGATCACGGCAACTGTACCCAGCGCGGCGCCTAAAGAAAGTGCGCCCACATCACCCATAAACACTTGCGCCGGATGCGTGTTAAACCACAAAAATGCCAAGCCAGCGCCGGCCATAGCCGAGCAGAAAACCAAGAGTTCGCCTGCGCCGGGAATGTAGGGCAGAAACAGGTATTTTGAAAACACCGCGCTTCCTGTCACGTAGGCAAACACACCGAGCGCGGAGCTCACCATCACAACTGGCATGATGGCTAGGCCATCGAGCCCATCGGTTAAATTGACCGCATTGCTCGAACCCACAATCACCAAATAGGTCATGATGACAAAGCCAAATACGCCCAGCGGGTAACTGATTTCTTTGAAAAAGGGCATCATGAGTCCAGCTTTGGGCGGTAGATTGACATCAAAACCTGATTGCACCCAAGAGACAAACAATTGCAATACCCGGGTATTGCTGCTCTCGGAAATACTGAACACAAGATACAGCGCAGCTAGCAGCCCCACGACAGATTGCCAGAAAAATTTTTCGCGGCTTCGCATGCCTTCAGGATCTTTGTTGACCACTTTGCGCCAATCGTCTACCCAGCCAATTGCACCAAAACCCATGGTCACGATCATCACGATCCAGACAAAGCGATTCGTCCAATCAAACCAAAGCAGTGTGGATATCGCAATGGAAATCAATATCAACACGCCGCCCATCGTGGGCGTGCCGCTCTTGGCCAAATGCGTTTGCATAGCGTATTCGCGGATCGGCTGGCCGATTTTGAGCGATGCCAAATAGCGAATCACCCACGGTCCAGCAAACAAGCCAATCAAGAGTGCCGTCATCGCCGCCATCACAGCGCGAAAAGTTAGGTATTGAAAAACCCGAAAAAATCCAAATTCTGGCGATAAGCTTTGAAGCCACGCCGCGAGGCTAAGCAGCATGTGCAGTCTCCTTATTTTGATGCGCGCAATCCGTCTGTTTAGATGCAGATGCAGACGTCGTCGCGGTTGCTTCAATGGCTTGCACCACACGCTCCATTTTCATGGAGCGCGAACCCTTGACGAGCACGCTGCGGTACTGGGGCAAGTCTGACAAGGCGGCAAGCGTTAAAGAATCCAAGGCACCGAAATGACGCGCACCCGGGAAGACGGCAGCACCATAGCGCATCAATTCTCCCGTGCACAGCAGCGTCTCGATGCCGCACTGTGCTGCGTATTCACCGATCTCGGCATGGAATTCAGGCCCTTGATCACCCACTTCGCCCATGTCGCCCAAAATCAGCAAATGCGGCGCGGGCAATTCGGTCAAGATATCTATAGCGGCGCGCACTGAATCCGGATTGGCGTTGTACGTATCGTCAATCACGTTGTAGGTTTTGCCTTGCAAGGTGATGCGCAAGGCGCGAGACCGGCCTTTCACAGCCTCAAACGCTTCCAAGCCTTCCACGATCATGGCCAGCGGCACGCCTGCGCCCAGCGCCGCAGCGCTTGCCGCCAGCGCATTCTTGACGTTATGGCGACCCGCAATCCGCAGTTGGCAGCTCGCTGAGCCCAAGGGTGTGGCTAGGCGCACGCGCCATGATGCATCCAACCATTCGGCCTGCCCCGTAATTTCCGCAGGAATCGCACCATTTGAAAAGCAAATCTGCTCGCGCACGCCAGCCAAGCTGCGCCACAGCGTTGTGTAAGCATCATCAGAAGGAAAAACCGCCACCCCATCGGCTGGCAAGGCACTGATCACACTGCCGTTTTCCTGCGCCACCGCTTCTACCGTGTGCATGAATTCTTGGTGCTCGCGCTGCGCGTTGTTCACCACTGCCACGGTCGGTTTTGTCAAGCCCGACAGATAAGCAATCTCGCCCGGATGATTCATCCCCAGCTCAATCACGGCTATCTGATGGTGAGCACGCAAGCGCAGCAGCGTAAGCGGCACGCCGATGTCATTGTTTAAATTGCCTTGCGTCGCCAAGCTGTGATCTGGGCTAAGCGCTTTCAAGACGCTTGCAATCATCTGAGTGACGGTGGTTTTGCCATTGCTGCCTGTGACAGCGATCAAAGGCAAATCAAACTGCGCACGCCATGCTGCGGCCAATTCGCCTAAGGCACGCTTTGCGTCTTGCACGATCAAGCCGGGCAAACCCGCTTCCTTCAAACCGCGCTCAGCAAGCGCTGCCACAGCACCCGCACAATTGGCCTGTGGCAAAAAATCGTGCGCATCAAAGCGCTCACCGCGCAAAGCCACAAACAAATCTCCCGGAGCCAAGGTGCGCGTGTCGGTATGCACGCGACTGATCAGCACACTCCCATCGCCAACGAGCTCACAAGCGATTTGCCGGCTTTGCAGGAAATCGGCGGCTTGGCGCAAGCTCATCATCGACGTATTGACGTTTAACGTTGTCATATGGCGCCTCCTGTTGTACGCAGCTTGAGTGCTGCTTTGGCTTGGGTCAGGTCAGAAAACGGATGCTTGATGCCTGCAATGTCTTGGTAATCCTCATGGCCCTTGCCAGCGATCAAAATCACATCTTCAGCCGCAGCGTGCTGCGCCGCCCAGCGTATGGCTTGCTCGCGATCTAGCTCAGAAAAGATGTTGGAATGTGTTGGGCGCTGGTCACTGAAGCCTGCCATCACCTGATCAGCAATCACCTGCGGTGATTCAAATCTCGGGTTGTCGCTGGTCAGCACGATCTGATCCGCGCCTGCAAAAGCGGCTTGCGCCATCAGGACGCGCTTGGATGCATCGCGGTTACCACCGCAGCCGAACACACTCCACAATTTACCGCCACGCGCTTGCGCAACCGGGCGCAGCGCTGCCAACGCTTTGGCCAACGCATCGGGCGTATGCGCGTAATCCACCACCATCAGCGGCTGATCAGTCACATCGACCAATTCCATACGCCCCGGCACTGGCGTGCAGTGCGCAAGTGCATCGCACGCAGCCTTCAAATCTAGCCCCAAGGCACGCAACCCACCGATCACGCCCAACATATTGGCGGCATTGAAATCGCCCACCATGGGGCAGCTCACGCGATGCATTTGCCCCGCTTCAGTCACGTTAAACACCATACCGCTGGCTTGATACTCAGGCGTGCTGCCACACAGCGCGGCATCAGTACGCAACTGCGATGTGCTAACGACAGCCAAGCCCCGCTCTTTGCAATGCGCCACCAGCTCATCGCTCTTGGGATCATCGATATTGATCACTGCCGCTTGCAAACCTAACATGTCAAACAATGCCCGTTTGGCCAACCAATAAGCATCCATGCTGCCGTGGTAGTCCAAATGGTCTTGCGTAAAATTGGTGAAGATGGCCACTTTGATTTGTGTGCCTGCCATGCGATGCTCGGCCAAGCCAATGCTCGACGCCTCCATCACGCAGGCTGTAGCGCCGGCATCGCGCAAGCGCGCCAGCTCGGCTTGCAGCATCACCGGATCTGGCGTGGTTAGCCCAGTAGAGACCATTTTCCCGGGTGTTCCCATGCCCAAAGTGCCGACCAGCCCGCAAGAATACTGCGCAGACTGCTCACTTTTTCGGAGCAAATTGATCGCTTGCGCGAGCCACCAAGCGGTTGATGTCTTGCCGTTTGTGCCCGTTACGGCGATCACATCTAACGCTTTGCTAGGCTGCTCAAAATAGGCTGCCGCAATCAGGCCGCTGGCAGCTTTCAGGCCTTGCACTTGCGCGATCCTCGCATCATCAAAGCCGTAGGCCTGCACACCCTCAGATTCCACAAGGCAGCATGTTGCACCAGCTTGCAATGCAGTCGCTACATACTGACGCCCATCTGTGGCCGCGCCTGGCCAAGCGATGAAGGCATCACCTGCTTGAATGCGGCGGCTGTCGGTCTGCAAGGCTGCTTTGCCCACATGCGAGCGCAGCCAGTGAGCGGCTTGATCAACAGTTTCGAGCCGCCTCATCAAAACGACTCCTCTTCTGCGGCAATCACGATCTGCGGCTTGATCGCCATATCAGGCTGCACGCCCAGCATGCGCAGAGTTTGCGCTACGGTCTCTGAGAACACAGGTGCAGCCACATCGCCGCCATAAAACTTGCCATTGCTCGGCTCATCCACCATCACCGCCACCACAATGCGCGGATTGTCAATCGGCGCAAGACCCACAAACCATGCACGGTATTTTTTATCCGAATAGCCCTTGCCTTCTTGCTTGCGCGCTGTGCCCGTCTTGCCTCCGACGGAATAACCAATGGTTTGCGCTTGCGGCGCGGTGCCGCCCTGAGCCGTAGCCATTTGCAGCATTTTGCGCACCGCTTGTGCATTTTTCTCGCTCATGATCCGCACGCCGCCGACGGTGTTGTCAGTTTTTGTGAGCGTCACGGGGATCAACTCGCCATCCCGGGCAAACACGCTGTATGAGCGAGCGAGCTGAAAAAGCGATGCTGACAGGCCGTAGCCATAGCTCATGGTGGCCTGCTCAATCGGCCGCCAAGTTTTATACGCCCGCAGCTTGCCGCTCACCACACCGGGGAAAGGCAACTGCGGCTTTTGTCCAAAGCCCGCCGATGAATAAAATTCCCACATCTCGCGTGGCTCAGCGCGCATGGCCAGCTTCACAGTGCCAACATTGCTGGATTTTTGAATGATTTCATTGACGGTAAGCACGCCATGCGGATGCGAATCTGTGATCGTTGCGCCAGCAATCGTGATTTTTCCGGGCGCTGTTTGTATTTGCGTCTCTGGCGTGACCCATTTTTTCTCCAGCGCCATGGCAGCAATAAAGGGCTTCATCGTGGAGCCCGGCTCAAAGGTATCGGTCAGAGCGCGATTGCGCATTTGCGCTGGTGTGAGGTTGCTTCGCTTGCCCGGCACATAGCTGGGGTAATTTGCCAAAGCCAGCACCTCGCCCGTTTGCACATCCAGCACCACTACGCTGCCCGCCTTGGCTTTGTGTTGATTGACGGCATCGCGTAATTTTTGATACGCGAAGAATTGCACCTTGCTATCAACAGAGAGCTGGATATCTTTGCCATCTGTGGGCGCTACCGTCTCGCCAATATCTTCCACCACGCGCCCTAAGCGATCCTTGATCACGCGGCGCGTGCCGCTCTTGCCGCCCAACTGGCTGTTGAATGCCAGCTCAACACCTTCTTGGCCTTTGTCATCGGTGTTTGTAAAGCCCACCACATGCGCAGCCGCTTCGCCTTCCGGGTATTGGCGACGGTATTCTTTGCGGGTGTACACACCCTTGATGCCGAGCGTTGCCACTTGCTGCGCTACACCTTCGTCGATCTGGCGTTTGAGCCAAACGAAGTTGCTGTCTTCTGCTAATTTTGCTTTTAAATCTGCCAGCGGCATTTCTAGTAATTTAGCCAGTTGGGCGAGCTTGACCTTGTCTTGTTCTACATCTTCAGGAATCGCCCAGATGCTTGGTGATGGCACGCTGGAGGCCAAAATCAAACCGTTGCGATCTAAAATTCGCCCGCGATTAGCCGGCAACTCCAGCGTGCGCGAGAAACGTACCTCGCCTTGGCGGATATAAAAATCATTGTTAATGACCTGCACATAAGCCGCGCGACCAGCGAGGCCTACAAAAGCCAGGGCAACCGCGGCAACGATAAATTTGCTACGCCACACGGGCGTCTTGCTGGCCAGCAACGGGCTGGCGCTGCCCGAGTAGGCCACGCTCTTGGTGTTCAAAGGATTGGCGCGCCAATTCACGGCTTCGCTCCGGATGCAGCCGTAGCAGCGGCAACTTGCGCCTTCGGCTGCTTGACGTACTGCGTGACAGCGGGTGTGGCTGTGCGCATTTGCAATTGCTCTTTAGCGATTTTTTCTATGCGCAGCGGCGTGGCAGATGAGCGCTTATCCACTTCTAGGCGCTCGCGCTCCGTGTCTAGCTTGCGCGAAAGGCTCTGCGCTTTTTCTACTTCCACAAACAAGCGGCGCGATTGATACTGCACCTGCACGAGATACATCGCGCTGGCAACCACGCCAACGAGCAGTACAAGATTGAGCCGCATCACAGCGCAGTCTCCGTGCCTTGGCCTGTACGCTTGGCCACGCGCATGATCGCACTGCGTGAGCGCGGGTTGGCGGCGACTTCCAGCGCACTGGGTTTGATCCGATCCAGTGCTTCTAATTTCATAGCACTCTGCGCAGCATTCTTGCCGGCTAGCATCCAGTTTGGATCATTGCGGTCGACAACTTCTCTTGCATGCAGTGCGATAAATTGCTTGACGATGCGATCTTCCAAACTATGAAACGCAATCACCACGAGAATGCCTCTCGGTGCGAGCACGCGCAGGCTCTCCTCCAGTGCGATTTGCAAATCGTCAAGCTCACGATTGATAAAGATCCGCAGGGCTTGGAAGCTGCGCGTGGCCGGATGCTGGCCGCCTTCGCGCGTGCGCACCACACCTGCGATGAGCTCGGCAAGCTCCAGTGTGCGCTGCGGCGCCTGCCCCGCGGCAACTCTTGCACAAATGGCTTTCGCGATCTGACGGGCAAAGCGTTCTTCACCATAGCCTTTGATCACTTCCTCAATCTCTTTTTCTGAGGCGATTTGCAGCCACTGAGCCACCGTCTGGCCGCGCGTGCTGTCCATGCGCATATCGAGCGGGCCGTCGCGCATGAAAGAAAAGCCCCGCGCTGGATCGTCGATCTGCGGGCTGCTGATGCCCAGATCCATCAAGATGCCTTGCACCGATGCAGTCGGTAAATCGGCCAGTGCTGTGAAGCTGTCGTGAACAATGGCCAGACGCCCATCTTGCTGTTGCATGGCTTGCGCCGTGGCAATGGCTTGCGGGTCTTTGTCGAAAACTGTTACCTTGCCTTGCGCACTCAAACGCGATAGCAGCAAGCGTGTGTGGCCACCACGCCCGAAGGTCGCATCAATATAGTGACCGTCTGTTGAAGTAAGCAGGCAATCGATTGCTTCACTTAACAAGACGGTGGTGTGTTGCCATGTGTCCACCTGTTGCCTCTTTAAAACACAAAGTCTTTAAAGGCTTCAGCACTGTTGGACGAGCCAGCGCGCGCCAGATCGAGCGCCTCTTTGGCAGCATGTTTGGCCGGATCCCAAATCTCAAAATAATCCACCATGCCCAGCATCACAGCCTCGGTGCCCAACTCAGCGACTGCGCGCAGCTCCGGTGCAATCAATACGCGGCCCGTCGCGTCCATTTCGCAAGGCTGCGCATGGCCAATGTACAGGCGCTTGACCCATTGCAGATGCATCGGCACATGGGCGATTTTTGCGCTAAACGCATTCCAAGCTGCTTGCGGAAACATCATCAAACCGCCTTCGTGATTGCGCGTGACAACCAGCTTGCCTTCACAGGCGGTCAGCAGCGTTTCGCGGTGCCGTGTGGGCACAGCGATGCGGCCTTTGGCATCCAAACTCAACGAAGAAGCACCGGTAAACATGGCTGGCGGGGGTTTAAAGGCAAATCTGCGGTGTTCAAGCCTTGGTTTGCCCCTTGCAAACCATTTACTCACCACATTTATGCACTTTTCACCACTGTATCAGTATTCAAAGCGTTTACACAAGGTGCAATGTAAAAAAACTTCAATGAAATCAAGTGCTTACGGCGCTTCCGTGAAATGAAATTTTAATCAGTCTTTGAGGAAAAACCTGATTGTTTTCAATCATTTAGGAGCGATTTGCAATGTGAAAATGCTTGCTTTGAAGATGTATCAGAGCGTGCCGCATGGCGATTCAAACCTGAAAACCGCGCTCCAGCGTCGCCACCACTTCTTTTGCGAAATCGGCGTAACTGATCGGGCCATCTGGACGCAACCAAGTAAATGTCCAGTTGATCATGCCCATCAGCATCATCGTGAGTGCGGTTTGGTTGGCATCGTTGAAGCGCGCGGGATAGGCGCGGCGCAGGAAGCGCGTGAAGGCACTCACGATATCGCGCTGTCGCTGCAAGATAATTTGGCGCTGCGAAGGCGTTTTGTCCAGTGCGTCATTGCTCAAGAATTTTGTATCACTCAGCAAAACCACGTGCTTAGTGGCGGAGCTTTCATATTCAACGAGGAAGCCTTCGATCAAGGCATGCAGAGCTGCTTTGTCACCGAAATTTTTGCGCTGCGCATGGGCTTCCGTCTCGCCAATGATGGCCAACAAGCGCTGCGTGTAGCGATCCAGCAAATCAAAGAGCAGCGCGTCCTTGCTGTCGTAGTAGTGATAAATCCGCGCCTTGCTCGTCCCCAACCGCGCCGCCACCTCTTGCATGCTGGCAGCTGGATAGCTCAGTTGCGCAAAACACTCAGATGCGGCGTCCAGAATGGAATCGCGCTTTAAATGATGGTCAGCAGATTTGGGGCGTGCCATGTGCTGATCGCTTCAATACGGATTGGCATAGCCCAAAGACTGCACGAGCAGCACCTCTAGCGCTTCCATTTCATTCGCATCGTGCGCATGGGTCTCGTGGTCGTAACCCTGCGCATGCAAGATGCCATGAATGATGAGGTGCGCCCAGTGTGCTTCCAAAGGCTTGTTTTGAGCAGCGGCCTCGCGTGCGATCACAGGGGCGCAAAGCACGATGTCTGCGGCCAGAAAAGGCGCGCGTTGGTAGTCAAAGGTCAGCACATTGGTCGCATAATCTTTGGCTTTTCCGCGATAGCTGCGGTTGAGCTCGCGGCCCTCTGATTCGCCCACGATGCGCAGCGTGATTTGATCTGCTTGGTGCGATGTGCGCAGAGCGTGCGTAGCCCAGCGCTGCGCTCGGGCTTTGCTTAAAACGCGTTTGACCACGGCGAGCTCAGTGCCTACTTCAAGATCATCCGAGAATTGCAAATTGATCATTTTTATAAAGAAAAAGGTGTATAGCCGGCATATAGACTGCGTAGAGTGCTATTAAATTAATAGTAATCAGCAGCGCACTTCAAACCGCACGTCGCGCAGATTTCGCGTCATACGCATCCACAATCCGCGCTACCAGCGCGTGGCGCACCACATCTGCACTGGTCAGATGCGTCATGGCAATCCCTTGCACGCCTTGCAACACACGCTGTGCATCCACTAAGCCGCTCGGCTGACCAGCCGGCAAATCAATCTGACTCACATCGCCCGTGATCACTGCTTTGGAGCTAAACCCAAGGCGCGTCAAAAACATCTTCATTTGCTCAGGCGTGGTGTTTTGCGCTTCATCCAAAATCACGAAGCTGTGATTGAGCGTGCGCCCGCGCATAAAGGCCAGCGGCGCGATCTCTAACTGCTGGCGCTCAAAGGCTTTTTGCACCTTTTCATACCCCATCAGGTCGTACAACGCGTCATAGAGTGGGCGCAAATACGGATCAATTTTCTGCGCCAAATCGCCGGGTAAATAGCCCAGCTTCTCACCCGCCTCCACCGCAGGGCGCGTGAGCACGATGCGCTGCACGGCGCTTCTCTCCAGCGCGTCCACCGCGCAGGCCACCGCGAGATATGTTTTACCGGTACCCGCAGGGCCAATGCCAAAGCTGATGTCGTGCGCGGCAATTTGCGCCAGGTATTGCGCTTGCATTGGAGAGCGTGCGCGTAGATCAGCGCGTCGCGTGTTGAGCGCAACGCCTTCGCCGTCCAGCGTAGGCTCATTGCCCGAGACCATCAGCTGCCACACTTCGGGCGAGATGGGCTTGCTCGCGATTTCATAGGCCGCTTGCAGCAGTTCAATCGTGCGCTCCGCGTCTTTCTTTGCGCCGTTCACACGAAAATCTTCATGCCGATGCGCAATATTCACATTCAGCGCATCTTCCAAGCGGCGCAAATGCTCATCATTTGGGCCGCAAAGGTTGACGAGGCGTTTGTTATTCGCAGGGGTAAAAGCATGTTTGATAATCACCGTATCATTGTACTGTTTAGAAATACACTACGCGCTAGCCAAACCACTTCGTAAAGAGACAAGTCATGATCGGTCGCATCGCAGGCAATCTGCTCGAGAAAAATCCCCCGCAAATCTTGGTGGACTGTGGCGGCGTAGGCTACGTGCTCGATGTGCCGATGAGCACGTTTTACGGCTTACCCGCACTCGGCGAAAAAGTCGCGCTACTCACGCATTTCGTCGTGCGCGAAGATGCCCAAATCCTTTTCGGCTTCGCCACCAATCAAGAGCGGGAGACCTTCCGCCAACTGGTAAAAATCTCCGGAGTCGGCCCGCGCACAGCACTTGGCATCTTAAGCGGCATGAGCGTCGCAGATCTCGCGCAAGCCATCACGCTACAAGAAGCCACGCGCTTGACCAAAATCCCCGGCATCGGCAAAAAAACTGCCGAGCGATTGCTCTTGGAGCTCAAAGGTAAACTCGGCGCAGACATTGGCGCGGGTGCATCCATTCAAAACGACGCGCAAAGCGATATCTTGCAAGCCTTAATAGCGCTTGGCTACAGCGACAAAGAAGCCACGTTGGCACTCAAGGCGCTGCCCAAGGATGTGGGCGTGAGTGAGGGAATTAAGCTTGCTTTGAAGGCTTTGGCAAAGTAGGATGCTTTTATGAAACAAACTCTATTCCTAGGCACACTCGCCCTCTTCTTGACCGGCTGCGCCAGTTTGCATGAATCGTTTTCTGAACTCAAATGGCAAGACCTGCGCGGTGATCGTGGTCTGCAAGTCATGAATCGCGATGTCGCGTGGTGTTCCAATGCCATAGAAACCCGCCGCTCGCTTCACGAGCAGTGCATGATCGAGCGCGGCTGGACGTTGGCACAGTAAAGTCACCAGCCCATTCTCAATGTATATCCATTCGGATATACTTAATGCATGAACACAATCTCTATCACCCCTTGGGGCAACAGCCACGGCATTCGCTTAAGCCGCCAACTCATGCAAGCCATGGGCGTATCGCCAGACACGCCGCTGCAGGTCAATGTTCTAAGCAAAGGCAGGCTTGAATTGGTCGCCAAGCCTGTGCGCCCCACCCTTGCCCAAAAACTTAAAGTTTACGATCCCGCGCTACATGGCGGCGAGCTCATGGTTGACGCGCCAGTCGGTGCAGAGTTCGGCGCAAGACAATGAGCAATACATCTAAAGTGATCGTGCTGAAAGATTGGATTCCAGATCGCAAAGACATCATCTGGATCAACTTCAGTCCACAAGTCGGCAAAGAAATGAAAGACTTGCATCCCATGCTGGTGTTGTCACCCAAGCTCTACAACGCAAAAACCAAAATGGTCATCGGCCTGCCCATGTCAAGTGCCGATTACAACGCTACAAATCCGTTCGCGATTGATAACAGCAAAGCCACGGGCCAGGCCAGCTACATCATCTGCAACCAACCCAAGAGTTTTGACTGGCTGCTGCGCGGCGCGAGCCCGCACAGCTGGGGAAAAGTCAAAGAGCCAATATTCAAACTCGTGTGCGCAGAACTCAACGACATTATTGGATTGGTGAATGCATGAACTTCGTCGTTAGAGACATTGACTTCAGCGAATATGACGCAGCGCAAAGACTACTGGCAGATAACGGTTGGTTTCATTGCGTTGGTGACGAGGCTCACTTTCGCATGCTGTGCGACAACTCCCCGCAAGTATTGGTTGCCGTCAATGATCGGCAAGTCATCGGATTTGTCAGAGCACTCACTGATCGCTTGAGCAACGGCTATATCTCTATGTTGGTTGTACATCCTCACTTCAGAAGACGAGGGATCGATAAAGCACTGATTCAGGCCGTGATGAGCTATGGCAGCCCAACCGTGACTTGGACTTTGCGCACAGGACGCGAAGGTGCAACCGAATTTTTTTCAGCTATCGGATTTAGCAAATCTAGCGAAGTGATGGAGCTCAAGAGGCAATCACCATGACCATCCAAACCGACAACTTCGCACCAGCACCAAGAGTCATCTCGGCTGCGCCTGCCTCCCCGCAAGAAGAAGCGATTGAGCGCGCTTTGCGGCCTAAGCTGCTCGATGATTACGTCGGCCAAGCCAAAATCCGTGAGCAGCTGGAGATTTTTATTGGCGCAGCGAAAAAACGCGGTGAGGCGCTCGATCATGTGCTGCTCTTTGGCCCGCCCGGTTTAGGCAAGACGACGCTTTCGCACATCGTGGCGCATGAGTTGGGCGTGAATCTGCGGCAGACTTCCGGGCCGGTGCTGGAAAAGCCGAAAGACTTGGCCGCACTGCTCACGAATTTAGAAAAAAACGATGTGCTTTTTATTGATGAGATTCATCGTTTAAGCCCAGTAGTGGAAGAAATTCTCTACCCCGCAATGGAAGACTACAAAATCGACATCATGATCGGTGAAGGGCCAGCGGCGCGCTCGATCAAGCTGGATTTGCAGCCTTTCACGCTGGTGGGCGCTACCACCCGCGCCGGCATGCTCACCAATCCGCTGCGCGACCGCTTTGGCATCGTGGCGCGGCTGGAGTTCTACACCACCGAAGAGTTGACAAAAATAGTCACGCGCAGTGCAAGCTTGCTGAATGCACCGCTTCAAGGCGACGGCGGCGTAGAGATCGCCCGTCGATCACGCGGCACGCCCCGCATCGCCAACCGCCTGCTGCGCCGCGTACGCGATTATGCGGATGTGAAAGGCGATGGCACGATCACGCAAGACATTGCCTCCCGGGCGCTGGCCATGCTTGATGTTGACCCTCAAGGCTTCGATGTGATGGATCGCAAACTACTTGAAGCCCTGATTCACCGCTTCGACGGCGGGCCTGTGGGCCTAGACAACATCGCCGCAAGCATCGGCGAGGAGCGCGACACGATTGAAGATGTGATCGAGCCTTATCTCATTCAACAAGGCTATTTGCAGCGCAGCCCGCGCGGGCGCGTGGCAACACTGGCTGCTTATCGGCATTTGGGCGTGATGCCACCGAAATCGGCGCAGGATTTATTTGCAGGCTGAAGAACTTCTTAAGCAACGGTCAAAGTTGCGCCGCCAGTCATCGCGCTCAATGCAAACAACCGCGCGTCGTCACTGGTAAGATTTTTTCGACCCAGCCAGAAGCCAACCCACCCCGCACGCCCACCATCGCATCATGCAAATTCACCGTCGGATCGCAATGCCCAGGGATCAACCACACCGTCTCGCCAAGAGAAGGCAAGGCAGTGCCGCGCAAAATCCCGTGTTCATCACCACCGTTGAAGAATTGCCAATCCGCGCCGTGCCCTGCCCAAATGGTGGGCAAGCCAGTATCAATCGCATGGCTTTTGTGACCGGCATCCACCACAGCGCGATCATCTGCTGAAGTCAACTGCCGACTGATGACTTGCGATTTCACAAACAACGCATGTTCAAAGCGCGGCATGCCTTGATCCATCTCGTTGGCGGCATAGTCTGCATCCATGAAAAGATACGAGCCTGCTTGCAGCTCACCAAACACGCCGCTTGCGGCCTCATGAACAAAGCTGCCTGTGCCAGCGCCTGTGACGAGCGGCACGTCCAAACCTACAGCGTGCAACGCGGCTTTCGTGGCCTGCACTTTCGCAATCACCTGCCCGATTGCATCGCGCCGATCTGAAGCGCTGCGCATATGCTGCGCCCTGCCGTGATAGGCCTGCAAACCTGCAAAACGCAAACTCGGATGCAGAGCAATTTCTTGCACAAGCGCCACCGCAGCACCGCCAGGCTCAACACCGCAGCGGCCTTGCCCCACATCAATTTCAACAAACACATCTACCACGCAGCCCGGCGCAATGCGCTCAAGCGCGCGTGCGAGCGTTCGGATCCCATGCAAGCTGTCTGCAGCCACGACAAGCGTCATTTTTAAAGTGTTTTGGCCTTCTCGCCGGCATAGAATATGCGCTAGCTGCTCACATTTGTGTAGCGACGTAACGACATTGCTGATATAGATATCACTCACACCGCAAGCTGCCAAAGCTGCCGCCTCAGAGACTTTTTGCACACACACGCCCACAGCGCCCGCTTGCATTTGCAGCAAAGAAAGCTCGGCAGATTTGTGCATCTTGGCATGTGGCCGCAGCTTGACGCCATGCGCATTCGCGTAGGCTTGCATGCGTGCAAGATTGCGCTCCATCGCATCCAGATCAATCACCAAAGCGGGTGTATCAATCATGGCTGTGCTCTGACCGATCAGCGCATTCAGGTATGAGACATCACGCATGCGCTTCATCCAAGCCAGTGGCTAAATCCACTGTCAAATCTACCGTTAAGTGACTGGTATCGCTCCAGCCCACCAAGCTGAAATGCTCACCATTGAAGAGCACGCGGTTGATGCTGGCATTGCCCAGCTGCCAACTGCGCGGCGCTTGCAGATCGAGATTGGTGGCTTCGCGGTAAATGATATCCATCACGCCGCCGTGACTCACCACAATGATGTGTTTACCAGCATATTGAGCCGCTAGCCGGCGCAAACACTGCGCCACTCGCTCTCGAAAGATGAGCAACGACTCACCTCCGCCGGGCGAAAAATCGGGCACGCGCTTGCGCCACAGCAAGGCTTGCTCGGGCATCTGCGCTTCAATCTCGGCAAAGGTTTTTCCCTGAAAGCTGCCAAATTCACGCTCGCGCAAATCGCGATCAATCTGCACCGCCAAGCCATGATGCTTGGCCACAGCCAGCGCCGTCTCGTAGGCCCTGGCCAAATCGCTGCTGATAATCGCATCTACGCTCTCGCTGGCCAGCGCCGTGCCCGCTTGTTTGGCTTGCCATTGGCCCGTGTCATTCAAGCTGATATCCAGCTGGCCTTGGATGCGCGTGGCCACATTCCATGCCGTCTCCCCATGGCGCAGTGCGGTGATTCGGGTAGCGCTTTCTAAGGAGTTGTGCTGAATTTTTTGCTGAGTATTTTGCATATCACAACTGTACCGCGCTTCATGCAATAGATTCAAATCCCTCGATCACATTCACCGCATTGCGCCCGAGCGCGTCTGTGGCGTAGCCGCCTTCCAAGATGAAAATCGTGGGCAGGCTCATGCTGCCAAGGCGAGCGCCTAGGCGCGTGAAATCCTCAGCTTGCAGAGAGAATTTAGAAATCGGATCGCCAGCGTAGGTATCCAGCCCCAGAGAAACAACCAGCGCCTGCGCATCGAGCCCAGCCACGCGCCGGCAGCCTAGCTCTAGGGCATCAAACCATTGGGGCGATGAGGTGCCCGCCGGCAGCGGAAGATTCAAGTTGAAACCCAGCCCCGCACCTGCGCCGCCCTCATCCGCATGGCCAAGATAGAAAGGAAACTCCGTGCGCGGATCGCCATGCAGACTCACAAACAACACATCCGAGCGCTCATAAAAAATGCTTTGCGTGCCATTGCCGTGGTGATAATCCACATCCAAAATCGCGATGCGCTTCATGCCCTGATTGAGCAAAGATTGCGCGGCTACAGCAGCATTGTTTAAGAAACAATAGCCGCCCATAAAATCTGCACCCGCATGGTGGCCCGGCGGGCGGGTTGCGCAAAATACAGCGCGCTCGCCGCTGGCAATAGCCCGCGCCGCGCTCGCTGCGGCGTCGGCGCCCGCTTTGGCCGCTGCCCACGTGCCGGCCACCAAGGGCGTTCCGTTGTCCATGCTGTAGAGGCCAAGCTGCGCAATAAAGTTGTCGGGCTGCACGTCACTGCGCAGCGAGCGCACCGGCCACACTGAGGGAAAAGGTTGCGCAGTCACATTGACCGCGTCCAGCGCCAGCCACCGCGCCCAAGCGGTTTGCAAAAAATTCAAATAGCGCGCGCTGTGGATTTGGCTGAGCACAGGCATGCTATCGGCATCGGGCGCTCGGACTGTGTGCCCGCGCGCGAGCAACTGCTCATGCACATAGCTAGCGCGCGCCACTGTCTCAAAACACGGCACGCGCTGCCCCCGATAAAACTCAAATTCTGGCGCATGTAGCGCATGCGTTTCGCTGAAATAACTGATCATCGCGGAATCTCAATGTTGACCAAGCGCTTGCCCTGGGGCGGCTTCGGAAAGCCTTGCATTGCAGCGGCAAACATCGCCGGCAACACAGCCTCGTCATCTGCCCAGCGGCCTTCGTGCTGCGCTTTGGTCTCGTACACCACTTTGCCATCAGCGGTGTCGCGAATAATCAAAGAGGCCTCGCGCACATACCAAGGCTGCGGCATATTGTGAAATGCCGGCAGATAAATCACGCGGCCTTGGCCTGTCACAACATAATCGCGCCCGGGCAAGCCCCAGCCATAACCTCGAACGCCCCAAGGCTCGTCACCCGAATCGAACGGCCCGCGCTCCAAGCGCTGGATGCGAGCAGCTAACTGCACACTGTATTTCGCAGCTGAATCCATGCTTTCGGCTTGCGGCATGAAGCCAAATTTCGCCAGCTCTAGCGCAACAATAGCTTCTAGCTTGCGCTGCCGCGCAGCCTGCACATCCGAGAGGCTTTGCTGCGAAGGAAGATGCTCGAAGCGCCAAGTCGCTGGTGCTGGCAACGCATCGAGCTTGGAAAATGCGGCGACTTGGCTGTCCACGATGCGCATTCCCGAACAGCCCGCAAGCACTGCGCCCGTAACGATCGCTATTAAAACGAGAGCACTCCGCGCAGTCAATACGCCGGCTAACTGCCTAAAATACTTAAAAACCGTGCTTTCAGACGAAGCGGATGACATGCGATGCCGCATCGTCGCCGGAGCCACTGTTTGATGAGCCGCAGGGCTCATCCGTACTGTCAAATGATTCATGGTCAAACCCCTTATCGCCATCGGTAGAAGCGACACCAGTTGCTTTGAGCGATTTAAAGTCGTGAAGTTTCGAATCCATCAAATGCGAGGGCACGATGTTTTGCAGCGCGTGGAGCATATTGTCTAGGCGGCCTGGAAACTTTTTCTGCCAATCTCGCAACATATTGCCCACCTGCTTGCGCTGCAAATTCTCTTGGCTACCGCAGAGGTTGCAAGGAATGATCGGATATTGCCGCCAATCTGAGTAGCGCACGATATCGCGCTCATCCACATAGGCCAACGGGCGAATCACGATGTGTTTGCCAGTGTCGCTTTGCAGCTTGGGCGGCATGCCCTTCAAGCGGCCTCCGAAAAACATATTGAGAAACAGCGTTTGCAACATGTCATCCCTGTGATGGCCCAATGCAATTTTCGTGCATTTCAATTCATCAGCCACACGATACAAAATTCCCCTGCGAAGACGGCTGCACAGCGAGCAAAGCGTTTTGCCTTCAGGAATCTTATCCATCACGATGGAGTACGTGTCTTGATTTTCAATGTGAAATTTCACTCCTTTTTGCTGCAAATACGCAGGCAACACGTCGGCAGGAAAGCCCGGCTGCTTTTGATCCAAATTCACCGCAATGATCTCAAAATCAATCGGCGCACGCGCTTGCAATTTGAGCAAGATATCCAACAAGGTGAAGCTGTCTTTTCCGCCCGAGAGGCACACCATCACACGGTCGCCTTGGCCGATCATGTTGTATTCCACAATCGCTTGGCCGACTTGGCGGCACAATCGTTTTTCTAGCTTGTTGTTTTCAAAAGCTGCGCGCGTGATACTTTCACGGCTGGTGTCGTCGGCCAACAGGCCGTCATGCTGATCAATTTCTGCGGTAATACTCATGGGTATATTCTCTCACCTTGTGCAAAACATGATTGTCTCCTCACGCCGCGCTCTACAGTTTGTAGAGTTGCTTACGCTGGCATGGTGCGCTTTCGCTATCAGCGCTGCGCCAGCACACGCGCAATTGGCTAGCGTGCCATCCGCTGGCATCGAGCTGACGAAATTGGAGGTGCTGCACAACGTGCCGCCCGGGTTGACATTGCCTGAAGTACAGTCAGGAAAGGCGGGTGCATTTGTCGCTCACAACAGTCTGACCGTATTTCACGGCCAATGGTATCGCAGCGTGTGGCTGCGCCTGCATTTCAAGGCCAGCGCATCGCAGCCTCAGCCGCTTGAAAGTGCTGTTTTGGCACTGCCCATCCCTTTTTTAGACATCGTGCGCGTGTACACAGCCACCAGCAAAAGCGATGCGCCGTGGAGCGAGCAGATCAGCGGGGAATTTATTGAGCCTTCAGCGTGGACGATCCGCAGCTTGTATCCAAAATTCAATATCGCGCAGCCTGGCCAAGGCGCATGGCGGGGCGAGCAGCAGATGGTGATGTATCTTCAGTTGGATCATTTGGCCCCCGTGACGTTGAATCTAGAAATAGCACAAGCCAACGCGTTGCAAGACCGTGATTTACTCTCTTTGGTGCTTTACTGCTTTGGCTTCGGCGCGATTTTTCTTGTGGCGATTATCTCGGCCGCCATGGCGTGGCTGCACCGAGACAGCATTTACGCTTGGTACAGCGCTTATGCCGTGTGTGCAGCGCTTAGCTGCGCCACGCATGCTGGCGTGGCGCAACATGTGCTCTGGCCTGTGGGCGGGTATTGGGCGGGTACGGCTGTTTTGTTTTTTATCCTGCTCAGCTGCATATGCGTCACGAAATTTTCAATGGCACTCAACAACGCGCATATCCAGCGCCCACTGTGGCGTCTTGCGTTGCATATTCTTTGTGTGATGTGCCTCTTGCTCGCCATCAGCTTCCCTATTTTTACCGCCTATTGGCGTGAGTTTTATTTCGCCACACTGGGCGCCATGGTGATCACCATGGGGCTTTCGGCGGCGATGATGGTCGTTGGCGCACGCCGTGGCAGCAAGCTTGCATTGACATGGTTGATGGCTTTTATTCCTTTGTTCATCACAATTGTCTTGTCTGTCATGCAAGGCGTGGGCTTGCTGCAGCCCAGCCAATGGTCATACAGCTTGGTGATCTATGCCGCAACGCTTGAGGTGCTCGCGCTGGGGCTGGCCTTGCAATGGTTTGCCCGCGAGCGCCATGGCCAAAAATCGCGTGAGAAAGCATTGGCTGCTACAGATCCGCTAACGGGGTTTGCCACAAAAGAGGCCTTTCAAAGCCGGCTGTTGCTCGATTGGCACAGCAATGAGGCTCGGCCACAAGGATTGGCTGTGGCTTACATTGAATTGATGACCAAGCCAAGTGATCATGAGACATTGGAGCAATTGCTCAAACGCAGTGTGCGTGTCTTGCGCTCAGCAACAGGTGCGCAAGACATGGTGGCGCGTCTAGACAAGCAGTTAATGGCCATCTTGATGCCGCACGCTGACTTGGGTGAAGATTTAAGCCAACGCTTGTCGCGCATCATCGCACTGGGCTTGATGCCCGATCGCAGAGACCCGCATGCAGGTGTTTTGCAATTTCGTATTGCAGCGACCACTCGCAAAAATTTTATGCACCCCTTGCCCGAGCTTGATACGGAACTCAAAGCGTTGATTGCGCTGCCGCGCGGCTGGGGCAGCAAGCCGATTCGCTACATTGATCATCTCTCGCTTAAGCGCAATTCTCGCAGTGCCCGAGTATTGCCCGATCTGGATGACGTATGGGAGCGTGCTTTCAATCA
>JAYUSD010000234.1:0-14690 GCA_043755865.1 Variovorax sp. | reverse complement strand
GACGAAGGTGGCCGTCACACACCGTTCTTCAACAACTATCGCCCCCAGTTCTACTTCCGCACCACGGACGTGACGGGCGCGATTGAGCTGCCAGCGGATAAAGAGATGGTCATGCCCGGCGACAACGTGTCGATCAGCGTCAAGCTGATCAACCCGATTGCGATGGAAGAAGGTCTGCGCTTTGCGATCCGCGAGGGTGGCCGCACGGTTGGCTCTGGCGTGGTGGCGAAGATTGTTAAGTAAAAGTTTAGGACTGTAGGGGCGTAGCTCAATTGGCAGAGTATCGGTCTCCAAAACCGAGGGTTGGGGGTTCGAGGCCCTCCGCCCCTGCCAACAAACTCTCAAGAGTTTTGTTGGCAAAGTCCTAGAAAACAGCCCGGCGCACCGCTCCGGGCTTATCTGTTTAAAGAGTTCAGTGAAAACTGGGCAAAAAAGTGAAGTAAAACATGGCTGCTGAGCAAATTGAAACCGTAAACACCGGCGCCGACAAAGCCAAACTGGCTGTGTCTGTCTTGCTTGTGATTGCCGGCATCGTGGGTTTCTACATGCTCACCAAGCAAGGGGCGTTGGCTCAATGGGGTGCGTTGATTGCAGCTTTCGTCGCAGCTGTTGTGGTGTTTGTGTCGTCTGAATCGGGCAAAGAATTCGTGGCCTTTGGCCGTGATGCGGTTCGCGAAGCCAAAAAGGTGGTCTGGCCCGCTCGCAAGGAGGCCATGCAGATGACGGCCTACGTCTTTGCTTTCGTTGTAATCATGGCGCTGTTCTTGTGGCTGACCGATAAAGCACTTGAGTGGGCGATTTTTGACCTCTTGTTGGGCTGGAGAAAATAATGTCTGAGCTACACGAAGAAGTTGTTGCAGCTGCCGTAGTTGAAGGCTCTGAGCCCGAGACGGCGCAATCATATGCGCCTGCTGCTGGCATGCAGTGGTATGTGGTTCAAGCTTATTCCGGCATGGAAAAAGCCGTAGAGCGCAACGTGATGGAGCGCATCAACCGCGCCGGCATGGAAGCTAAATTCGGTCGTTTCCTTGTGCCCACGGAAGAAGTGGTCGAGATGAAAAATGGCCAGCGCAAAACGACGGAGCGCAAGTTCTTTCCCGGCTATGTGCTTCTTGAGATGGCGATGGATGATGAGTCTTGGCATTTGGTCAAGCACACCAGTAAAGTCACGGGCTTTGTCGGCGGTGCACGCAATCGCCCCGTAGCGATTTCTGAAGCCGAAGTGCAAAAGATTGTTGATCAGATGAAAGATGGCTCGGAGAAGCCGCGTCATAAAGTGGAATTTACCTCGGGCGAATATGTGCGAGTCAAAGAAGGCCCGTTCACAGATTTCAACGGCACGGTCGAAGAAGTCAATTACGAGAAAAGCAAAGTGCGCGTGTCGGTCACTATTTTTGGCCGCGCTACACCTGTTGAGCTGGATTTTGCGCAGGTCGAAAAAACCTAAACAACGTTTGCAAAAATTCGCGCCTTTCAGCTCTGCGCGATCAAAGATCAAAGAGCTGCTAATTGAATCAACGATCCATAAAGCAAATTTTTTTGAGTTTTATGAATCTTGGTGCCTCGGGGAGCCACTCAGTGGCGCTATTACCCGTAAGGAAAAAACATGGCAAAGAAAATTGTCGGCTTCGTGAAGCTGCAAGTGCCGGCTGGTAAGGCGAATCCATCGCCACCCATCGGACCCGCATTGGGTCAGCGCGGTTTGAATATTATGGAATTCTGTAAGGCGTTTAACGCCCAGACCCAAGGCATGGAGCCGGGTCTGCCATTGCCTGTGGTGATCACAGCGTTTGCAGACAAGAGTTTTACTTTCATCATCAAGACGCCACCAGCTACCGTCTTGATCAAGAAAGCTATCAAACTCGACAAAGGTTCAGCGAAGCCACACGTGGACAAGGTCGGTAAGATCACCCGCGCTCAGCTCGAAGAAATCGCTAAAGGCAAAATCAAGGACATGAATGCTGCCAGCATTGATGCTGCCGTTCGTACATTGGCAGGATCTGCGCGCTCGATGGGCGTGACGGTGGAAGGGCTGTAATCATGGCACTCACAAAGAAACAAAAAACGCAAGTCGGCTTGGTCGATACCAATAAGCTTTACGCCATTGGTGATGCTTTGGGCATCGTGCAAAAAGCAGCCACGGCTAAGTTCGATGAATCCATCGATGTGGCTGTGCAGCTCGGCATTGATGCGAAGAAATCTGATCAAGTCGTGCGCGGCGCGGTTGTGTTGCCCAACGGCACGGGTAAAACCAAGCGCGTCGCTGTGTTCGCCCAAGGCGCAAAAGCTGAAGAAGCCAAAGCCGCTGGTGCAGACATTGTTGGCATGGATGACTTGGCTGCCATGGTCAAAGCCGGCAACATGCCGTTTGACGTCGTGATTGCTGCGCCTGACGCGATGCGCGTTGTTGGTACGCTCGGCCAGATCCTCGGCCCACGCGGTTTGATGCCTAACCCGAAGGTTGGTACGGTTACTCCAGATGTGGCTAAGGCTGTGCGCGATGCAAAAGCCGGCCAGGTGCAGTTCCGTGTTGACAAAGCCGGCATTGTGCACAGCACGATCGGCCGCCGCTCCTTTGATGCTGCCAAGTTGCAAGGCAATCTGGTTGCACTCGTCGATGCTCTGAACAAGGCCAAGCCTGCTTCAAGCAAAGGCGTGTTTTTGAAGAAATTAGCCGTCTCGTCCACGATGGGTGTGGGTGTCCGCGTGGACATTCAGTCTCTCGCGGCCTGATGTAGAGAAAAGCTGCTCACGACAAGTCTGGTGTGAGCAGTTTATGGTGGGCTGAGAGGCTTGCAAGTTTTAACAAACTTGCAACCTTTCAGGCCATTGAAGACCGTTGGTGTTGAAAGCTTCTCGAAGATTTCAACTTAATCTGCATCGAAAGATGCGAGCCAACGCAGATGGCGGTTCCACTGAAAAATTTGAACAGCTTTGGCTTGAACAGTTTGACAGTTGATCGCTGAATTTATGGCGTGATGGCTACGACTCGTAAAAATCACATATTCAAGGAGTAAGACGCGTGAGTCTGAATCGCAGTGAAAAACAAGCCGTCATCGAAGAGGTGACTGGACTGGCGAAAAAAGCTCAAACGCTTGTTATGGCGGAATACCGTGGTATCACGGTGGCTGACATGACCAAGTTGCGCATTGATGCCCGCAGCAAAAACGTGAACCTGAGCGTGTTGAAAAACACACTGGCACGTCGCGCCGTGGTCGGAAGTGCCTTCGAGGTCGTGTCAGAGCAGATGACGGGCCCGTTGATTTATGGATTTTCTGAAGACGCCGTTAGCGCAGCCAAAGTGCTCGCTGACTTCGCCAAAACCAATGAAAAATTGGTGTTGCGTGGTGGTGTGTTCGCAGGAAGAATCCTAGACGTCAATGCGGTCAAGCAGCTGGCTAACATTCCATCCAAAGAAGTGTTGCTCGCACAATTGTGCGGTTTGCTGATGTCCCCCATTTCGCGTACAGCCGTTGTGCTGGGCGCGTTGGCGGCGAAAAAAGAAGGCGCTGTTGCTGCCGCGTAAAGCGCATGCAACCACCCTTCATCAAACAATTTAAATTCAAGGAAAAATATCATGGCATTTGATAAAGACGTATTTTTGACCTCACTCGACAGCATGACGGTCATGGAACTCAACGATTTGGTGAAAGCCATTGAAGAGAAGTTTGGCGTAAGCGCCGCAGCAATGTCTGCACCTGCAGCTGGCGGTGGTGGTGCAGCCGCTGCGGTGGAAGAGAAGACCGATTTCAACGTCGTGCTGCTTGAAACTGGCGCTAATAAAGTGTCCGTTATTAAGGCCGTGCGCGAAATCACCGGTCTGGGCCTCAAAGAAGCCAAAGATTTGGTTGACGGCGCTCCAAAGACCGTGAAAGAAGCCATTCCAAAGGCTGATGCTGAAGCTGCTAAGAAGAAGCTCGAAGAGGCAGGCGCTAAGGCCGAACTGAAGTAAAACGGATTACGGCTACTGCGCGGGGCCCTTTTGCTGCTGCGATGCTCACCGTACTGAAGTACGGCTGCGCTTCTCCCAGCAAACTGACTCCTGCTCGCTACGCCGCAATTGCGTTTTAAACAGGCTGGCATCTGCTAGCCTCGTGCGCTTTCAGAGCGCACACAAAACTGCTGAGATTTCAGTTGTTTTGTGTGTCTTCTGACGTGACTGCAGAAGACCGCTTGGCTCGGGTGTTGCTTATGAATAGCAACGCTGTCTGCCAACGGCTGGTAGTGGCCAGCCGCCAAGATAGGTTGTGCTCGTATGTACGAGTGCAACTTGCCAGTCGCCAAGACTTCCCCTGGAGATCTCATGGCCCAAACTTCGACCTATTCCTACACTGAACGCAAACGTATTCGCAAGAGTTTTGGTACTCGCGAAGCGGTGCTGGAAGTGCCCTACCTCTTGCAAATGCAAAAAGACGCTTATACGCTCTTTTTGCAGCAAGGCGTTGCCCCTACCAAACGTGTTCACGAAGGTTTGCAAGCTGCTTTTGAAGCTGCTTTCCCCATCGTGTCGCACAACGGTTTTGTTGAGATGAAATTTCTCGAATACAACTTAGCCAAACCCGCCTTTGATGTGCGCGAATGTCAGACTCGCGGCTTGTCGTTCGGCTCCGCCGTGCGTGCCCGTGTGCAACTGATCATTTATGACCGTGAATCTTCCACTTCGCAATCCAAGGTGGTCAAAGAAGTGAAAGAGCAAGAAGTCTATATGGGCGAAGTGCCCCTCATGACCGACAAAGGCTCCTTCATCATCAATGGTACTGAGCGCGTGATCGTGTCTCAGCTGCACCGCAGCCCTGGCGTGTTTTTCGAACACGATAAAGGCAAAACCCACAGCTCGGGCAAACTGCTCTTTTCTGCGCGTGTGATTCCTTACCGTGGCTCTTGGCTCGATTTTGAATTCGATCCAAAAGACCTGCTGTATTTCCGCGTGGATCGCCGCCGCAAGATGCCGGTGACGATTTTGCTCAAAGCCATCGGCATGTCGCCCGAAGCGATCCTTGCCAACTTCTTTGTGTTCGATAATTTCAAATTGATGGACAGCGGAGCACAACTCGAATTTGTGGCTGAGCGTCTGCGCGGCGAAGTTGCTCGTTTTGACATCACCGACAAGAGCGGCAAAGTCATCATTGCCAAAGACAAGCGCATTACTGCCAAGCACACACGCGAGCTCGAGCAATCGAACACGAAGCACATCAGCGTGCCTGAAGATTTCTTGGTAGGCCGTGTACTGGCTCGCAATATCGTTGACCAAGAAACCGGCGAGATCGTGGCTAAGGCCAACGATGAGCTGACTGAAGTCTTGCTGAAAAAATTGCGCGCCTCTGGTGTGCAAGATGTGCAATGCCTCTATACCAACGAACTTGATCAAGGCGCCTATATTTCTCAAAGTTTGCGCATTGACGAGACGCAAGACGAGATGGCAGCGCGCGTGGCGATTTATCGCATGATGCGCCCTGGCGAGCCGCCGACAGAAGACGCTGTGCAAGCGCTCTTCCATCGCTTATTTTTCAACCCAGACACGTATGACTTGTCACGCGTGGGTCGCATGAAATTCAATGCGCGTATCAACCGTGAAGGTTCAACCGGCGAGATGGTGCTGTCTCACGAAGACATCTTATCTGCGGTGAAAATCCTTGTGGATTTGCGCAATGGCCGTGGCGAAGTCGACGATATTGATCACCTTGGCAATCGCCGCGTGCGTTGCGTGGGCGAACTTGCTGAAAACCAGTATCGCACGGGTCTCGCACGTATTGAGAAAGCCGTGAAAGAGCGTCTGGGTCAAGCTGAGCAAGAGCCGCTCATGCCGCACGATCTGATCAACTCAAAGCCGATCTCTGCCGCACTGAAAGAATTCTTTGGCGCATCGCAGTTGTCGCAGTTCATGGATCAAACCAACCCGCTGTCTGAGATCACGCACAAGCGTCGCGTCTCTGCACTTGGTCCCGGCGGTTTGACACGGGAGCGCGCTGGCTTTGAAGTGCGCGACGTTCACGTCACGCATTACGGCCGTGTCTGCCCGATTGAGACGCCAGAAGGCCCGAATATTGGCCTGATCAACTCGCTGGCACTCTATGCACGTTTGAACGAATACGGCTTCATTGAGACGCCGTATCGCCGCGTGATTGATAGCAAGGTCACCAATCAGATCGACTACCTGTCTGCGATTGAAGAAGGCAAGTATGTGATCGCTCAGGCGAACACGGTGCTCGACAAAGACGGCAAACTCACAGGCGAGCTGATCTCTGCCCGTGACAAAGGCGAATCTGTGCTCGTGGGCGCGCAAGTCATTCAATATATGGATGTGTCGCCAGCGCAGATTGTCTCTGTGGCGGCTTCACTCGTGCCCTTCCTTGAGCACGATGATGCCAACCGCGCGTTGATGGGCGCGAACATGCAGCGTCAAGCGGTGCCTGTGTTGCGTCCTGAAAAAGCATTCGTTGGTACAGGTATTGAACGCGTTGCCGCAGTTGACTCAGGCACCGTCGTCACCGCAAATCGTGGTGGCGTGGTTGACTACGTCGATGCCAGCCGCATTGTGGTGCGCGTGGATGATAAAGAAGCGTTGGCCGGTGAAGTGGGTGTAGATATTTACAACCTGATCCAATACCAGCGCTCCAACCAAAACACCAATATCCACCAGCGTCCTATCGTCAAACGTGGCGACAAGATTGCTAAGGGCGATGTGGTGGCTGACGGCGCATCCACCGACCTCGGCGAACTCGCTTTGGGTCAAAACATGCTCGTGGCCTTCATGCCATGGAACGGCTACAACTTCGAAGATTCGATTTTGATCAGCGAGCGCGTCGTCTCGGAAGACCGCTACACGTCGATCCACATTGAAGAGCTCGTCGTGATGGCGCGTGACACCAAGCTGGGTTCGGAAGAGATCACCCGTGATATTCCCAACTTGTCTGAGTTGCAACTCAACCGTTTGGATGAATCGGGCATCATCTACGTCGGCGCAGAAGTGCAACCCGGCGACACGCTGGTGGGCAAGGTTACGCCCAAGGGTGAAACCACGCTCACGCCTGAAGAGAAACTGCTTCGTGCCATCTTTGGCGAGAAAGCCAGCGATGTGAAAGACACTTCACTGCGCGTGGATCAGGGCTCGCAAGGCACCGTGATTGATGTGCAGGTCTTCACGCGCGAAGGGATCGTGCGCGACAAGCGTGCGCAGCAAATTATTGATGACGAGCTCAAGCGCTTCCGCTTGGATTTGAACGATCAGTTGCGTATTGTGGAAGCCGATGCGTTTGACCGTATCGAAAAGCTCTTGACTGGCAAGGTCGCCAATGGTGGCCCTCAGAAGCTGGCCAAAGGCACCAAAATCGACAAAGCGTACATGGCTTCGGTGGAGAAATACCACTGGTTTGATATTCGCCCTGCCGATGAAGATGTGGCTGCTCAGCTCGAATCCATCAAAAATGCGATTGAGCAACAGCGCCATAGCTTTGATCTTGCCTTTGAAGAAAAGCGCAAGAAACTTACACAAGGCGACGAGTTGCCAGCAGGCGTGCTCAAAATGGTCAAGGTGTATTTGGCAGTCAAGCGCCGCTTACAGCCGGGTGACAAGATGGCCGGCCGTCACGGTAACAAAGGGGTGGTCTCCAAGATCGTGCCTGTGGAAGACATGCCGTACATGGCAGACGGCACGCCGTGCGACATTGTGCTCAACCCGCTGGGCGTGCCATCGCGCATGAACGTCGGTCAGGTGCTTGAAGTGCATTTGGGCTGGGCTGGCAAAGGCATCGGCCAGCGCATTGGCGATATGTTGCAAGCCGAGGCCAAATCGGCTGAGCTGCGCAAATACATGGAAGCCTTCTACAACGCCTCTGGGCGCAAGGAAGATCTCTCCAAGTTGTCTGACGACAACGTTCAAGAGATGGCGCACAACCTTGCCAGCGGCGCAACGTTTGCAACCCCCGTATTTGATGGCGCAGCCGAAGAAGATATTCGCGCGATGCTCAAACTGGCTTACCCAGAAAACATCGCGAAGATCAAAGGCTTGACCGACACTCGCACTCAGGCTTACTTGTCTGACGGCCGCACCGGTGAGCGCTTTGAGCGTCCCACCACCGTGGGCTATATGCATGTGCTGAAACTTCACCACTTGGTGGACGACAAAATGCACGCACGCTCCACGGGCCCTTACAGCTTGGTCACTCAGCAGCCGCTGGGCGGCAAGGCGCAATTTGGTGGTCAACGCTTTGGCGAGATGGAAGTGTGGGCGCTCAAAGCCTATGGCGCTTCTTACACGCTGCAAGAGATGTTAACTGTCAAGTCCGATGACGTGCAAGGCCGTACCAAGGTGTACGAAAGCATTGTTAAGGGCGAGCACACCATCCAGGCGGGCATGCCTGAGTCGTTCAATGTCTTGGTCAAAGAGATTCGCTCTTTGGGCATCAACATTGAACTTGAGCGTAATTAATCGGCAAAGGAAACAGACACATGAAATCCTTACTCGACTTATTCAAGCAGTTCACACCTGACGAGCATTTCGATGCGATTCGCATCGGTATTGCCTCGCCAGAGAAAATCCGCAGTTGGTCTTTTGGTGAAGTGAAAAAACCCGAGACGATCAACTACCGCACCTTCAAGCCCGAGCGTGATGGTTTATTTTGCGCCAAAATTTTCGGCCCTATCAAAGACTACGAATGCTTGTGCGGCAAATACAAGCGCTTGAAGCACCGTGGCGTGATCTGCGAAAAATGCGGCGTGGAAGTGACGCAAGCTAAAGTGCGCCGCGAGCGCATGGGCCATATCGATTTGGCTGCGCCTTGCGCTCACATTTGGTTTTTGAAATCGCTCCCATCGCGCTTGGGCCTCGTGCTTGATATGACGCTGCGCGATATCGAGCGCGTGCTTTACTTTGAAGCATACGTCGTCACAGATCCCGGCATGACACCGCTGAAGAAATTCAGCATCATGACGGAAGATGATTACGATGCCAAGCTGAAAGAATACGGCGATGAATTCCAAGCCAAGATGGGCGCGGAAGGCATCAAAGAACTCTTGGCAGGCTTAGAGCTCGATGTTGAAATCGAGAAGCTGCGCAACGACTTGACAGGCTCTGAGCTCAAGATCAAGAAGAATGCGAAGCGCCTCAAAGTGATGGAAGCATTCAAAAAATCAGGCATGAAACCTGAATGGATGATTCTGGAAGTGCTGCCTGTGCTGCCGCCAGATTTGCGCCCACTCGTGCCGCTGGATGGTGGCCGCTTTGCAACTTCCGATCTGAACGATTTGTATCGCCGCGTGATCAACCGCAACAGCCGCTTGCGCCGCCTGCTCGAACTCAAAGCGCCCGAGATCATCGCGCGTAATGAGAAGCGCATGCTGCAAGAATCCGTAGACAGCTTGCTGGACAACGGCCGCCGTGGCAAAGCCATGACGGGCGCTAACAAACGTGCATTGAAATCTCTCGCCGACATGATCAAAGGCAAGAGCGGTCGTTTCCGCCAGAACTTGCTGGGCAAGCGCGTGGACTACTCCGGTCGCTCGGTGATCGTAGTGGGCCCAACGCTCAAACTGCATCAGTGCGGCTTGCCCAAGCTGATGGCGCTCGAATTGTTCAAGCCATTCATCTTTGCGCAACTTGAAGCGCGTGGCATTGCCACCACCATCAAGGCGGCCAAGAAAGAAGTCGAATCTGGCACGCCAGTCGTGTGGGATATTTTGGAAGAAGTGATCCGCGAGCATCCTGTGATGCTCAATCGCGCACCGACTTTGCATCGCTTAGGCATCCAAGCTTTCGAGCCGATCCTGATCGAAGGCAAGGCCATCCAGTTGCACCCACTCGTTTGCTCAGCATTCAACGCTGACTTCGACGGCGACCAAATGGCTGTGCACATTCCGTTGTCTGTGGAAGCGCAAATGGAATGCCGCACCTTGATGCTTGCATCGAACAACGTGCTCTTCCCAGCCTCTGGCGAGCCCTCCATCGTCCCGTCGCAAGACGTGGTGCTCGGCTTGTACTACGCCACGCGTGAGCGCACCAACGGCATCGGCGAGGGCATGACCTTCACCGATTTGGCTGAGTTGGAGCGGGCCTTGCAGGCGGGTTCTGTGGAAATCACCGCACGTATCAATGTGCGTTTGGTGGAATTTACCAAAGACAAAATCACCGGTGAATTTACAAGCGGCGTTGTCCTGCGTTCCACCACGGTGGGCCGCGCGCTGCTCTCAGAAATCCTGCCCAAGGGCCTGCCATTTGAGAACATCGACAAAGCGCTCAAGAAGAAAGAAATTTCTCGTTTGATCAATACCTCTTTCCGCAAGTGCGGCTTGAAAGAGACCGTGGTGTTTGCCGACAAACTGCTGCAAGCCGGTTTCCGTTTGGCCACGCGTGCAGGTATTTCGATTGCTATCGACGACATGCTCGTGCCACAAGAAAAGCACACCATCATTGCGCGTGCGAAGACGGAAGTCAAAGAGATCGCCAACCAATACGCTTCCGGTCTGGTCACAGCCGGCGAGCGCTACAACAAAGTGGTGGATATCTGGGGCAAAGCCGGAGACGAAGTCTCCAAAGTGATGTATGCCCAGCTCTCCAAAGAAGAGACCACGGATCGTCATGGCAAAAAAGTGATTCAAGAGTCGTTCAACTCCATCTACATGATGGCCGACTCCGGCGCTCGCGGCTCTGCCGCTCAGATTCGCCAAGTAGCGGGTATGCGTGGTTTGATGGCTAAGCCGGATGGCTCGATCATCGAGACGCCCATTACTGCCAACTTCCGTGAAGGCTTGAACGTGCTCGAGTACTTCATCTCGACACACGGCGCACGTAAAGGCTTGGCTGATACGGCGCTTAAAACTGCAAATTCAGGCTACCTCACACGCCGCTTGGTGGATGTGACGCAAGATCTGGTGGTGATTGAAGATGACTGTGGCACGCAAAATGGCCAGATCATGCGCGCCATCGTTGAAGGCGGCGAAACCATTGAATCTCTGCGTGATCGCATCTTGGGCCGCACCGTGATTGACGATGTGATTCATCCCGAGACACGCGCTGTGATCGTGCCCTCTGGCTTCTTGCTCTCAGAAGACGAGATCGATTTGATCGAAGCTGCTGGTGTGGATGAAGTCAAAGTGCGCACCGTGCTGAACTGCGAAACCCGTTATGGCCTGTGCGCTAAATGCTATGGCCGTGATTTGGGCCGGGGTGGCTTGATCAACATGGGCGAGGCTGTGGGTGTGATTGCAGCGCAATCCATCGGCGAGCCAGGCACGCAACTGACCATGCGCACCTTCCACATCGGTGGTGCAGCATCGCGTGCAGCAGTCGCTTCGAGCGTTGAAGCCAAGAGCGCAGGCTCAATTGGCTTTAACAGCACGATGCGCTACGTGAGCAACTCCAAGAAAGAGTTGGTCGTGATTTCTCGCTCCGGCGAGATCATCATCGCTGATGACAATGGCCGCGAGCGCGAGCGCCACAAAGTGCCGTATGGCGCGGTATTGGCTGTTAAAGCAGATGAGACCATCAAGGCTGGCAAAATCTTGGCCAATTGGGATCCGCTGACGCGCCCTGTGATCACTGAGTTTGCAGGTCAAGCCAAATTCGAGAATGTCGAAGAAGGCCTGACGGTTGCCAAGCAACTTGATGAAGTTACCGGTTTGTCTACGCTGGTCGTGATCGATCCGAAGCGCCGTGGTGCAACCAAGGTGGTTCGTCCGCAGGTCAAGCTGATCGATGCCTCTGGCAAAGAAGTCAAAATCCCCGGCACAGATCACTCGGTGACGATCGGCTTCCAGATCGGTGCGCTGATTCAGGTGCGCGATGGCCAAGACGTAGGTCCAGGCGAGGTGCTCGCACGTATTCCGGTCGAAGGCCAGAAAACCCGAGACATCACCGGCGGCTTGCCACGCGTGGCTGAGCTGTTTGAAGCCCGTTCACCGAAAGACAAAGGCATCCTAGCTGAGATGACCGGCACGATCTCCTTCGGTAAAGAAACCAAAGGCAAGATTCGCTTGCAGATCACCGATCCAGAAGGCACAGTCTGGGAAGAGTTGATCCCGAAAGAGAAAAATCTCTTGGTGCACGAGGGCCAAGTGGTCAACAAAGGCGAAAACGTGGTGGACGGTCCAGCCGATCCGCAAGACATTCTCCGTTTGTTGGGCATGGAAGAGTTGGCTCGCTACATCGTTAACGAAGTGCAAGATGTTTATCGTTTGCAAGGCGTGAAGATCAACGACAAACACATCGAGACGATCGTTCGTCAGATGCTGCGCCGTGTGGTGATCGACAACGTGGGCGATTCAAGCTATATCGCAGGCGAGCAAGTTGAGCGCTCACAGCTGCTTGATGCCAACGACGCGTTGCGCGCGAATGGCAAATTGCCAGCGACGTTTACCAATCTGCTGCTCGGTATCACCAAGGCGTCGCTGTCGACAGATAGCTTCATCTCGGCAGCATCGTTCCAAGAAACCACTCGTGTGCTGACTGAGGCTGCCATCATGGGCAAGCGCGACGAGCTGCGTGGCCTGAAGGAAAACGTGATTGTGGGCCGCTTGGTGCCAGCCGGCACCGGCATGGCCTATCACAAAGCCCGCAAAGCCCGCGAAGCCATGGACGACGCTGAGCGCCGCGCTATTGCGGATGCGGAGGCCGTTGAATTGGCGGAAGCTACGGGCGGTGCAGCGGAGACGACAGAAGCAGCGTAAGCAGCTTTTCTTCTCTCTCATAAATAGCGACTTGGGGAAACCTAAGTCGCTATTTTTTTGTGAGCACTCAGCGCAGGTAATGCGCCGGCGAAGTGCCTGTTTTGCTTGAAAAAGCGTTCTTGATGTTGTTTGCTTGGCTTAGGCCTGTGGGAGCCGTATTCGGGCGGGCTCATGTACCCTGCTCGGGAAAGTGGCGACACCCGTCGCCTGTAACGATGTAAGAAAACGCGCTGCGTTTTCGACCCTGTGCTGCGAAAATCGCCCGCCCGAATACGGTTCCCACAGGCTGATTGTTAGCGTGCGAGCGTTTGGACAGCAGAGCGCGAGAATTGTGTGCCATAGCCACCATCGGCGAGCGAAGTTCTTTTGAGTGGCTGACAAGGCCGCGAGGATTAGTATTGCTGGGGCTGCCGATTTTCGCAGCACAGCACAAGAAAACGCTTCAGCGTCTTCTTATTTCATCGCTGGAGACAGGTGTCGCCAAGCTCGCGAGTAGCGTACGTGCGGCAAACTTAGCAGCCCCAAGCTTCGTAGTCGCTTGAACCAAAAAGAAACTCTCCATGAAGCTTTTTCGGTCCCGCCTTTAATGCACTCGCACAACGACGCCATCTGTAGACAGTCATCAACCGTTAGGCGCATTGCGTGAACATTTGGCGAAACGCTCTGCAAATAAGTGTTTTAATATGTAAGATCATTATTTTGTTGATCAGTTGATCAAATCATTTTTAAGTTCACACCATGACTTCACTCCAAAGACGCCTTGTTCTAAAAACGCCTTCGCTCTTGGCAGCTAGCGTGCCAATGAGTTTGTTATTGGCCACTCAAAGCAGCTACTCGCAAATTAGCTCGTTGCCCGACGCAATTGAAAAATCAGAAGCGCTTTTTATGCTGTCTCAACGCGCGGCGAAAGCTTATTTTGCGATCGGCCTTGATGTTCGCAAAGCGGAGGCGCAGAAGGTGCTGGACAATTCTGTGCAACGATTTGATCGTCTGCTGTTTGAGCAAAAAGCATTTGCCTCCACGCCTGCAATCAAAAAAACTTACGCTGATCTGAGCTTAGCTTGGACAGATCTCAAAATTGAGTTGATCGGTAAAGCCCCCAGCAAAGCCGGAGCGCTTAACATCCTTACTCTGAACAAAGCTGTGTTTGACTTGTCTGGTGCAGGCTCTAACCAGCTACAAATCTTGGCTAAAACACCTGCTTCCAAGTTGCAGGATGTGGCGGGTAGTGTGCGTATGCTTTCGCAGCGCTTGTCAAAAAATTATTTCCTCAAAAATTGGGGCGTACAAACTGATGTTGCGACAAATGAGATTCAAAGCTCAGTGAAGTCTTATCTTGAAGGTAAAGCGTTTTTGCTCGCAGCACCGCAGACAAGCGCAGCTGTTAAGGCGCAAATCGAACTTGCAAACAACCAGTGGGTATTGGTCGAGACGGCGATAAACAGTAAAAATCTAGCTACAGCTGGCAGCTCCAGTAGTGTGTGGGCAGTGAGTGAAAATATCTTGACTGTGATGGATAGCGTATGCACGGCCTATGGCAAATTAGCTTAACTAAAAAGACACATTACTCGGGCCGAAAATCTGTGCGTGTGCCGAGTAACCTGTTTTTCAGTATGTTTCGAAAATAGCGACTTAGGGAAACCTAAGGCGCTATTTTTTTGATAGCGCCTTACGCAGGTTATATGCCGGCTAATAGCTTTTTTTGCTTGAAAAATACTCTTTGCATTGTTTGCGCGGCTAAGGCCTGTGGAAGCCGTATTCGGGCGGGCTCATGTACCCTGCTCGGGAAAGTGGCGACACCTGTCACCTTAAATATTGAATAAAAACCGCTTCGCGGTTTTGAACCCTGTGCTGCGAAAATCGCCCGCCCGAATACGGTTTCCACAGGCCGGATGTTGGCGCGGAAATCCCGGGATCGTAGAGCGCAAATATTGTTGCCTTTTGCTACCCATTGCGAACGATGATCTTTTGAGTAGCAAACAGGCCGCGAGGGTTGGGGTTGCTGCGGCTGCCGATTTTCGCAGCACAGG
>JAYUSD010000233.1:0-35154 GCA_043755865.1 Variovorax sp. | reverse complement strand
TCAGACCGCAAGGTTTGTTTGGCGAGAAAATCATTGACCGCGTTTGAGATAGTGAACACATGAGCAATCAACCAACAAGGTATGTATCGCGAAAAACGCGAAAGTTGAATCCAAAAATCGCGAAAATGGATTCAAAAAAAGCTGATTCTCTTTTCTCTTTTTCAGCGTTTTTCGCGTCTTTTTAGCGCTTTTCGCGTTACCTAGTCGTACCCACTTATCGTAAAAATCATGTTCTACAGAGAAAACGGCCAATTTAAAACCAGCTACCGCGCTGACAGCCAAATCTTTGGCATCACGCAAGATCGCTATGGCATTGCTTTGCTGTTGCTCTTCGCCTTCCTCGCTGTGCCGATGTTTGCCAGCGACTATATGTTTAAGGCCATTTTGGTGCCTTTCCTCATCCTCTCACTCGCTGCGATTGGCGTAAATATTTTGGTGGGCTACTGCGGGCAGATCTCGTTGGGCTCGGGCGCTTTTATGGCGGTGGGCGCGTATGCGGCTTATAACTTTTTTGTTCGCGTAGATGGCATACCGCTGATTGCCGCACTTCTTTTGGGCGGCGTGTGCGCAGCCGTGGTGGGTGTGTTTTTCGGCATTCCGAGCTTGCGCGTTCGCGGGCTGTATTTGGCTGTGGCCACGCTTGCTGCGCAGTTCGTTTGCGATTGGGCTTTTCTGCGGATCAAGTGGTTCACGAACAATTCCACATCGGGCTCTGTGTCCGTTGCAGATATGAACGTGATGGGCTGGAGCCTTAACTCTCCTGTCGATAAGTATCTCTTCTGCCTCGGCATGGTCTGCGTGTTTGCGCTGCTCGCTAAAAATCTGGTGCGCTCAGCGATTGGCCGCGAGTGGATGGCGATTCGGGATATGGATGTGGCGGCGGCCGTGATCGGCATTCGCCCGATGTATGCCAAGCTCTCGGCCTTTGCGGTGAGCAGCTTCATCGTGGGCGTGGCGGGCGCGATGTGGGGCTTTGTGTATTTGGGCTCATGGGAGCCGGCGGCTTTCAATATTGATCGCAGCTTTCAATTGCTCTTCATGGTAATCATTGGCGGCATGGGCTCGATCATGGGCAGCTTTTTTGGCGCGGCGTTTATTGTGATCTTGCCGATTTTTCTGAATCAATTTTTACCATTTTTGGGTGGGTTAATTGGCGTGACGATTTCTACAGCGGGCATCGCGCACAGCGAGATTATGATTTTTGGCGCGCTGATTGTGTGGTTTTTGATCGTGGAGCCGCATGGGCTGGCGAGGCTTTGGAGTTTGGGCAAACAGAAGCTGCGGATTTGGCCATTTCCACACTAAGGCTGCATTAAAGGCGAATTGAGAGTTTTAAAAAATGGCCAGGTTGGGCGTGCTCGCAAACACCTAGGCTGATTCAAATTGGTGAGCGTTGAAATGTTTGTGTATTCATTCTTTTTTTCAGGAGACTTCAAATGAAACTTCGTCAGATCACAGCCGCCGTTTTGGTGGCGGCTTCAGCGCTCGGCGCCACGGCTATATCAACCTCAGCAATTGCGCAAGAAAAAGTACAGTTTTTCCCCAGCCTGACCGGCCGCACCGGCCCCGTCGCGCCGAATGCCACACCGTTTGCTAACGGCTATTGGGATTACATGAAGCTCGTCAATGAGCGCGGCGGCATCAATGGCGTGAAGACGCTGGTTGAAGAATGCGAAACCGCATATGCCACCGACCGCGGCGTCGAGTGCTATGAGCGCTTGAAGGGCAAGCATGGCGGTGCAACGGTGTTTCAGCCGCTCTCCACCGGCATCACTTTTGCACTGACTGAAAAAGTGCCCGCTGACAAAATTCCGCTGATCACCTCAGGCTATGGCCGCAGCGATGCCGCAGATGGCAATATGTTCAAGTGGAATTTCCCGTTGATTGGCCACTATTGGGTCGCGGGCGATACGGTCTTGCAACACGTGGCCAAGCAAGCCGGCGGCTGGGACAAATTGAAGGGCAAGAAGATTGGCGTGGTCTATCACGACAGCCCGTTTGGCAAAGAGCTGCTGCCCATCATCAATGAACGCGCAGCCATGCATGGCTTCACGATTCTTCCGTTCCCCGTGGCTGCGCCTGGCGTGGAGCAAGGTGCTACTTGGCTGCAAATTCGCCAGCAGCGCCCGGATTACGTTGTCATGCAGACTTGGGGCGTGATGACTGCAACTGCCATCAAAGAAGCGGTGGCCAAAGGCTATCCGCGCGAGCAAATGTTTGGTACATGGTGGAGCGGCGCTGAGCCAGATTTGAAAGACGTGGGCGCAGCAGCGAAGGGCTACAGCGCGGTGATGATGCAGCATGGCGCAGAGCCGGGATCTGATGTGGTGAAGGACATCTTGGCTAAAGTGCATGGCAAGGGCGCTGGCACAGGCCCGAAAGAGGAAGTGGGCCAAGTGCTTTACATGCGCGGGGTGGTGGGCGCGATGCTCTCTGTGGAAGGCGCGCGCACAGCACAAGAGCGCTTTGGCAAAGGCAAGCCGGTGACGGGCGAGCAAGCACGCTGGGGCTATGAGAATTTGAACTTGACGCAAGCCAAGTTGGATGCACTCGGCTTCAAAGGCGTGATGCGCCCGGTATCAACCAGCTGCGCCGATCACATGGGCTCAGCTTGGGCTCGTGTGCACACATGGGATGGCGCGAAATTCACATGGTCTTCTGATTGGCTGCAAGCCGATAACGCGATCATTCGCCCGCTCGTGAAAGCTTCGGCTGATCGTTACGGTACAGAGAAAAAGCTCTCACGCCGCGAAGCCAGCGATTGTGGCTCTTGATGCGTTAGTTTGAATGATGGAAGGCCGCAAGGCTTTTCATCTTCAAATGCAAGCGCTGCGTGCAGCGTTTGCATTTGAAGCAAGGTTCTTTTATGACCACACCCACCACTGCTGAAGCTAGCAATATTGTCTTAAATGTCAACGGCATCGAAGTCATTTACAACCACGTGATCTTGGTTTTGAAAGGCGTGAGCTTGCAAGTGCCACAAAGCTCCATCGTGGCGCTGCTGGGCGGCAATGGCGCAGGCAAGACGACGACGCTGCGAGCAGTGAGCAATCTGCTCTCAGGCGAGCGTGGCGCAGTCACCAAAGGCAGCATCGAGTTGCGCGGTGAGCGGATCGAAAATCTCACGCCCGCTGATTTGGTCAAGCGCGGCGTGGTGCAAGTGATGGAAGGGCGGCATTGCTTTGCTCACTTAACCATTGAAGAGAATTTGCTCACCGGCGCCTACACCGTAAAAAGCAAAGCGCAGATCGCGGCGAATTTGGAGAAGGTTTATAACTATTTTCCGCGCCTGAAAACCCGCCGCACATCACAAGCAGCCTACACCTCAGGCGGCGAGCAGCAAATGTGTGCGATTGGCCGCGCGCTGATGGCCAACCCAACGATGGTGCTTCTCGATGAGCCTTCGATGGGCCTAGCGCCACAGATCGTGGAAGAAGTGTTCAACATCGTGAAAGATTTGAACCAGAAAGAGAAAACGACCTTTTTGCTCGCCGAACAAAACACCAATATGGCGCTGCGCTACTCCGATTACGGCTACATCTTGGAATCGGGCCGTATCGTGATGGATGGCAAGGCGGCTGATCTCGCCTCGAATGAAGATGTGAAAGAGTTTTATCTTGGCGTGGGTAAATCTGCGGATGGCGAAGAGGGCGGTGGCCGCAAAAACTTCAAAGATGCGAAGAGCTACAAACGCAGGAAGCGCTGGTTGGCATAGGGGCCACGCGCTCGCGAACAGCCTATTCATCCTGCTCTATCCGCTTTTTTTATCAAAAATCAAAGAGAAATCAACGGTTAGCCGGCGTATTTACTGCGCAGAGCGCTATTGAATTCATAGTAAACAACACTTGGCAGGAATCTCAGTATGGCTGATTTTTTCGATGCACTGGAGACGCGACATGCTGCATCGCGCGAAGCCGCTCTCATGGCAGCGTTGCCTGCGCACATTGCACACGCGCAGAAAAGCACCACGGCGTTCGCTGAAATTTTGAAAGACGTGAACGCCGCTGCAATCGCCAGCCGCGCTGCATTGGCCGCCTTGCCTGTCACGCGTAAAGCCGAATTGCATGAGCGCCAAAAGGCTTCGCGCGAAAAAATGGCTCAGGGCGGGGGCGGTGATGTGTTTGGGGGATTCAGCAGCTTGCTGCTTAAGACCAGCGAGCGCAATATGGGCCGCATTTTCGCCAGCCCCGGCCCAATATACGAGCCGGAAGGCAAGGCGCCTGACTATTGGCGCGCAGGCCGCGCAGTATTCGCCGCAGGTTTCCGCGCAGGCGATTTAGCGCACAACAGCTTCAGCTACCACATGACGCCCGGCGCGTACATGATGGAAAGCGGCGCGCATGCGGTCGGCTGCACCGTGTTTCCCGCGGGCACAGGGCAGACTGAGCAGCAATTGCAGGCGATGGCTGAGCTGCAGCCCGACGGCTATTTGGGCACACCAAGTTTCCTGAAAATATTGGTAGAAAAAGCGCAACAAGCCGGGCAAACGCTCAGCATCAAAAAGGGGCTTGTGAGCGGCGAAGCTTTTCCGCCAAGCCTGCGCGATTGGTTTACTGAATGCGGCATGAGCATCTATCAATGTTATGCCACGGCTGATTTGGGCTTGATTGCCTATGAAACGGCCTCGCGCGAAGGCTTGGTGCTAGGTGAAGGCGTGATTGTAGAAATCGTGCGCCCAGGCACGGGCGATCCGGTGCCCGACGGCGAAGTGGGCGAGTTGGTGGTGACCAGCCTTAATCCCATCTATCCTCTCATTCGCTTTGGCACGGGTGATTTGTCTGCCGTACTCGCAGGCGCATGCCCCACAGGCCGCACAAATACACGTATCAAAGGCTGGATGGGAAGAGCCGATCAAACAACGAAGATTCGTGGCATGTTTGTGCATCCGGGGCAAGTGGCCGAGGTCGTTAAGCGATTCCCAGAAATCTCCCGGGCCCGCCTCGTGGTGAGTGGTGAGATGGCCAATGATCAGATGGTGCTCAAAGTAGAAACAGGTTCTCACAACAACGACATACAAGAAAAAATCGCAGCGGCAGTTCGCGACATCACCAAGCTGCGCGCAGTCGTCCAACTCTTGCAAATAGGCAGCTTACCCAACGACGGCAAGGTGATTGAGGATGCGCGCAGTTATCAATAGTCTGTTTGGGTTTGCTCGCTGAGGTCTGAGCAGCTCTTGATCAAAAAATCGCAGCGCGTGCTTGAGCGGCGCTATGCGAGCATCAAACTCTGATAACTATAAAAACAATAGCACTCCGCGCAATCAATACGCCGGCAAAGTGCTCAAAAGAGTCTCAAAAATCAGTTTAAGGCCAGTTGAACCGGCAAATCGCGCTCCAGCAGTGCGCTGGTGCGCACACGGCTGCCGGCCATACGCGATGCATGGGCAGGCGCATCAGATGCTGCATCAAACGCCACAAGAAACTGTGGCACGCGTTGGCGTGCGGCTACGGCTGCTGTGAGCGCATGTCCGCGCATTTGCCACTCTTGTACACCGCCCACCAACCACAGCACGCGACCTGATGTGACGCTTGCCAAGCGCTGCCACAAAGCTTGCGCTTGTGGCTGCCCGGCATCGCCCATCACGAGCATGGTGCGTGAGGTGTCGATGCCGGCTTGCGACAGCAAAGCGGCCAATTGCTGCAACGGCAACTGTGCAGCATCGGCGGGCAAAGATGCAGCTTGCGCCAAATGCCCTTGGGCAAACGCTTCGATGCCGCGCACATCCACCACATATGCGCCCTGCACCAGCGCCGTATGCGCATCATCTGCACTCACCGCAGTAGCTTGGCCAGCGTGCGCGGGCGATGCAAGCAGGGCGGACACAAAGCAGGCAAGAAACAAGGCGATATTTTTCATAGAAGGCTGGACTGTAGGCATACAGTGTGCAGTCGTCCAATACAAAGTTGTTAGATGCTCATGGCTTTGCGATATATAGCGATAAGCCCATGATTCATAAGGGAAAATTCGGGGTAAATCCTAGGTGGGAGTGGTAAGTACGTAGGCTCTAGGGTTGCCGCACGCGTTACTATTTCACTCATCGCTTAATTTTGGAGAATCTTATGTTGAATCGTCGCTTCACTTTGCTCGCCGCCGCTGCGGCCACTGCGCTCAGCGCCATGCCAGCTGCTGCGCAAGATTTCCCGATCAAAGACAAGACAATCACCATCGTCGTGCCTTTTGCTGCGGGCGGCCCGACAGACCGTGTGGCTCGCGATTTAGCGTTCTCGATTGCCAAGCCGCTCGGCGCAACCGTTGTGGTGGACAACGCAGCCGGCGGGCCCGGCGGCCTGATTGGCGCCAGCAAAGTGGCCAAGGGCACGCCTGACGGCCACATGCTTTTGCTGCACCACATCTCAATGGGCGTGTTTCCTACGCTGGTTCGCAATTTGCCCTTCAATGTGCAAACGGATTTCGAGTATCTCGGCATGATCAACGAAGTGCCAATGACGCTCATTGGCCGCGCCAGCTTGCCAGCAAACAATTTTGCGGAGCTGCGCACATGGGCCAATGCCAACAAAGGCAAGATCAATCTTGCTAACGCTGGCATTGCGTCCGCATCGCATCTGTGTGGCATGCTGATCCAGTCCGCCCTAGGTGTGGACATGACCACTGTGCCTTACAAAGGCACAGCGCCTGCGATGAACGATTTGCTGGGCGGTCAGGTGGATCTGATGTGTGATCAAACGACAAACACCACCGGCCAGATTGAGGCGAAGAAAGTAAAGGCTTTCGGCGTGACGACTGCCAAGCGGTTGACAACACCGGCCTTGAAGGATTTACCGACGCTGCAAGAATCTGGCGTGAAGGATTTCCAAGTCGGCATTTGGCACGGCCTGTATGCCCCTAAAGGCACGCCACTCGCCGTGCAGAAAAAAATCAATGATGCTTTGCAAGTGGCATTGAAAGATCCTGAGTTCATCAAAAAGCAAGAGGCTCTGGGTGCTGTGATCTTCACCGATAAGCGCGTTGAGATGGCGGAGCACAAGCGCTTTGTTGCCAGCGAGATTACCAAATGGGCACCGGTGATCAAGTCAGCAGGCGTGTATGCCGATTGATGATTGCTGAAGTCTTCGAATCTGGCCACCTTGGGGTGGCCTTTTTTTTGGAGCTGTGATGACACGGGTGTTTACCAGTGTGCATCGCACAGCATCTGCGCGACACTTATTGCCATATGCCCATGCTGCGCTTGATTGACTCCATCACCGAATTGTCTTCGCGAGACGAAACGTGTTTGGCAGTAAGTGGCTCACATGGCGGAATCAGCTCAGCACGGTTTGCAGCACTCGCTCGCCCTGCGCTCAGCATCTTCAACGATGCAGGCATCGGCAAGGATCGCGCGGGCATCGCGGGCTTAGCTTGGCTGCAAACGCAGGGCTTGGCTGCATGCTGTGTGGCACACACAAGCGCTTGCATTGGCGTGGCGCAGAGCACGCTCAATGAGGGCATCATCAGCCATGCAAATGAAGCAGCTCATGCACTGGGCATTCGCTTAGGGCAAACCTGTAAGGCGGTCGTGATGCATTTGCAGCAAACTAACAGCGCGGCGCGCAGGAATATTGGAGACTAAACTATGACATCGTCTTTTTACTCATTTTTAAAGCAAAAAAGGCCGATTGCCGGCATAGATATTGCGCGGTGTGCTATTATTTTCATAGTGATGGCTGTAGCAATGCAGCTTGCACTCACGGGTGCAGCCCACGCCCAAGCATGGCCGAGCAAGCCGGTGCGCATCGTGGTGCCCTTTGCTGCGGGCGGCACGACAGATATCTTGGCGCGAGCGATTGCGCCCGAGTTGCAAAAGGCTTTCGGCCAATCTTTCATCGTCGAAAACCGCGCAGGAGCGGGCGGCAATGTGGGCGCGGATTTGGTGGCCAAGAGCAACGATGGCCACACGATCCTCATGGGCACAGTGGGCACCCATGGGATCAACAAATCGCTTTATCCCAGTTTGCCGTTTGATCCCGTCAAAGATTTTTCACCGATCACTGTGGTGGCGTATGTGCCCAATGTGATGGTGATGAATGCAGATATTGCTCGCAAGCTCAATATCAATTCTGTGGCGGATTTCATCACGTATGCCAAGGCCAATCCCGGTAAGCTCAACATGGCCTCCAGTGGCAATGGCACATCGATTCACCTCGCTGGCGAGCTCTTTAAAAGCATGAGCGGGACCTACATGGTGCATTTCCCTTATCGCGGCTCAGGCCCTGCGCTGCTTGATTTGATGGGCGGCAGCATGGATGTGATGTTTGACAATCTGCCCTCGGCATTACCGCAAATCAAGAGTGGCAAGCTCAGGGCATTGGCTGTGACGAGCAATGCGCGCTCCAGTGCCTTGCCTGATGCACCCACTGTAGAACAAGCCGGTGGTGCAGCGATGCGCGGGTTTGAGGCCAGCAGTTGGTTTGGCTTGCTCGCACCCGCTGCCATGCCAGCGGCGCACGTGCTGCGCGTGCAACAAGAAACGGCAAAAGCGCTTGATCGCGCAGAGGTCAAAGACAAGCTGGTTGCGCAAGGCGCATTGCCAGGGGGAAATAGCCCGGCAGACTTTGCCAAACATATTGACGCCGAGATTGCCAAATGGGCAAAGGTGGTGAAGGCTTCAGGCGCGAAAGTGGACTAAAAAATCCTCAACCCAATCACACGCCCCAAGTGATCGGCACATTTGCCTTTGCGCTGCGCTCGATCAACGTCACCAAGGCCCAAGCGCGGGTGCGCAGGCTGATCTGCTTAGCTGCACTGCCCTCTGGTTCTTCGGCGGCTTTTCCGGGCGACTCTTCGGCCTCAATGGCAGCTTCAAGCGCCGCCTTGGCTGCGGGCATCTGCTCGGGCAGCAAAATGCCTTTGGCATCCCAGCCTTTGCCCATGATGCCAAGCACTTGATGGCCCGTGGCTTCCAGCATGATGACATCGCCACCGGCGTCCGATTTGAATTTGTAGAGCATCAGCGTTGGCCTGGTGTGATGGTGGGCAGCTCGTCGCTTGGTTTGAAGGGGCGCGTGGCCGCGAAGCCAGTGGCGGGAAATTGTGAGTCTGAATAGCCGGAGTTTGCCACAGGCATGGTTTCATGGAAACCCGTGCTTTGCACAGGGGAAGTTCCAGGCTCAGTAGCGCTTGCAGACAAGCCGGTGATGACGGAGGGCATTGTCTGTGACGCTGGAATCAAATCGTTACGCAAGCGGTCATAAGCTGCGGCGCGAGCTTTGACTTCGCTGGGTCGCCAAGCCTCGCTACCGGAGAGCTCATCATGCGGGCAGCCTGCATCGGGCAAGATGCGCCAGAGCACAGCGCGCACCGCGCGTGCCACATTCACATCGTCTTCACGAATGCGCTTTAAGGCTTGCTGCTCGAATGCAGCCGATTGCGCCCAAAGCTGCTCATCCCATATGCGCAAGCTCACTTGCAGTTGGAAATAGGCCTTCTCATCGTCTGAGATCGTGACGACTTCATAGCTCATCCAGTTTGCAGGAATGCCAAACATCGCTGCTGTGCGCACCGCTGCAGCGCGGATCAGCTCGCGAGCCGCCCGCACATCTTGCCGCTCGATGCTGAGCGGCACGGGCTGCCCTTCAATATCAAAAAAACCAGTGGAAGGCGATGGCGCTTCGATGCCGCGCGGCGGGGTGTTGAGGAATCGGTTGAGCCAGCTCACTTGTTTTGTCTCTCTGGTTTGTAATCGTTGCTGGCATTGTAGTGATTCGTTTTCGCGTGGCTTTTTTGGCCAGACAAGCGGATGTCCGGCGGGCTTGGCCGATGTGGCAGCGCTGGAGAACACCCCTTTGATTTGCCACATCTGATGCATTTGACAAATAGATAGTTTAAGTTTAAATTATTGAGGATGCTTTCAACCAAATTTCACACCGCAGCTCACACCCGAGCTGACACGCCCAATGGCGGCTGCGCAACCCCTTTGTCGATTCTGTGTATCGGCGGTGGCCCCAGCGGCTTGTATTTTGCGCTGCTGATGAAAAAGCGTTTTCCCGCCATGCGCGTGATCGTGGCTGAGCGCAACAAAGCGTTTGACACGTTTGGCTGGGGTGTGGTGCTTTCCGATCAAACGCTGGGGAATTTAAAAATCGCTGATCCCGTGAGCGCGCAACTGATTGGCGATGCGTTTAACCACTGGGACGATATCGAGGTGTTTTTCAAAGGCCGCAGCATGCGCTCTACCGGGCATGGCTTTTGCGGCATTGGTAGAAAGCATTTGCTTAATATTTTGCAGGAGCGCTGCCAAGAGCTGGGTGTGGAGCTGGTGTTTGAAGTGGATGTGCAGGACGACCAAGCACTTGCTGCGCAATACGGCGCGGATCTCGTGATTGCAAGCGACGGCCTGAACAGCCGCATCAGAACGCGTTATAGCGCGACATACCAGCCCGACATTGACACGCGCCGCTGCCGCTTTGTTTGGCTGGGCACGAAGAAGACCTTTGATGCTTTTACGTTTGCATTTGAGAAAACCGAGCATGGCTGGTTTGCCGCGCATGCTTATAAATTCAACGAAGACACTTCGACCTTCATTGTGGAGACGCCGCATGAGGTATGGAAAGCGCATGGGCTGGATGCAATGGAGCAACCCGAAGCCATTGCTTTTTGTGAAAAGCTTTTTGCTAAATATTTAGATGGCCATGCGTTGCTCAGCAACGCGACCCATCTCAGAGGCAGCGCGATATGGATTCAGTTTCCGCGTGTGGTGTGTGGCAATTGGGTCCACACGGAGATGATTGGGGATAGACCCGTGCCGATCGTGCTGATGGGCGATGCAGCGCACACGGCGCATTTTTCCATTGGCTCGGGCACCAAGCTTGCGCTGGAAGATGCGATAGATTTGGCCGATGAATTCACGCGGCACGCGCAGGGAGAGTCAGAGCCACTTTTTGAAGCAAAATCAGCCTCTAGCCGGTATGAAATAAGCGCGAGCAGCTATGTTTTTGATAGTAATGCTCTCGTTCATATTTTGCAAGCCTACCAAGCGCGTCGCAGTATCGAAGTGTTAAAAATTCAAAACGCAGCGCGAAATTCCACCGAATGGTTTGAAAACGTCGATCGCTATGCAGGCATGGAAGTCGAGCAGTTTTACTACAGCCTGCTCACGCGCAGCCAGCGCATCAGCCACGATAATCTGCGGCTACGCGATGACAAATGGCTGCTGGGCTACGAGAGCTGGTTTGGCAAAAAGCCGAATGCCAAGCATCCTGTGTTGCCGATGCTGACACCTTATCGGATCCGCAATGTAGAGCTTAAAAATCGTATCGTGGTGAGCCCGATGGCCACTTACAGCGCGGTCAATGGCGAACTGCAAGATTTCCATCTCGTGCATCTGGGTGCAAGAGCACTCGGCGGCGCGGCGCTCGTCATGGTGGAGATGACATCGCCCACCCTAGCCTCTGGCTACGACGGCCGCATCACGCCCGGCTGCCCTGTATTGGAGACGGATGCTCAGCAAGCCGCGCTCGCGCGCATTGCACAGTTCTTCAAAACCAGCGGTGCGAAGCTCGGCTTGCAGCTTGGCCACAGCGGCCCCAAAGGCGCCACGCAGCTCGGCTGGGAAGCCACTGACGAGCCTCTGGCTCAAGGCAATTGGCCTTTGATCGCGGCAAGCGCTATTGCCTATGGCGAGCAAAATCAAGTGCCCAAAGCCATGACGCGCGCAGACATGGATCACATTACAGAAGCCTTCGTGGCCAGCACGCGCAGGGCTGACGCAGCCGGTGTGGATTGGCTTGAGTTGCATTGCGCCCACGGCTATTTGCTCTCCAGCTTCATCTGCCCGCTCACCAATATTCGCACCGATGAATACGGCGGTTCGCTGGAGAATCGCTGCCGCTATCCGCTCGAAGTGTTCACAGCCATTCGCGCCGCTTGGCCAAAAGGCAAACCGATCAGCGTGCGCATCTCCGCACACGATTGGGCAGAAGGCGGTAACACCGATGCTGATGCCGTAGAAATAGCGCGTCTCTTTCAATCGGCGGGCGCAGACATGATCGACGTCTCCAGCGGCCAAACCACGCGCGCCGCCAAGCCGATTTATGGCCGCATGTACCAAGCGCCTTTTGCTGACCGCATTCGCAACGAAGTAGGCATCGCCACGATTGCGGTTGGCGCGATTACTGAGGCCGATCATGCCAACAGCATCATTGCAGCAGGCCGCGCAGATTTGTGTGCCATCGCGCGCCCGCATTTGGCCGACCCTGCTTGGACGCTTCACGCCGCTGCGCAGCAGCAAAGCCGCGATGTAGATTGGCCGCTGCCCTACATCAGCGGGCGCGATCAGATGTATCGCGAGATAGCTAAGACTCGCGCGACGGCTGCTAGGTAACGCGAAAAACGCTAAAAGAATGCAAAAAACGCGAAAGAACAGCCATGAAACTTTTTAACTCTTTTCTTGTTTTGCGTTTTTCGGTTTTCTTTCGCGTTTTTCGCGTTACCTAGCTTTTCTAGGAAATGCAAGTTATGGATTTAGAAGCCCGCCTCCATACCGATCATGCCGATGAGCTGCGCCTGTGGCTGCGCATGCTTACCTGTACGCAGTTGATCGAGCGCAACATCCGCGCCGCCTTGCGCGAAAAATTTGACACCACGCTGCCGCGCTTTGACTTGATGGCGCAGCTCGAGCGGGCGCCGCACGGGCTGAAAATGAACGAGCTATCGCGCCGCCTGATGGTCACCGGTGGCAACATCACAGGCATCACAGATCAGCTGGTGCATGAGGGCCTTGTGGAGAGGATGAATGTGCAGGGCGATCGCCGTGCATATCTTGTGCGGCTTACACCGGCTGGCCACGCGAGTTTTAAAGCCATGGCCCGGGCGCATGAGCAATGGATCACGCAAGCCTTCGATGGCCTAGAAAAAAAAGACATGGCGCAGCTGCACAAGCTCCTAGGCCGCGTGAAAGACAGCGCGATTGCGATGAATTTGATGGCTGATCAACCACTTTGAAATCACCGCCTCACATCCTCAGTCTGACCTGATCACTTTTATTGTCATCGCCATGAAACACTACATCTCAAGCGCCAACCCGATGCGCGCTCAATTCGCGCCCCGCGCAACCTATGCAGCGCAGCATTTTGCTTATTCATTTGATTCAGCAATAGCCACCATCACGCTCAATCGACCTGATAAAAAAAATCCGCTCACTTTTGATTCTTACGGCGAGCTGCGCGATCTGTTTCGCAACTTGGTCTATGCCACCGATGTGAAGGCTGTGGTGTTCACCGGCGAAGGTGACGAAAAAGGCGGCAATTTTTGCAGTGGCGGCGATGTGCATGAAATCATCGGACCCCTCACCACAATGAGCATGCCCGAGATGCTCGAATTCACCCGCATGACAGGCGATCTTGTCAAAGCGATCAAAGCCTGTCCACAGCCCGTGATCGCAGCGGTTGATGGCATCTGTGCAGGCGCGGGCGCGATGATCGCGCTGGCTGCTGATCTGCGTTTGGGCACACCGAATGCGAAGACGGCCTTCTTGTTTACCCGCGTGGGCTTGGCTGGCGCAGACATGGGCGCTTGCGCCTTGCTGCCGCGCATGATCGGCCAAGGCAGAGCCGCAGAGCTGCTGTTCACGGGCCGCGCGATGACAGCGCAAGAAGGTTTGAATTGGGGCTTTTTCAATGCGCTGCATGCAAGCGCTGATCTGCATGCAGCCGCACTGAAACTTGCGGGCTCTCTGGCAGACGGCCCCACCTTCGCGCACGGCATGACTAAGACGATGCTGCATCAAGAATGGGCGATGACGATTGATCAAGCGATTGAAGCTGAGGCACAGGCGCAGGCCATTTGCATGCAAACGGGCGATTTCAAACGTGCTTATGAAGCTTTTGTGGTCAAACAGAAACCTGTGTTTGCGGGGGATTGAGATGCAAAGTCCGAAAACCGAACAGCCGGACGCGAAAGACGCAAAGGTTACGCGAAAGACGCGAAAAATACCCATTGAAGTACTGCGTGTTTTGGCTGTTTCTTTAGCGTCTTTCGCGCAACTTTCGCGCCCTTCGCGTCCGGTATTTGTAGTTACAGGGGTTTCGTTATGAATCCGCGCGCTACGACGAAACATTTGAGTCTGCCGTTCTTTGGAGCGCAGCATCGCGAGATTGCCAATTGCCTAGCCGATTGGTTGCCCAAGCAGAGCGTGGATGAGAGCGATGACCGTGCGGCTTGCAAGGCTTGGGTGAAATTGCTGGGGGCCAATCAGTGGCTGCGGTACTGCATCCCTGCTTCTCATGGCGGTGCGTTTGAGACGATTGATTCACGTGCACTGGTGATCTTGCGCGAGAACCTTGCTTTTCATTCTGCGCTGGGCGATTTCGCCTTTGCGATGCAGGGCTTGGGCAGCGGCGCGATCTCGCTGGCGGGCACGCCTGAGTTGCAAGCAAAATATCTGCCTGAAGTGGCGCGGGGCGACAAGATCGCCGCGTTTGCGCTCTCAGAGCCCGATGCAGGCAGCGACGTTGCCGCTATGAAAACAATAGCTGCTCGCGTAGATTTTATGCCGGTGAATGACCCGTTTGACTATGAAATCAATGGGGAGAAGACGTGGATCAGCAATGGCGGCATTGCTGATTTTTATTGTGTGTTTGCAAAGACGGATATGCAAATGGGCTCACGTGGCATCAGTGCTTTCGTGGTGGATGCAGGTACGAAGGGCTTAGATGACAGCGAGCAGATTCAAGTGATGGCGCCGCATCCGCTGGCAGTGCTGAAATTCGCCAACTGCAAAGTATCAAGCAGTCAAATGCTGAGCGAAGAAAACGCAGGTTTTAAGCTGGCGATGGCCACGCTGGATATCTTCCGCCCTTCCGTGGCCGCAGCCGCACTGGGCTTTGCACGCCGCGCATTGCATGAGGCGCGCTCCTATGCGCAGCAGCGCAAAATGTTTGGCAAGACACTCGCTGACCAGCAAATCACGCAAGCCAAGCTGGGAGAGATGGCAGCCCTTATTGATGCTGGCGCATTGCTCACCTACCGCGCCGCTTGGATGCGCGATGTGGCGCTGCGCTCGGGCGAGGCAACACGTGAAGACTACACCGCAGCCGCCGCCATGGCAAAGATGGTAGCCACGGAGAATGCCAATAAGGTGATCGACATGGCGCTGCAAATGCATGGCGGTATGGGTGTGAAAGTGGGCACGCCGATCGAGGCGCTGTACCGCGATATTCGCTCGCTGCGCATCTACGAAGGTGCCACTGAAGTGCAGCAACTTATTCTGGGTAAATCCGTACTCAATGGTGTGATCTAACGGATGCTATGCAAACAATGACAAGAGGTGACTGCTATGTTGACTGCACAACTTGATACCTATATTCGCGACCAATTGCCGCCCCAGTCGCAATGGCCTGAATACCGCTTTGATCGCCCTGAGTTGCAATTTCCTCAAGCGCTCAATGCGGTAGAGCATTTACTCGATCACGCCATCAGCCAAAAGGGTTTTGCAAACAACATGATGCTGCGCTCGGCGCACCGCAATCTGACGTACCAAGAAGCGCACGCTGTGGTCAACCGTATCGCTGCATACTTGATGGACGATTGCCAGCTCATCCCCGGCAACCGCGTGCTACTGCGCGGGCCGAATTCGATCGGCATGGCGCTGTGCTTTCTCGCCGTGGTTAAAGCCGGTTTGGTGGCCGTGGCCACCATGCCTTTGCTGCGCGCAAAGGAACTCTCCGAGATCATCAGCAAAGCCCAGCCCGCGCTCGCGTTGTGTGACGGGCAATGGCTTGCTGAATTGCACGCTGCGCAGGAGCAAACGCCTTCAGGCATGCAACGCGTGATCTGCTTTAACGCAGAAGGCGATGAAGACTTAGGGCAACTGTGCGCCGGCAAGAGCGGCGAGTTTGCCGCCTGCCCCACGCTAGGCTCCGACATCGCCATGATGGCATTTACCAGCGGCACCACGGGCCTGCCCAAAGCCGCCGTGCATCTGCATCGCGATCTGCTTGCTGCTTGCGAATGCTGGCCGCGCCACGTGTTGCAAGCCAAACCTTCTGACATCATTATTGGCTCGCCACCTCTGGCCTTCACCTTCGGCTTAGGCGGCTTGCTGCTGTTTCCGATGTGGGCGGGTGCGAGCGTCTATTTTCATGACAAAGCCTACACGCCTGAAGTGATGGTGGATGTGATCAACACAGTCGGTGCGACGATCTGCTACACCGCGCCCACGTTTTATCGGCAAATGGCTGCGTTTGCTTGCACCAAGGGCGTGCCCAGTTTGCGCATCAGCGTCAGCGCAGGCGAGGGCTTGCCCGATGCGACGCGGCAGCTGTGGAAAGACGCTGCGGGCTTGGAAATGCTTGACGGTATTGGTGCAACGGAGTTGTTCCACATTTTTATCTCAAGCGCCGGGGCAGACGTCAAACGCGGCGCGATAGGTAAAGTCGTGCCCGGCTACATTGCAAAAGTAGTGGACGATGCAGGCAACGAACTTCCTCGCGGGCAAGTCGGCCGGCTCGCAGTGGTTGGCCCCACCGGCTGTAAATATTTAGGCGACGCACGCCAGGCCAACTACGTGAAAAACGGCTGGAACTACCCCGGCGATGCATTTCTACAAGATGATGAGGGCTACTTTTTCTACCAAGCCCGAGCCGACGACATGATCGTGAGCGCGGGCTACAACATTGGTGGGCCTGAGGTGGAAGATTGTTTGCTCAAACACCCTTACGTTGCCGAATGCGGCGTGATCGGTGCAGCAGATGTTGAGCGCGGCATGGTGGTGAAAGCGGTGATCGTTTTAAAAGGCGGGCATGTGGGCGATGAGGCGATGGTCAAAACTTTGCAGGATCATGTCAAAGCCAATCTCGCCCCGTACAAATATCCTCGGGCGATTGAATTCCGAAGCGCACTGCCACGCACGGAGACCGGCAAACTCCAACGTTTCAAATTGCGGGCGGCATAGAAATACGGACATCCGGACGCGAAAGACGCGAAAGTTACGCGAAACAAAATACCAAAGAAAGACATTTCTAGTTTTTGATCAACACGCAAGGCCAACGCAGTCACATATTTTTCTTGTTTTTTTGAATTTCTTTTTTTCGTCTTTCGCGTAACTTTCGCGTCTTTCGCGACCGGATATTTGTATTTTTCTACTTAGGAATGCCAACCATGCATCAACTCCTCCAACCCCCCGATTGGGCGCCTGCTAAGGGTTACGCCAATGGCATTGCCGTGACGCTTACCGCGGGCAGTCAACTCATCTTCACCGGCGGCCAAATCGGATGGAATGCCCAGCAGCAATTCGAGAGCGATGATTTCATTGCACAGACCAAGCAAGCACTGCACAACGTGCTCGCTATTTTGCAAGCAGCCGGCGCTGCTCCCGAGCACATGACGCGCATGACGTGGTACATCACCGATTGCGACGAATACAACGCGCGCCTCAAAGAGCTGGGAGCTGCGTATCGCGACGTCATGGGCAAAAACTTCCCCTCAATGAGCTGTGTGGGTGTGGCGCGGCTGGTTGAGCTTCGCGCCAAGGTGGAGATTGAAGTTACCGCTGTAAAGCCTTAAAACGAGACAGCCGCGAGCAATTTCAATACAGTTACCGCGCAGTAACGAGGGTTTGCCGCAACAGGGAAAGTCACAATTTGTATCTTTTGGGATGAGTAATAAAGTTACGTCTATTCTTCATTCACTTTTGGAGCATTGCAATGGACAAGCGAATTTTTTTACAGACCCTGACCGCTTCTTTGATGGGCACGGCAGCAGCTCCCCGCGCTTGGGCGCAAAGCAAAGCGGTGTCATCAAAAGCACCCGCAAAAGCATCCAAGAGCAGTGTGTTTGGCCTGATCACGCCGCGCAATGCAGAAGCCACACTCAAAAGCTGGACGCCTTTTTTAGAGCGCATGAGCATGTACATGGGGCAAACGATTGAGCCCAAAACCTACGCGCAACAAGGCGATTTGGTAGCAGACTTTAAAAAGGGTCTGCTTGATTACGCTTGGGTCGGCAATGTGCCTGCGATTGAATTGGCCGAGGCCAGCATCGCCGGCGTGTTTGGGCAGCTTGTGGTCAAAGGGCAGTTTGCTTACCGCTCCTTGCTGATCACGCCTGCTTCCTCGCCGATAAAGACCGTGGATGATGTGATTGCAGCCAAAGGCAAGTATGTGTTTAGCGATGGCGATTTACGCAGCACCTCAGGCCATGTGGTGCCGCGCTATTTTGCGTTTGCCAAGCGCGGCGTGAACGATCCTGATGCGCTGTTCAAAGAAGTCAAGCGTGCCAGCCATTTGGATAATTTAAATCGCATCGCCAAAGGCGAAGTGGATTTGGCCACCAACAACACCACCGAACTGGATTTGTATCGCGAATCGTCCCCCGAGCTTGCAAAAAATATCCGTGTGATTTGGGAGTCTCCCGACATTCCTGAATCTCCGCTGGTGTGGCGCATGGCCTTGCCTTTAGCTACGCGCAAGAAGGCGCAAGATTTCATCGTTTCTTTCGGCAAGACGGGCGAAGAAAAGCAAATGCTGCGCGAGATGAACAACCTCACCGGTTTTCGCAAAAGCAGCAATTTGCAACTGGTGCCGATTGCAGATTTAGAAATGTTCAATGCACGCCAACGCCTGATCAACGACAAGCAGCTCAGCCCAGAAGATCGCGCGCAAAAAATTGAGGAGGTCATCAAGCGCGGCACGCGGCTGGAGTTTTTGCTCAAACGTGTGTGAACATCATTGCCGCGCTATTGCCAGTATTTCCCCCATCGCCGCGCAGGATCGGCTCGGGCATCATTTAAACGTCATTCGATTTCAACAGGGTCCACCATGAAACAAAAATTCAGATTCTTCGCCATCAGCTTGGCTGCTGGCATCGCAGCACACACGGCGCAGGCGCAGAGCCTCAACATGATTTGCTCCGCGCAAGCCGAGCATTGCAGCTTGATCAGCACCGTGTTTCAGCGCTCCTCGGGCATCAAAGTCAATTTCGTTCACAAAGCCTCGGGCGAAGCGATGGCGCAGCTCAATGCCGAGAAGAGCAATCCGAAAACAGATCTTTGGTTTGGCGGCACAGGTGATCCGCATTTGCAAGCTGCTGAGTTTGGCCTCACGCAAGCCTACGAGTCGCCCAGCCTCAAAGCGCTGCATCCGTGGGCGCAGGCTCAAGCCAAAGCGGCGGGCTACAAAACGGTAGGCGTGTATTCTGGCCCGCTGGGCATCAGCTGGAATACCGAATTGCTTGCCAAGAAAAAACTGCCTGCGCCTGCGTGCTGGAAAGATTTGCTCAATCCAATTTACAAAGGCGATATTCAAGCGCCGAACCCCAACACTTCGGGCACCGCCTACACACAGATCGCCACGCTCGTGCAGCTCATGGGCGAAAACCAAGCCTTTGATTACATGAAGGCACTGCACAAAAACGTCAGCCAATACACCCGGTCAGGTGCAGCGCCGGTAAAAAATGCAGCACGCGGCGAAAGCGTGATTGGCGTGGCCTTCGCGCATGAAGCGCCAGTGGAAGCGGCCAATGGCTTTCCAGTCGTCTCCGTGTTTCCGTGCGAGGGCACGGGCGCTGAGATCGGCTCCATGAGCATCGTCAAAGATGCACGCAATTTGGAGTCGGCTAAGAAGTTTTATGAATTTGCGCTCACGGCGGCTGCACAAGAGCTGGGCGTGGCTGCCAAGCAATTCCAAATTCCATCCAATATGCAAGCCAAACTTGATCCGCGCATGCCAGACATCAAAAAAGCCAAGATGATCAACTACGACTACGTGAAATACGGCAGCGCTTCCGAGCGCCGCCGCTTGATTGAGCGCTGGGAAAAAGAAGTTAACAGTTTGCCCAAATCTTGATCGATCATTGTTCGTACAAAACCTTCTCCGTTCGCCCTGATGCCGAAGTCTCACCCAACCCTTCGGCAAGCTCGCGGCGAACGGGCTACACATCTTTTGGAGTAACGATGCAAAAACGCCACCTTCTCATTTCTGCCTTAACTATTGCCGCGCTCTCGGGCTGCGCTAGCGCGCCCAGCACACCGCCTCTGACAAAAATGGTGATTGGCGTGCAAGCCGCCAAGCCAGATGAAGTGCGTGCTGCTTGGCTGCCACTGGTGCAAGATATCGCTAAGAAAAACAATATCGCCACCGAGCTCGTGACTGCCAGCCAAGCCGAGATTGTGGCCGCGCTACGCGATGGCAAGATTGATGTGGCTTGGCTGTCCAGTAGCACAGCCATTGATGCGGTGATTGATGCGAACGCGCAAGCTTTCGCGCTGTATTTCAACGTCAATGGCACGAATGGCTACAAAGGCGTGATCATCACGCGCGCCGACAGTGGCATCACCACACTCGATCAAGCCTTCACGCAAGGCAAATACAGCTACGCCAGCGGCGCAAAGACGTCTACTTCAGGCTACGTGCTCCCGCAAGCTTTGCTTTTTTCAAAGCGCAACACCACGCCTGAGCAGCTTTTTAAAAGCGTCACCATCGGCGGGCACTTTCCCAATCTCGATGCGCTGTGGGGTAAAAAAGTGGATGTGGCGGTGAACAACACGACTGACTTGGCCGTGTTTCAAGAGCGTACGCCGGAGGCCAAGAGCGGCATTCGCGTTCTGTGGAAATCGCCCCTTGTGCCCAACGATGTGCTCATGACCCGCGCCACTACGCCGGCCGCCCACAAGGCAAAAATGCAAGCGATCTTTCTTGATTATGCAAAGAACGATGCCGCTGAAAAAGAGCTTTTTAGAAAAGCCAGCGGCATCCGCAACTTCATTGCCGCAGACAACAAATTGCTTGATCCGGTGACGGAATTTAAATTCGGCGCGGAGCGGGCTGCCATTGAAGGTAATGCAGCGCTTAGCGCCGCAGACAAAGCCGCTCAGCTCGCTAAGGTGGATCAACGCTTACAGGTGTTTAAGAAATCGCTGTGATTTGGCATTCTGCGCACAGTGCAATATGCTATGAATTAGTGAGCACTGTGCGCATATTCTGTGCCGGCTAATGCGTCTTTTTGCTTAAAAATCTAGCGCCAAACAAGACCACGGCCAGCGCCGCACCCACACATGCCACGCCCGCCCACTGCCACGCGCTCACACTCTCGCCCAGCAGCAACATGCCGGCTGCAATGCCCACCACAGGCACACCGAGGCTGAGCGGCGCAACGCGATTTGCCGTATGCCGCTTGAGTAAATTCGTCCACATCGCATAGCCTGCAATCGTGGCCACCCAGCCCAGATAAGCTGCCGCTGCCCACGCTTCGATAGGCGCTTGCGCGAGGCTATGGATCACCGCGCTCACGCTGCCAACACGACCGTTGTCCAGCCAAGCCGAGAGCAACACAAACGGCACAATCGGCACCGCAGCGCTCCACACCACGAAGGCAATCGAGTCGTAGCCGGGCGCGGCCTCCTGTGCTTTGCGAGCGACGATGTTTGATCCTGCCCAAGATGCAGCGGCGCACAAGCACAGTGCAAATCCTGTCACTGTGACCACACTCTTCACGCCAGCACCAGCTAAAGCGTTCGATGCCGCCACGAAATGCATCGCAAAACACACCAGCGCCAGCGCCGCAAGGCCAAGGCCAACAAGCTGAGCACGATGGAGGCGCTCTTTCAAAAACATGAAGCCTAAGAGCGCCGTAAAAAACACCTGCGTTTGCATCAACACCGAGGCCAGCGATGCCGTCATGCCCAGCTTCAAAGCTGTGAACAAGAAGCCAAATTGCCCAATGCCCTGCGTTACGCCATACAGCAACACCCAACGCCAAGGCAGGCCGCGCGGGCGAATGAAAAGAATCAGAGGAAAGGCTGCGAGCAGATACCGCGCTGCGCCCATTTGAAACGGCGTCCAGCTGGCCAAACCCCACTTCATCACGACAAAATTCAGGCCCCAGCTCACGATGATGAACACAGCAAACGCGCTGTCGCGGGCGGAAAAGCTGAGCTGTGATGGCATGTGTTGATTGTCGTGCAAAGCCATCTGCGCACGCGGTAAGACTCATGCCGATTGCAAGGCCCATTGATGCTTTATGCTGCGCTATATGAATCTTCTTGACGTAAATACGATTTCTGATTTTCAGCGCGATGGCGCAGTCGTTTTGCGCGGTGTACTGAACACCATGCAGCTGATGCACTTGGAATTAGGCATTCAAGAGAACTTAGCCAACCTCAGCCCGTTAGCCATCACGGCCAGCGAGCCTGATGACCCCGGCCGCTTCGTGGAAGATTTTTGCACTTGGCAAAGCAACGAAAACTACGCGCATATTTTGAAAGACACCGCCCTGCCATGGCTCGCCCGAGATCTGATGCGAAGCCAATCCGTGCGCCTGTATCACGATCATTTGCTCGTGAAAGGGCCTGGCACGCGAGCCATCACGCCTTGGCATCAAGATCAGCCGTATTACAACGTGAGTGGCCGCCAGAATGTGAGCTTTTGGATTCCGGTGGATCCTGTGCCTGCGGAAAGCACGCTGCGATTGATTGCTGGCTCACACGAAGGAACGTGGTACATGCCGCGCACTTTCCGCGAGCACCAAGCCAAATGGTTTCCTGAAGGCAGTCTGCAAGAGCTGCCTGACATTGAAGCCAACCCAGAAAAATTCAAACAACTCGCCTGGGCTCTCGAGCCCGGAGATTGCGTGGCCTTCCACATGCTCACTTTGCATGCCACGCGCGGCACACCCCAAGGCGCACGCCGCCGCGTGTTCTCAGCCCGTTACGTCGGTGACGACGCAAGGCACGCCATCCGCCCTTGGCGCACTTCACCGCCGTTTGAAGGCTTGGCGGATCGCCTGCCCGATGGCGCTGAGATGAATGACGATCTGTTTCCGCGCTTGATTTGACAGCCGTATCGCCAAGATCCTGCGCATCAGGCCTTTTTCAGCATCGCAGAAAAATTCTTTTCTAGGCCAACATCCAGCGTGAGTAACTTGAGGTGATGTGCCAGAGCTGTTGCTGCAATGATCGCATCTGGCAACTTAATTTTTCGACTTTGACAAATCGCAATCGTTTGTGCTTCGACTTCTGCGCTAATCGGCAGCATTTGAATGTTTCTCAAAAATTTTTCAATGGTTTGCTTTTCTTGCTCAGCGAGCTTTGGAAAGCCCAATAGCTCGAGGCGAGTGATTTGACTGATCGCCATCTCACCTAAAACACAGTTTTCGGCTTGCACTAAGGAAACGCTGTCTGCTTGTCCTCTGAGTAAACCAATCACGACATTGGTGTCGAGCAAACAGGCGAGTGCATTTTTGCGCGTTGAACTCAATCGTGTCACCGCGCCGATTTACGCTGCCATTCGCTACGCATCTTTCGCTGAATCGTGGTGGGGTCACCTGTAAAGCTCTTGCTATTAGCAAGCGTACCAACATGCGCCATCCAATCCGGAGCAGCATCACGCTTGGCTTTGATTGGCTTCTTGGCAACTGGCTCTTGCAAAGCGTTTTGCAGCAGTTGGGTAAGAAAATCTTTCATGCTCACACCTGAAAGCGCTGCGCGAGATTTGATCTCTCGCATCAATGGGCCGGGCAAATCGAGGGTGGTGCGGGCAATCGTTAACACGTCACTAGTTTAGCAGATTCCTGCTTTTATGGTTTTATGGCAGACTGCTGCTTCAATCCACACGCGCCCCACTCGCCTTCACTGGCTTTTCATACCTCGCACGCTCTTGCGCCATGAAGGCGGCGAATTCTTGGGGGCTGTTGGGGGTGGCCTCTGCCATGAGGGTGGCGTAGCGGGTTTGGGTGTCGGGTTGTTTAAGAGCGGCAGTAAACGCTGCGTTGAGTTTGTTCACAATGTCGGCAGACGTGCCAGCAGGCGCGACCAAACCCCACCACGTTTCGATAGCGAAATCTTTGAAGAGCGCGGGCATGGCCTCTTGCATCGCGGGCACATCGGGCATGGCGCTGGAGCGCTTGGATGCGGTGACGGCCAGCGCTTTGAGCTTGCCGCTGCGGATATTGGGCGCAGCGGTGGCGAGGTTGTCGAAGTTGAAATCGACTTGCGCCGAGAGCAGCGCGAGCTGAGCGGGGTTGCCGCCGTTGTACGGAATATGGACTGCGAAGACGCCCGCGCGTTGCTTAAACATTTCGCCCGCCAAATGGCCGCCTGAGCCATTGCCGCCAGAGCCGTAGTTGAGCTTGGCGGGATTGGCTTTGGCGTAGGCTACGAAATCTTGCAGGGTGTTGATTTTCAGGCGCGCGGCCGTCTCAGCATTCATCACGAGCACTTGGGGCACGCGCAGCATTTGCGTGATGGGTACGAAATCTTTTGCTGCGTCGTACGGCATCTTGGTATAGAGCCAAGGGTTGATGGCGTGCGTGGCCAGGGCTGCGATGCCAATCGTCAGGCCATCGGGCGCAGCTTTGGCAATCAGGTCTGCGCCGATGTTGCCACCTGCGCCGGGCTTGTTGTCGATGATGATTGGGCCAAGTGAGTTTTTCGTTTGCTCAGCGATGAGGCGCGCTGTCACGTCAATCGGGCCACCTGCTGCATACGGCACGATGAGGCGGATAGGTTTTTGTTGGCCAAAAGCGGTGATCGCCGGCAAAGATATTGCGCTGAGTGCTATTGATTTAGTAGTGAAGGAGATGAGTTGTCTGCGTTGCATGTGAGTTGGCTTTCAAAAAAACTAGGTAACGCGAAAAACGCTAAAAGAACGCGAAAATCGCGAAAAAAGAGAAGGAAATACCAAGGTATTTTTAGCGTTTTTCGCGCTACTTTCGCGCTTTTCGCATCACCAAGAATTCCTTAAATCATCAATCCAATTTAGCCCCAGAGCGTTTGATGATGGGCTCCCATTTTTTGGCTTCATCAGCAATGAGTTTGCCGAAATCATCGGCACTGCCGCCCACTGCATCTAAGCCCGCTGTCTTCATGCGCTCCATCACGCTGGGCTCTTTCATCGCGGCGTTGACGGCGGCGTTGATGCGATCAACTATTGCGCGCGATGTGCCTGCGGCAACGAGCACGCCGTTCCACGCGATGGCTTCGAAGCCTGCGAGTTCTTTCAAGCCTGAGCTGTCAACCGTTGGTAATTCAGGCGTGAGCGAGTAGCGCGTCTTGCCTGTGACGGCCAGCGCTTTCATGCGACCTGCGCGCACCTGCGGCATGATGAGCGTGGGCACGGTGGCGAGGATTTGTGTGTCGCCGCCGGCAGTGGCGAGCACAGCGGGCGGGCCACCGTTAAACGGGATGTGGACGGCAAATGTGCCGGTGAGCGCCTTCAAATATTCCATCGCGAGATGCGAGGATGAGCCATTGCCTACCGAGGCATAGTTGTATTTACCGGGGCTGGCTTTCATGAGTGCGACCAGCTCTTTGATATTGCTTGCCGGCACGTTTGAGTTAACGGCAATGATGTTGGGCTGCGATGTGGTGAGCACGACAGGACTCAAATCTTTAAGCGGGTTGTACGGCAGCTTGGAATACAAAAATGGCGCGAAGGCCACGGGGCCGTTAAAGCCGAGCAACCAAGTGTGGCCATCAGGCGCGCTTTTAGCTACTTCATTAGTAGCTACCGTGCCACCAGCAGCCGGGCGATTTTCAATGACGATTGTTGCCCCAAGCGTGGCAGCCAAGCGCTCTTGCATGCTGCGAGCAATCACATCGAGCGAGCTTCCCGCAGGCGCGGCAATGATCCATTTGATCGGCTTGGAAGGGAAATTTTGAGAAAAAGTGGGCATAGCCGGCATAGAACCTGCGCAGAGTGCTATGGTTTTAAGAGTATTTCGGCGAGAGAGTTTCATGACTTACTGAGTATTAAAAGTGTGAATTTAATGACTTTACCGTGAATCAACGCCGCGCCGTGAGCGGGTTCACACTGATTTCATGCCTAGCCGTCATAGCAAGCGTCACAGCACTGTCACGCAAGCTTCAAAAATATGTCATGCAGCGGCACTACGCTTGTCACTAGCACGCTTACTCGTCATTTATGAATGGATAGAAACCAATGAAACGCTTATCTTTTTACGCTTTTGCTTTTACAGGTGCAGTCATGGCCATGGCTATATCGGGCTGCGGCGGCGGGAGCGGTTCCACCAATACGCCGACTTTTAAAACGCTATCGGGCGCAGCGCCAATCGTGATTGGCCACCGAGGCGCATCGGGCGAGCTGCCAGAGCACACGCTTGAAGCCTACAAACGCGCCATCGAGCAAGGTGCCACCTGCATCGAGCCTGATTTGGCGCTCACCAAAGACGGCATCATGATCGCGCGGCATGAGCCGATGCTGGATGACACCACCGATGTCGCCGCGAAGTTCCCTGCTTCGAGACAGAGCACGCGCAGCTTGGATGGCGTAACCACCACCGCATATTTCTCAAGCGATTTCACGCTGGCTGAGATCAAAACACTTTTCGCTAAACAGCCTAGAGCCAGCCGCCCGCAGCAGTTCAATGCGCTGTACCGGATTCCTACTTTGGATGAAGTGATCACGCTGGCTAAATCTGAAGGCACGCGGCTCACCAAAACGGTTTGCATTTATCCAGAGATCAAACATTCCACATTCCACGCTAGCGTGGTGAATTTCGGCACCAACACCTTTGAAAACAAACTGGTGACGACTCTGCATGCCGCCTATGGCAACACGACCACTGCGCCGGTCTTCATTCAATCTTTCGAGGTGAGCAATTTGCAATACTTGCGCACGCAAACCAAGATCAAGCTCGTGCAGTTGATTGATGCGGATGATGTGAATACCGATGGCTCGCTGGCCTTGGTTGCGCCTTACAACAAGCCCTATGACTTTGCGGTGAAAAACGACACACGCACTTTTGCTGACTTACTCAAGCCCGCAGGCTTAGATTTCATCAAGACTTACGCAGATGGCATTGGCCCGTGGAAGCCGTATCTCGTCAAGACGGTGGCTGACAACGTGGATCGCAATGCAGATGGCGTGATTAATTTGAATGATCGCCGCGTTGAAGGCAGCACGGGCGTGATTGAGCTGGCGCATAGCAAGGGCCTGCTGGTGCATGCCTTCACATTCCGCAATGATGCGAGTGGCTATGGTTTCAAAGATCCCAAAGCTGAAATGCAGTATTACTTCCGCTTGGGGCTTGATGGCCTGTTTACTGACTTTACGGCCACAGGCGTGGAGGCAGTCAAGGGCCTGTAACGGGATTGCCAATGAAAAAGGTTCTAGCGAAATAAATCGCTAGAACCTTTTGGTTTGTCTGGCAGCATCAATTAGCGTCGCGAGCCTTGTCTGCCTCAGTGGTGAATGAGTCTGCATAAAACTCGTCGGATGGCAACCCGCGCTGCGCAAGAAAATCGCGTTGCGCGGAATCCACCACGATGGGTGCGCCGCAAGCATAGATTTGATGCTTGCTCAGGTCTGCGAAATCATCAAGCACGGCCTTATGAACAAAACCCGTGCGGCCTGTCCAGCCGTCACCCTGCAACGCATCTGAGACGACGGGGATGTAGCTTAAATTCGGCATCTCAGCCAAGCGCTCTTTAACCCATGCATCAAGGTATAAATCTTCAGGCCGGCGGCCGCCCCAATAAAGCGTCGTTGGGCGCGTGATATTTTTGAATTGCATATGCTCGATCAGCGCTTTGATCGGCGCAAAGCCTGTGCCCGAGGCCACCATCACGATGGGTTTGTCGCTGTCGCGCAAATAGAAGCTGCCATAGGGCCCTTCGATGCGCAAAATCTCTTTTTCTTTCATCGCGCCAAAGACGTGATCGGTAAATTTGCCGCCGGGTGTGTGGCGGATGTGCAGCTCAATCATGGGTGCGGTGGCATCGAGTGTGTGCGGCGCATTGCCCATAGAGTAAGCGCGGCGCGCGCCATCACGCAGCAAGAATTCAACATACTGCCCTGCGTGATACTGCACCACATCGTTGGCTGGCAATTGCAATTTCACGCGCATCACATCATGGGAGAGCTTTTCTAGCGCCATCACGCGGCTGGGCATTTTCTTAATCGGGAATGCGCCGGCCTCAGTCACTTGCTTGGATTCAAGCAACACATCGGAGAGTGGCTTGGCACAGCAAGTGAGCACGAAGCCGTTTTCTTCTTCCTCGGCGCTGAGCGCTTTGGATTGATGCGGGCCATGCTCCACCGTGCCAGAGATCTTTTTGCATTTGCAGCTGCCGCAAGCGCCATCTTTGCAGCCGTAGGGCAGGCCGATGCCCTGGGCAATACCTGCTGCGAGGATGAATTGATCGGGATTAACAGAGAAGCTGCGGTTGCTGGGCTGGATGGTGATTTGGAAAGACATGACAATACAAGCTGTTTAATATTTACACCCTAGATTTTGCCTTCAAATCAAAACCCCCTCGGCGCACTGCCGCGCCGCTTTCGCCAACAACGTTTATTGATCGTTGGATGTGGCGATGTGGGCTTGCGCGTTGCTCGCCACTTGCCCAAGCATATTCGTGTGTTGGCATTGACATCTTCGCCCGCGCGAGCGCCTGAGCTCCAAGCGCTAAGCATTCAGCCTTTGATCGGAAATTTAGATACGCCAGCTAGCCTGCATCGCTTGGCTGGCATCGCAGATCGCGTGCTCCATCTCGCGCCGCCGCCCACAGAGAATAAAGACGAATGGTGGCGAGACCCGCGCACGGCGCATTTGATGCAAGCGCTGCGTCGCCGTAGCCTGCCGGTCAAATTTGTATACGGCTCCACCACGGGCGTCTATGGCGACTGCCAAGGGCAATGGGTGAGCGAAGCCCGCGCCACCGCAGCTCACACACCTCGGGCGCATCGCCGCGTAGATGCCGAGCAGCACATCTTGGCTTTCGCCCGCAGCAACCTGAGCGCCAGCATTCTGCGCATTCCCGGCATCTATGCCAACGACAGAGAAGGCGGCACACCGCGCGCGCGCTTGCTCAAAGGCACGCCGGTGCTTGAAGCGAAAGACGATGTGTACACCAATCACATCCATGCCGACGATCTCGCTAGAGCTTGCATCGCAGCGCTGTGGCGCGGCAAGCCGCAGCGCGTCTATAACGTGGTCGACGACTCGCAACTCAAGATGGGCGACTACATGCGCCAAGCCGCCGATCTCTATGGCTTGCCCCATCCGCCACGCATTAGTCGCGATGCCGCGCTGGGCTCTCTGCCGCTCATGCTGCTGAGTTTCATGAGCGAATCTCGGCGCATCACGAATGAGCGCATGAAGCGTGAGCTGAGTGTGGTGCTGCGGTATCCGCACGTGATGGACGGGCTAAGAGCTTAAAGCGTTTTGGGCAGTTAGCCGGCGTATTTATTGCGCAGAGTGCTATTAAATTTATAGTATTGGGCACTGGCCATGTCTATGATCTGAGAGTGGCCTCGTCTGCGCTTGGGCTGTTCCCCTCCGCTGGTGTCCTCCGCGCTGGCCTACGGCTGGCGCTCCCCCTTTTACCTCGCTGCGAGAAACAACCCAATCACAGCCAAGGCCTAGTTGGCGTGCTTGAGGCTTTAAGCCGCTAGCCACTTCAATACAGGCAACGCTCCCGGCAAAATTGGGCTCAAATCACAAGGCAAGTTTTGCCACCGCATCTCTTGGCCCTCACACATTTCAAACGCACCGCTCCACTCCGATACCTTGCAAAAATGCAGCCGCACCAGCGCATGCGGATAGTCCACCACCTGCTCTTTCCACGGATGCACCGCACCAATCGTGATGCCGATCTCTTCGATCAGCTCGCGCCTGAGCGCATCAGCCAGCGTCTCCCCGCGCTCAATCTTGCCTCCCGGGAATTCCCAGTAGCCCGCATACACCTTGCCCACAGGCCGCGTCGTCATGAGGAAGCTGCCGTCTGCCTGCATCAGAATACCCACAGCGACATCAACAATTTTGCGCTGCCCGTCTTCATCCATACCCTCGCGCTGGATGTGTGAATCGGCTTGTAGCGTCGTATTGGTCATGCCGATATTGTGATTCATGCGCCTTGGCAAAAATCCAACACCTCATGCGCATACATCTCAAAATCGCTGATCGCATGATCGCCGCCTTCAAGTAAACGCATCGTGCCCGTTGGGAAACGCGCCGTCATCTCTTCCCACTTGAGCACCTCATCGCCTTTGGCAATGATCGCCATATAGCGCTCAGGGCGAGTAAAGCTTTGGCCGTCGATCACTTTGAGCTCATCGACATGCTGCTGAGTGAATTCAAAATCGCCTTCGTCATGCCAATTCTTCACTCTCCCGATGTGCGCAGCCAAATCTCTCGCCGGATAAGGTGCGGGATTGAGCAATACACAGCGGGCATAGATGCCTACGCGAAGTAACCGCTCTGTGAGTGCCGCCGCATAAAAGCCGCCGAGCGACGAGCCGATGATGGCCATCGGCTCTTTTTTTAGTACTGCTTCGGGCGATGCCGCCCATTGCCAAGCCAACTCGAATGCCTGCGCAGGAGATGGCGGCAACTGTGGGCAATACCACGCAATGCCCGCCTTTTTCTCATTGGCTAAGCGCACCTTCTCTGCCATGAGTTTGGCTTTGGAAGATTGAGGCGACGAACGAAAACCGTGAAGATAGAGCAGGCGCATACATCAAGCCTTGCTAAACGGCGACTCACTTGTCAAGCTGATCTCTTGCTGCAACGATGGATGCTGAAACACGAGTTTCCAAGCGTGCAAATACATGCGCTTCATTCCAGACTTCACAAGCGCTTTGTTCAACTCAAAATCGCCATACTTTTCATCGCCAATAATCGGATGGACATGATGCGCGAGATGCACGCGGATTTGATGCGTGCGGCCGGTTTTGATGGTGACTTCTAGTAAGCTGGCGCTCGTGCCATCTGGCAGAACGTAGGCCTTGGCGACTTTCACCAAGGTGATCGAGCGCATGCCATCTGGGTCATCTTTGGCAACGACTTTCACTCTGCGCTCGCCATCATCTTCCCCGCCATTGATCAAATATTTATGCAGCGGCAGATCAATCAATTTGAGTTTGGCGGGCCATGTGCCTTTCACAAGAGCGAGATAGGTTTTCCCCGTTTCGCGCGCTTTGAACTGAGATTGCAGATTCACCAAAGCACTGCGGCGCTTGGCAATCAGCAAGACGCCGCTGGTGTCGCGGTCTAGGCGATGCACGAGCTCTAGAAATTTCGCTTGCGGCCGAGCCCTGCGCAATTGCTCAATCACCCCAAAGCTCACCCCCGAGCCGCCATGCACAGCCACGCCTGCGGGTTTGTCGATAGCGAGCAAATGATCATCTTCAAAAAGAATAGCAAACTCGCGCGGCGGCGTGTGCGCTGGGCCGCTTTGCTGCGCAGCTGCATCAGGCGCAGCGTTATCCGTCAAACGAATCGGCGGAATGCGCACAATATCACCCAAGACAAGCCGCGTATCCACTTGCGCCCGCCCTTTGTTCACCCGCACTTCGCCAGAGCGAATGATCCGATACACATGCGTCTTGGGTACGCCTTTGCAGACGCGCAGTAAAAAGTTATCAAGCCGCTGGCCTTCGCTGCTGGTATCGATGGTGAGCAGGCTACTCTGCGGCTTGGTCGTTGAAGTCATTGACGTGGCTCCATGCGCTCCCCAGTACCCGCCAACACCTCCCGGATGATTGCCTGAGATAAGCGAAATTCACGTTTGAGCAGCTCTTCGAACAATGCCGTTGCGCTGGCGATCAAGCCTTGGCGCTTAGCCACAGCAATCAGTGCTGCCGTGCCCATGCACGCCACATTGAATTGTGCAGCCGCTGACCTGCCCGCTTTCTCGTCCATCAGTAACAAAACATCTGCGCCCTCTCTCATCAGTGTTACGGACTGCAAAATCGATTGCGTTTCACCGGGATCCAGCCCATTTAGCTCAATCGCTGCTTCCTCAACATTGCAAATCATTAAATGCCCAGATTCGAAAGCAGCACGCAACTCAGCCTCGCCGCGCTCAAAGTTTCCCGTCAGCACCTCTTTGGCCACCAAAGGCGATACCAACACTCTCCCAAACAAAGATTCCAAGATGGATAACTGCCCGACTAAGCTCAGCGCAATCAGTGGTGAAGCATCCGCAATAACCAGGTGCCGCAAGGGCTTCACTTCTTGGCTAGCCATTGCTCAAGCGTTTCAATGTCACGGCGAACCTCAGCAGCGGTCATGTCGATAATAGGAATGCCTAAGCGGGACAGGTGCTTCATGAATTCAGAGGCCGAGCACTGTGCATATTTAGCCGCTTGCATCCAAGACAAGCCGCCCTCCTTGAATAGAGCGACAGCCAGCGCCAAGCGAGCATGTGGCGTGGAATCTCCCGGCATGCTGTCTGTGCCAAACATCAGCGCATAGGGTTTGGAGCGGTTCATCACGACCACAGGCTCCTTCTGCGCCCACTGCAAAGCCTGCGTGGGATTATTTTTTAAAGTGCTGACGTTGACGGCATGCATGATATTGCTTTCAGAAGCTGAGTATTAAGGGAATCTAATATAGGAAGATTTTATTCCCATTCCGTAACTGTGCCCTAGCTGCAGGCTCGCCGCCAATACCGCCTATAATGTTTCTTACCAATTGACGCGAACAAAACGCGCTTAAGTGCTTGATTGACAAGGATTTCGGCGCATAACGAAGCGGCAAATGGCGGTTGATGCCACCGGGATGAGCCGGGGCGCAAGTTGGCAGGCCAGAGTCTGCGGCGGCGCACCAAACCTCTCGGGCGAGCGGATATTTTTTGTTGACACCCCTTTGGAATCTTGGGTGTAAGTTGCGCAGCGTTTTACAAAGACGCTAGGCAACTTGCAACCTTTTGGAAACACGGTTTGATGATGTTTTTACTGGCAAGTATCTTGATGAGGCTAGCGCGGCACTGTATGTCGTTCTGTAAGCCTTTTGATGCATTAGCCGGCATAGAATCTGCGCGGACTGCTATTATTTTTATAGTGATCACCTCACCCTTCGTGAGCCGCAAGCGCGAGCCTTCATTCATTCATTGCGTTCATCCTGCGCCTGCGCCAGCATATCGCTTGGGGCTTTAAGCTCTGAGCGCGCTGCCCCACGGCAATTCCTTCGTCCCCAAAAATCTCCATTCAAGGCATCGTTTGACCCGCAATGGGTCTGTCAAAGATGCGCCGTTTGAGAACAAAACGGCATAGGAGAAACGCATGAAACGCATGCTGATCAATGCCACGCAAGTGGAAGAAAAACGCTTGGCCATTGTCGATGGCCAAAAACTGCTCGATTACGAGATTGAAATTGACGGGCGCGAGCAGCGCAAAGGCAATATTTACAAAGCCATTGTCACCCGTGTGGAGCCATCGCTTGAGGCTTGCTTTGTGGATTACGGCGAAGATCGCCATGGCTTTTTGCCATTCAAAGAAATCTCCAAGCAGTATTTCAATGGCAATGTCTCGCCATCGCAGGCTCGCATTCAAGATGTGATCCGCGAAGGGCAAGATCTTTTTGTTCAGGTCGAAAAAGAAGAGCGCGGTAATAAAGGCGCGGCGCTCACCACATTCATCTCACTGGCTGGCCGCTATGTGGTCTTGATGCCGAATAATCCGCGCGGCGGCGGCGTATCGCGCCGCATCGAGGGCGATGATCGCGCTGAGCTCAAAGAAAATATGGATCAGCTGCAGTATCCAAACGGCATGAGCATCATCGCTCGCACCGCCGGCATTGGCCGCAGCGCGCCTGAGTTGCAGTGGGATTTGAACTATCTCTTGAAGCTGTGGACGGCCGTTGAAGGCGCTGGTAAAGGCGGTAAGGGCGCTTTCTTGATTTACCAAGAATCTTCTCTCGTGATCCGCGCTATTCGTGATTATTTCAGCGCCGAAGTGGGCGATATTCTGATCGACACGGATGATATTTATGAGCAGGCCAAAGGCTTCATGGATCATGTGATGCCCGAGCATTCGGCGCGCGTGAAGCGTTATCGCGATGATGCACCGCTGTTCTCTCGCTTCCAGATCGAGCATCAAATTGAAAGCGCGTATTCGCGCACCGTGCAGCTGCCCTCGGGCGGCGCGATTGTGATTGATCACACGGAAGCATTGGTGTCTGTTGACGTGAACTCGGCTCGCTCGATTCGAGGCGGTGATATTGAAGAAACTGCTACACGAACCAATTTAGAAGCTGCCGATGAAGTAGCTCGCCAAATGCGCTTACGCGATTTGGGCGGCCTGATCGTGATTGACTTTATTGACATGGAAGAATCGCGCAATCGGCGCGATGTGGAAAACCGTTTGCGCGATGCGCTGCGCCAAGATCGTGCGCGTGTGCAATTCGGCTCGATCTCGAAATTCGGTTTGATGGAGATGAGCCGGCAGCGTTTGCGCCCAGCTCTGAGCGAAGGCGCATCCATGCCTTGCCCACGTTGCGGTGGCTCGGGCCATATCCGCGATACGGAAAGCTCAGCGTTGCAGATTTTGCGGATCATCCAAGAAGAATCGATGAAAGAAGGCACAGCGGCCGTGCATGCGCAAGTGCCTGTTGACGTCGCGTCTTTCTTGTTGAATGAAAAGCGTTTGGAAATTCAGAAGATTGAGATGCGCCAGCGCATCGCGGTGATTTTGATTCCGAACAAGCAGTTTGAGACGCCGAATTACAAGCTTGAGCGTTTGAAGCACGATGATCCGCGTTTGGACAATCTTGATGTGAGCTACAAAATGGCCGACATCGTTGAAGATGCGACCGCCGTGACGCGCCGCATCAACGAGCCAACCAACAAGCAAACGCCGATCATCAAAGGCGTGTTGCCGGATGCGCCAGCGCCTGCGCCCGTGGTGAAAGAAGACAAAGTGGCTGCTCCTGTATCAGTAGCACCCCGCGCAGCATCTGTGCCGGCTACTGCCACAAAAGGCATTGAAAAGCCAGCAGAAAAAGGCTTTTTCTCTTGGATCAAAGGCTTCTTCGGTGGCGATGCTGCGCCAGTAGCAGTTGTGCCCAAAGCTGAAGCAACGCGTGATCGCGCGCCCGGCGTGGAAGGCAAAGAGGGTCGCCCTGGTTTGCGTGAAGGCGCAAGAGAAGGTGGCCGTGATGGCGAGCGCGCAGGTCGTGATGGCCGCCGGGGTGAGCGAGGTGGCCGGGGCAGAAATGATCGCGGCGGCGAACGCAGCGGTGAGCGTCCAAGCGAACGAGCCGAACGCTCTGAGCGTCCAAGCGAACGAGCCGAACGCTCTGAGCGTCCGGGTGTAGAAGGCCGTGAGCCACGCGAAGGTGGCCGTGAAGGCGGTCGCAGTGAGCGCGGCGCTGAACGGGGCGGCCGAGGTCGTGGCGACCGGAAATCTTCCAGGCGCTGCGCTTTGGAGCCGTCCTGGAAAATGTCGTGTACGACAACTCGCATCACCACGTCGACTTTAACGACGC
>JAYUSD010000232.1:0-2560 GCA_043755865.1 Variovorax sp. | reverse complement strand
TGGCTTAATACAAGACTGGTCTGCGGGTGGGGGTTTCGGGGGGGGGGTAACGCCAAAAACCCCGCGGCCTGTTCGCAGCGCAAAAGACTTTCGCGCGAACTCGGTGGCTTAATACAAGACTGGTCTGCGGGAGGCATATTCGGGCGGGCGATTTTTTGCATCGCAGCGTCAAAAAACGCTTGCGTTTTTTATTGGTCATTTCAGGCGACGGGTGTCGCCATGCTCGCGAGAAGGAACCATGAGCCCGCCCGAATATGCCTCCCGCAGACGACAAGCCGAGCGGACTACATTCAAAGCATTATTTCAAAGGAAAAGTGCCGTTAGCCGGCATAGAATATGCGCAGAGTGCTACTAAATAAGTAGCACCTTACCGCAGAGCAGACACCAGTGCACCTGCATCCGACAAATCGATTAACTGTTGCTCAGCGCCACTAACCGCTCCCCGCAACGGCTTCACAGCCACTTTGCCCGCCGCCAATTCATCACTGCCAAAAATCAACGCAAACCGCGCGCCCGAGCCATCGGCCTTCTTGAATTGACTTTTAAAACTGCCCATGCCCTCAACAGAATTAGCAGGCGCATGCATTTGCACACTGATGCCGCCAGCTCGCAATGCCTGAATGCACTGAATCGCCACTGGCAGCGAAGAGGCATCAGGAATTACCGCATAAGCATCAGGCGCAGGCTGAGGCACATCGACGCCCTGCTCCTTGACTAGCTCCAAGACCCGCTCCACCCCCAGCGCCCAGCCCACCGCCGGGGCCGCTTTGCCGCCAATCATCTCGATCAAATAGTCATAACGCCCGCCGCCGCAGATCGTGCCCTGCGCGCCTAGGCTCGTCGTGATGAACTCAAAAACCGTGAGGTTGTAATAATCCATCCCACGCACCAAACGCGGATTTATCGTGAAACTGACGCCATTTGCCGTCAAAATGCTTTTAACTTGCGCAAAGTGCGCTAGAGACGCTTCACCAAGAGAGTCAATCAGCTTCGGCGCAGCATTCACCAACTCTTGCATCGCCGGATTTTTCGTGTCCAAAATCCGCAGTGGATTCGTATGCAGCCGTCGCTTGGCCTCCTCGTCCATCACATCCGTGTATTGCTCAAGATAAGCAATCAAAGCCGTCCGATGCGCGTTGCGCTCCTCCGGCTGCCCAAGGCTATTGAGCTCCAGCCGCACATCCTTGATGCCCAGTTCTTTCCAGAGCTGATCGGCCAGCAGTATCAGCTCTGCATCCACCTCAGCGCCCGAAAAGCCCAGCGCCTCTGCGCCAATCTGATGAAACTGCCGATATCGCCCACGCTGCGGCCGCTCATGCCGAAACATCGGCCCCATGTAATACAGGCGCTTGCCGCCCTCATAAAGCATCGAATGCTCAGCCACCGCGCGCACCACGCCAGCCGTGCTCTCTGGCCGGAGCGTCAACTTATCGCCATTCAACTTATCTTCAAAGGAATACATCTCCTTCTCAACAATATCCGTCACCTCCCCCAGCCCCCGCACAAACAAAGGCGTAGGCTCCACAATCGGCGTGCGAATATTGCGATAAGCGTAGCGAGCCATCAAGTTTCGCACCTTCTCTTCTAACCATTCCCAACGCGCGGAATCCGGCGGGAGAATGTCGTTCATGCCTTTGATGGCGACTAATTTTTCACTCATATTTTAATAGCGCTTTACGCAGGTTACATGCCGGCTAACGGCTGATTTGGTTCAAATTTTCTTAATCCACTGAACATCGGGCAAGCCTTCGAAATGCGCATCGCAAGTCAGTAACTTTGCACCAGAGAGCAATGCACTCGCATACACGATCGCGTCTGCTGTAGCCAACTTGTATTCTCGGTGCAGCTCCGCGGCTCGAAGTGCAGTTGCCGTATCCAGCGGCCAGATTTGACATTTTTGTGTGTAAGCAATCATCACATCTGAGTCTTCCTCGCTGCGATGCCGCATCAACCATTTTGACAACTCAAGCTGCACGATAGTCGGCACAACGCAATTCTCGCGCTTGGGCATATACGCAATCAACTCATTTCGTACTACGCCATCTTGCAGCCACTCAATCCACGCTGACGTATCCACAACCCACAACTTAGTCTCGACTTGATTTTTGGGCTGGCTGGAAAGAACTGCTTTGAGTGCATCAGCCGATTTTTTCGCAAATGATATTGCTTTTGCCATAGATCAAAACCGATCGTCACGATCACGATATTCACCCGTTTTTGCCCCGCGAGCCAGCCCAACTAAATCCTCAAGCTCAACCACTGGCATCACCAACACCCCCCTGCCCTTAGGCAAAAAAGCAAACTCTTGCCCCGCATGCCAATGGTTCAACTCACGCACCGTTTTGGGGATGGAGATTTGGAATTTAGTGGACAAAGTGGCAATTGCAGCATTCATTACAACACCTTAAAACTCATTATTCTACTCTTACTAATTATTGATCGATGCAAGAGCGTAAGAAAATGTCAGGAGTAAACGATCTGTCCGGTTCTTAGCAAGTAATCTGTCCGGTTTATGGAGCTGCGATGAAGCACCCACCCATAAGCCGGGCTCGCTTGCAAC
>JAYUSD010000231.1:0-14845 GCA_043755865.1 Variovorax sp. | reverse complement strand
CTTTCTGATAGTGGAGAATTTTGCGTTGGCGGGTTTTCTGCCATGAGACCGCATTGAAGCGCATGAAGTTAAGAAGGATGGCTGCCAGTTGACGACTGTCGCGCGATGAGTGAAAGCGCTTTGATGCTAAAATTTGACTATTGGCCGGTGTAGCTCAGTCGGTAGAGCAGCTCATTCGTAATGAGAAGGTCGGGTGTTCGATTCATCTCTCCGGCACCAAATCCCCTTATAAATCAATGACTTACAAGGGGGCTAGGTTTTCAACCAAAGTTGCGGGATGTAAATTCCGGCCAATTTGGCCGAAATAGGCGGTCAGGCCATGGCCACCGCTAAATTCCCGCTTCGTCGAATCCCAGCAAACATTCCAGCCGCAGCGGATGGCTTTCGCGGTGCTTTCACCCTTATCTCAATATCGTAGCCAAGACGATTCAGGCAGTCCATTAACTTTCGCTCGCTAATACCAGAAAAGTGCCCACGAATCATCTCTGATACCTTTGGCTGGGTCAATCCCATTTGCTCTGCGGCCTGCGCCTGCGTGAGTTTGAACCGCTCCATCGCATCAATGATCGCATCGACCAACTGAGCTTTGATCATGTGTTTTTCAGGGTCGGGCAAGCCAAGATCGGCGAATACATTGCCGCTGCTCTCGTGAACTTCGACGCCGTCGATCAATCGTGTTTTCATGATGCTTTTCCTTGTTCAAGTTGCTCAGCGATTTTCAGGCGCGAGCGAATGAGATTCATATCTTCCTGCGGGGTCTTGATGCCTTGCTTGCTCTTCTTTTGGAAGCAGTGCAGCACGTAAACGCTATGTCCAAAGCGAACCGTGTAAACCGCCCTGTACGTGCCACCCTCATCGTTTTCGATCAACTCCAATACTCCCGCACCGCCAAAGCCTTTGAGTACCTTCGCGGAAACGTGCAGTTTTCCAATTTGCGCTTGGTGCAAGCCATAACCAAACGCACTAGAAACGGCTTTCGGCATGGCCATCAAATCCTTTTGGCTACTGGCAATCCAGTACAGCGGTTTAGGTAATTGTTTTAACTTCATTGATTAACCTAATTATACTGATTTAGGAATATTTTGCTATACCAGCTTCAAAGCCAAGTCTTCGGGGCGTGGGTGGTAGTAACGCTGGAGCATGGCCAACGACTTGTGCCCTGTCACGCTGGACAACTCCACCACATTGGGTAGCTTGTTCGCTAAACGGCTTGTGGCCTCATGGCGAAGGTCATGAAACCTGAGATCGTCCAGCATCGCCCGTTTTCTGGCGCGCTCAAAAGCTTTTTTGACTGCATCAGAAGTGGTTTTAAAAACATAGTCCGTGCTGTCGCCCTCAACTTCTTTAGGCAAAGATCGCAAAATCTGAACGGCTGCGCTGGACAACGGCACGCCTCTATCTGTTCCGTTTTTCGTGTCGAATAGCAGCGCTACTCTCCTGTCCAAATCAATATCAGCCCACTTCAGTTTCAAGATTTCGCTTTTTCTCATCGCGTTTCGATAGCGAATTTCACGATGGGCAAGATCCATTCGTTTAAGCAGCCACTTCGGTACTTCTTGCCGTCGTCTCTGTCATCTTCCAAGCTGTGGCTTTTGAGCTCGTAAAGAAGGCGCTCTTGCTCCTCCGCACTCAAACGCCGATCTCTGCCCTTACCCAGTTTCGGCCTGCGGATACCAGAGACTGGATTACTCATTTCGATGAGTAAATCCTTTCTTCCAAAATTAATGACTGCACTGATTTGAGCAAGATCGCGAACGACGCTACTACCTTTCAAGCCCTGCGCAAGTCTCTTATCGCGGAATTGAACCAACACTGAGGGCGAGAGACAATCGAGAGTAAGTCGCGCCATGGGATCGCGTTGCAACCTTGATAGCATAATGCTGTCCTTGCCTTCGTTTTTGAGCTGCGGCAGGCGCTTGCATTTGTACTGCTCGATCAACTCATACAGTGTTGTTTTTTCAGGCTGCTGCTCTTCAACATACTGCCGTTTTTTGACCTTGATTTCTGTTTGCGATAACCACTCTCTTGCCTCCTTTACAGAGTCAAAAGTACCCGCGATGATAGGCAGTCCCTTTCGCCGAATTTTGGCTTGGAAAACACTGCCTCGTTTGATGATTGAACCCATGATTTGTACCCAAATTTGTACCCAAACACTGTACAAATCGTCGGAAAACCGCGTCAGTCTTGAACACTAGGACAGCTTCGTAATGAGAAGGTCGGGTGTTCGATTCATCTCTCCGGCACCATTTTTCAAAAGCCCTGGTTCACAAGACCCAGGGCTTTTTTTGTGCTCTCAAAACGTTATCAACACCTGTTATTTGGTCATCAAGCTTGGTTTGGTTTTTTTCTTCGGCACTACAAAAGGCATTGACTGCTAACATTGCATCATGATTTCTCCAATGATTGATTTGAGTTCATTACGCAAAGCGCTTGCCCAGCTGGTTGAGGCGATCAGCTTTTGGCAAGAGCGTATTGAAAGCGATCCGCTCAAGCCGCATTTACGCTCTTCAGTCATACAAAGTTTTGAGTTCAGCTACGAGCTGTCTGTGCGCGCGATGCGCAGAGTGCTGATCGAGCGCGCGGAGTCTGCCGATCTCGTGCGGGATTTGAGCTTTAACGATCTTTTGCGAAGTGCATTGGATGCTGGTTTTCCTGTTGAGATGGATGCATGGCGGCGCTGGCGCGAGATGAGAAATGGCACTAGCCATGCTTACGATGAAGACCGTGCGCAAGCGGTTGCCTTGGAGGCTTCTGCGTTCGCAAATGACGCTACCCGCTTGCTAGAACACCTCGCTTTAGCCAGCAACACGACGGGCGCAGTAATCAAGCGAGCATCATTCGGCGATAAGCCTTAAAACAAATGATGGCAGTACCTTCAACTCACCCGAAGCAACGCATTGCGCTTGGTGCGGAGCATATCCAGTGCGTCCGCGATATTTTGCACGCAGTTTTGAAGGCTTCGCCAGCACCGGCGGGCGATGCACCTTGTTTAGAAGTTTGGGTTTTCGGCTCTCGCGCCACTGGCCATGCTAGGCCCTATTCAGACCTTGACATTCTGATATCTCAACCACGGCAACTCGACTGGCGCAGTCGCGCAGATTTGGCAGATGCCTTTGAAGCTAGCGCTCTGCCATTTCGTGTTGACGTCGTGGAAGAGACACATCTCGCAGCCGGCATTGCGCCAAGAGTATTGGCTGAGCGACTTAGGCTGATCTAGTGCGCGTTGCGCCCGATCACGCTAAATCTTATGGCAGCAAAGACTACACGATGAAAAGCGTGTCGTCTCAACTTTTTCGTATGGGCTCAGCCCAAATTCACATTAGTACCATCAATTGCCGCAAATCATTGAGCGCTTGCGTGCAGAACTGGCCAGATAGCTGCACCAGCTCCGCCTCAGCGGTGATGCGCTCTTGGCCGCGATTGGCGGTTAAACGGCCATCTTTGAGCTGAGCCAGCAGCTCAGCTTGCAAGGCGGCCTGATCTCGTGTGCCATTGAGCAGCGCGAGCACGCTGCGATGCGCGGGCGAGATGCCTACGGGCTGATGCACCAGATTCGTCGCCCAAGTTTGCCCCAGCTCGGCCTGCGCTCGCGCTAAGCCATAGGCCATAGGCTTGTCTTGCAAGGGTTGCACAATGATCTCATCCAAGCTGAGCTTGATCACGTTTTGCACGAGCAGATTCATCAGCTCCATGCCAATCGCATCGCTGATCGCCTCGTCTGGATTTGCGGCTAAGCCGGGCACCGATGCTTTGAGCTTGCTCACGATGCCGGCAAAGGCAATGGAGCCAGGCTTGGCATCCACCAACACCTTGATCAACTCTAGCGACAATGCACCATTGACGCCTAAGCTGCGGCCAAAATTATCTTTGTATTGCGCCAGCGGCAATTGCCCTTCAACCGCTTTGAATTCCGGATCAGCAAACAGCGTTGTGCTCACTGCGAATTCCTGCATCGATTTGGGCCCGAGGCCGCGATTGATCTTGGCAGCCTGCGCTTCATGCACGAGCAGCGTTTGGCGGAAAGTGCGATTGGTGAAAAAATCCATGTATTGCTCGGTGGCAAGAATATTGCCGGCCGAGAGCATGCCCAGCGTATCGCTGATGTCTTTGCCTAGGCGCTGTGGCGCCATGTCAGACAAGCCCGCTTCGCCCAAATAAGCCAGCTTGCGCGCGCCTGCTAAGCCGATGAAATCACGGAAATACATGGGATTGTTTTCAATCTCAAGATACTCGTGATAGAGGTAATAATCTTCTGCGCGGCCCACTTGCGCGGCTTCATCGCGCAGCAATTTTCCGTAGGTCGATTGCTCGGCGCTGATGTTTTTGGTGTATTCCAAAATCGCCTTGGCCTGCTGCAGTTTCTCAGCGGGCGTGGGGCGGCCCGAGGCATGAAACATCATCATCTCGCGGATCACTTCGCGCGTCTTCCAACCTGGATAGACGTTGTAGCTCACATAAGCCACGCCATTCGGCGAGAGATGATCGCGGATCACATCCAAAATCGCATGGCGCACAGTCTCTGGCACCCAGCTGAATACGCCGTGGCAGACGATGTAATCAAACTGGCCTTTGATCTCACTTTGCGAATTCACAATATCCAGCGCCAGCAACGTGCAATTGGTGATGCCCGCTTTTTTGATCACCTCTTGGCCATGCTCAATTTCAACTTTCGACAGATCCATACCCACAGCTTGTACGCCAGGATACTTTGCGGCCAATGGAATCAAATTGCCACCGGCCGAGCAACCCAATTCAAGCACGCGCGCATTTCGAAAATCCGGCGGTGTGAGGCCAAACAGCTTAGCCATCACCGCCAATTGCTCTGGCGCACTTTGCGCAAACGGCTTGGACTGATACGGCACGCTGTCGTAGGCATCGGCAATGGCTTGGTTATCGGCATTGGCGCCCACTTTTGATGCGGCTTGCGCGCCGATCTTGGCACCCGTTTGCACGTCCACGCTTTGCGGCGCTGCTTGAGGAATGGCTGACATCTGTGCGCTCCGATCAGGCTTTGGTTTTCGCAGCAGATTTTGCGCTAGATGCTACTGATTTAGTAGCACTCGGCGCAGCATTTACGCCGGCTAATGATGCTTTTGATGTCTCAACTTGGGTTGCAGCGGCGGTCACAGGTGCTGGAGTAGATGCTGCTGTTGGTACAGCGGCCACAGGTGCGACGGCGCGCTTGGAATTAGCAAGCTTGTCTACCAAGCGATTCAAATTGGAAAGCGACACCAAGTGCGCATAAATCCAAGAGAGCTCGCCCGAGCGAAATACCTCTAGCGCCTGCGCATCGGTGAGCTGCAAAAGCTTGCGCTCATCAACCACCATCAAGCCATTGACCATGAAGCTCGTGCCATCAAAGAGATCCGCCTTGGCATTCATCTCCATCAAGAGCCCCAAGTCTTTCAAGCGCTGGCAAAAGCGATCTGTGCGCATATATTCCACTTGGTAGCGGTTCAAAAAATCGAGCGCGTTTTGCAGGAAAGGTGTGTTGTTGCCCTTGCTATCAAACAAAGCCTCGCCATCATTTTCATTCAGGCCCGCATAGCCTTCATCAATGCACACCCCCATTTGCTGACCTTCGAGCTCAGCGAGCACAAAAGGATAGCGGCGCACGAAAGCCGGCACATAGCCAGCGCTCCATTTGCCATCCGCGCCCACAAATAAATTTTCGCCTTCGCGTAGGCCCAGCATGGCCACAGGCACGATCTTGCCTTGCCCAACTTGCGTAAACACGATCGGATATTCTTTGCAAGCTTCAATAAACTCAACACCCGCCATATAGAGCGAATTGGCTTTGCCAGCAAACGCAAAGCTGCCACTCGGGGCAATTTTCTTGGCCTTGTGCGACTCACGGTTCAACAACACAGGCTTTTCATAAAACATCACGGCGGCCATGGGCTACTCCTTCTTTTTTTTCAAACTAAAAAACATCAAAACGAAAAAAAACCAGCCGCAGCATCTGTCGCTGCGGCATGGCATCACTTTACTTCAAAATTTGCGCACTTCTTGAGAATCTGACAGTGATGAAGGCTGTGACAAGCTAGCCCGTCACATGCAATACATCACTGCCTTTCATCACAACCCAATCACAGCTGGCTGACTTGAATGCCAGCAGGGTTGGACAGATTTGCAGCCCCGACACGCAAGCCCCATTTGCGGCGGTACTCTTGTGGCAAAAAGTCTGCAATCTGATCAAGCATCGCTTTGAGCTGCGCGTTGCTCGCGATGTCGCCAGCCAAACCAGACACAGCGCCGCTGGCCGTGTGGCCAGTGGCTTCAAAGCCTGAATCCGTTGGCGTGATCGTGACAGCTGACAGGCCTTCGAGACCACCCGCGCCCGCGCCTGTTGGCAAAATCACAAGCACATCCCCGTTGCCAGCCATAGCGACGACTTCGCCGCTTGGCAGGTTCATCGGTGCGCCGCCCGGTTGCAGCGTCAGCAGCGCCATTTTCTCAGGCACACCCGCTGGCAGTTTAATGCCAGAGCCAGTGACTTTAACCACGCTTGGCACAGGGCCCAAGCCCGGTGCTGGGACGTTTTCTAAGCCGATGCGCACGCTGTCCGTTGGGAAGCTGCTCTCAGTGTTCAGATCAGCGCGGTTGAGCGCGTTGTTCATCACCACTTGGCCCGGGCTGTTCAAGTCAGCTTGCAGTGCATGGGCGATCACGCCTGATGGCTGCACGCCTTGGCGCTGGCCATTGAGCCAGACTGAGCCAGGTGGCGTGCCAATCACGTTGATTACGTTCGTGCCCACTTGGCCATATACGTCAATCGACGCGGTGCCATCGTTGGTCGTCTTCGTCACGCCGCCTGCGCCCGCATTCAAGATCGGCGTATCGATACCGCGGAACGGGCCACTGGCTGGCTCAGTCACGATGGTGCCAGTCAGCGCAATCAAGGTGGCATCCACAGTGGCAGTGATGTTGGTGGCTTGGCCGTTTTTATCCGTGATATCCGTGCCGGCAGTGATTGCCACCTTCTGGCCGGTGATCACACCCATGTTTATTGCGCCTGGGCCGGTGATCGTCACATTACCGCCAGCAGCTGCCACGTTCACATCCGTTGCCGCTACACCAGTGACTGTGATGCTGTTTTTATCTGCCAATTCCAGCTTGCCGGTGGTTGGTGCGCTCACCGTGCCAAAGTCGTTGCCAGCGTTGGTGAGTACCACATTGCCCGAGCCATTGTTAAGCGCCACAGTAGGCGCCACGATGGCTTGCGTTTGCGTGATGTTTTTACCAGTCGCATTGATAGTGAGGCTGCTTGCTGTGATGCCATTCACGCCACCCGCATCACCGATCACCACATCTTTGGTCGATGTGATGGCAAGGCTGCCTGTGGTGTTGGCCGCATAGTCGCTGATGTTATTCAGAGCGTTGTCAATCACCGCAGCGCCGCTGCCAATCACTGCCAAGCCTTCTGGCGTGCTGATCGCGCCGGCTGCGCCCGCGGCTTGCGTGAGGCCCACGCTAGTGAGCGCGATCAATTTGCCGCTGGTGATGCCATTGGTGCCATCTACAGACGCCACTTGCAATGCGCCCGATGTCGTCAAGGCCAGAGCACCACCTACATTTGCTGCGAGCACAGGAATGGAATTGCCTGCGTTGTTCAAAGTCACAGAGCCCGGTGTCACCAATTCAAGCGAGCCCACTTTGAGCGGGCTGGTCTGCGTGATGTTGCCAGCTTTGGTTTCAAAAGAAGCCAAGCCTGTGATGTTGCCGCCGGCTGTGCTGCGCGTGAAGGTGCAGCATGTGAGCGTCAAATCGCCTACCGAGAAGCCATCAGCCTCAATCACTTTCACCGAGTTAGGCTGCGCGTACCCCGAGCCTTTGGTATCAGCACCAGAGGAGAACACAGCGAAGGTATTGCTGCCCGCAGTCAGGTCAAAATTGCCTGTGCCGCCGAGCTGCAAGCCATTGCCGATGATCACGCCAGTGGCAGTTTCAGTTGCACCCACATTGCTCCACAAGCCAACCGATTTGCCGCCTGCATCCAAGGTGCTGTTCACAGTGATCAAGCCAGCTTTCGCATCCACAATGATGTCGCCTGCTATTGCCGTGATGGCTTTGTTCAAGCCCACCGTGCCTGTCGTTGCCGACAAGAACACATGCTTGTTGCTGGTGATGCCGTTGAAGCTCACATTGGTCGTTGCAGGTGTGAGCGCCGTCAACTGCGCCACAGTTACGCTGCCCACGTTGAAGCTGTCGCTGTCGATGTAGCAGATGCCGTTGACGTTATCAGCAGCCAGCGTGGCGACATTGTTGCCAGCGCCTAAGAACTCCACAGCCGCTGGGCCACGGAACAGCACACTGCCTGCACCTGCGTTAGCCACAATTGAGCCGCCTGCTTGCAAAATCGTGCCAGCCGCTGAGCCGCCTTGCAGCAAGATATCTGTTGCAGAGCTAATGGCTTTGGTGATCGTCATGTCGCCTGTGAGCGCATTGAGCGCCACAGAGCCGACCGTAGAAGTGATGCCGCTGTTGGTGCCCAGTTGCGTGGTGACTGTGCCGACGCTGAACGAATCTGCATCCGCATAGCTGATGGTGTCTACATTCCCGGCGGACAGATTGCCGACGTTGTTGCCTGCGTTTGCTAGCAGCACGATCGGGCCGTTGCCTGTACCAACGATTTGCAGGCCGCTGGCAAGGATGTTGCCGGTTGCGTCTTGGCCAATCGTTTTGCCAGCCGCTGCTTGCAAGCCCAGATCATTGGCGCCAGTGTTCACGATGCCATTGATCGAGATGTTGCCTGCTACTGATTGCACCGCAGCATCGCCCGACGTTGTGATGATTGCATTCGCAAGCGTGTTGGTCGCGCCGCCGTAAGTCAAAGCCGTGTTGTCCAACACGATGTTATCGGCATCCACATAATGCACTTGGCCGACTGCTGCGCTCAAAGTGCCTGCCGTATTGGCCACATTGGTCAGCGTGAAGTTGCTGGCCGCGCTGCCACGCAATTGCACTGTGGTTGCGTTGATCGCATCAGCAGCCGTTGCGCCTTGCGTCACAACACCATTGGAGACCAATGCCACGAAGCCTGTGCCATCAGCGGCTTTCGCGCCTGAGAGGCTGGATGTGCCGCCCACAAAATCATTGGTTACCACCGTGCTCACTTGGAAGCCGTTGTCATCACGGAAGGCTGCGAATGCGCCGCCGCTGAGTGCGACTGTCGCCACATCGTTATTGGCAAAGCTCAGATCCACTGATTTGCCAGCAGTCGTCGCCGTTGCAGCCAAGCGATTCGCCGTGATCAAGCCAGCCGTGGTTTGCACCACATTGCCCGCGCCTGAATTGAGCGATACATCTTGGCCTGTAGCCGTCATCGCGGCATTCACTGTCACATTGCCTGTCGCATTCAAGATCACATCGCCGGCGGTGGATGTCGCAGCTTTGTTCACATCGAGTGTGCCTGTCACAGTGATCTGAGCCGCATTGCCGGTCGTTGCGCCATTGAGCACCATGCCGTTGGCCGAGCCTACGGTGCGATCCACCGTAACAGCCGTTGCACCCGTCTTGCCAGCCGTCGTCGTGGCGGTCACAGACGAGACTGCATCGCCGATGATCAGATTCTTGCTGTTGTTGAAGCGCACGCTGCTCACAGCATTGCCTGCGGAGCCTGCAGCCAAGGTATTGACTGTGTTCGTCGCGCTGGCCAATGTGAAGTTGCCGCCTGTGCCCATCAGCGCGAGCTGGTTGGCATTGATCAACACGCCGCCGGTAGAAGTCTGCCTGACAGAGCCTGTGGATTCGATACCCACATTGCCCGTACCTGAGTTGACTTGCGCATCCAGCGTCATGGTGCTAGCTGCGCCGCCATCGAGCAACACAATATTGCCGCCCTTGGTGGATACGCCCGCCACGTTGGCCGGCACTGCCAAGCCATCGCTGAGCGTAGCCACGGTGTAGCCATTGTCATCACGGAAGCTGATGCCGCCTGCTGCGTTGGCTGCGGCGTTGATGCTGGATGCGAACTTGCTCACGTTGTTGTCCAGAGCCGTCAATGCAATCGAGCCGCTTGTGCCCAAGATGTTTTGCACTACGAGATCATTTGTAGCAATCGCCTTAGTCTGCGTGATGTTGCCTGCGCCTGCAGCATCGCCCACCACCAAGCTGATCAAGCTGCCAGCCGTGCCAGTGGTGCCCACGGTCAAGCCATTCACAGGACCAGAAGCCAGCGTGCCGACTGATGCGTCAATGCCGGTATTGGCCACAGAGCCAATCTCAAACGAATTCTGATCGCGGAAGATCAGCTGGCTGCCCGTGCCGGCGAGCGTAGAGACCAACACATCCGTATCGTGTTTGTTGACGTTGTTCAACGCCACGATGCTGTTGCCCGAGCCATTGGTCACGTTGGTGATCTTCAGGTTGCCCGTCAAGATGTTGCCAGCCGTGCCGTCAGAGATGTTGCCGCCACCATTCACATCAAGCGAAATCGTCTTGTCATCCGTATTGCGAATCGTGCCATCAAACGTGATGCCCGTGCCGCTTACGGCTTGCACCAAGATGTCGCCACCCGTGGTGCCCGCTATCGAGCCACCAATAAGCGAATTCACCTCTGTTGATACACCTAAAGCCAGTGCCGAAGCCGTGCCACGCACTGCGATGGTCGAGCTGCCGGTGGTGCGGATGTCTGTGCCAGCACCGACACGCACACCAATGTTGGATGCATCAGCATTCGCCCCGCCCGCACCCGTGACTTTGATCGCACCGGTATCGCTCTCGATGCGCGCATCACCGGCGGTTTCTTGGATATAGACGCCATGTGAATTCACGCGGCCGGCTAAAGTCGTGCCACTGCCTGTGATGTTTAATGCGCCAGATGTGGTAGAGATCGATGCGCCAGCAGCAGCTACTGATTGCAGGAATACGCCGATGCTGCCATCGCCAGCATTGGAGATGCCGGTGATATCAATGGAGCCATTACCGCCGGCGACTTTCACCTGCGCAAGCGTGTTAACTGGAGCCACGCCAAAGTTGTTGCCCACGTAGACGCCATGGCCAAACGACGCGCCCTGCCCTGTGCCCGTGATAGATATCGCGCTGCCAGCTGATGAATCCACGGTTGCAGCAACGACGGCTACGCCGACGTTGAAGTTACCGGCAGCGCCCGTGCCTGCTTTGCCGCGCATCGTGATCGTGCCCGTGCCGCTGGAAGTGACACGTACAGATTTGTTGGCTGCGTTATCGCTGAATACAGCAATGCCGCCATTCAAATCTGCACCCGTTCCGCCCACGCCACTAATCGTCATGTTGCCATCAACCGTAGAGACTGTTGTGCCAGAAGTATTGCCCACAGCATTGAAATCGCCGATGCCCACACCGCCATTGTTGGAGCCTGTTCCTGCGTTTGAGCCTTGGCCGGTGATCAGCAATGTGGACGTAGACAGCGCCGTGACATCAGCACCATCGCGGATCAACACGCCGATATTGTTGCCCAAGCCAGCCACATTGCCTGTGCCAGAGCTGGTGCCACTCAGTGCGATAGCACCGCCGTTGGCTTTAACCAATGATCCATCCAGATCAACCAGCACACCAATCGCGTCGCCGCCTGTTGCGCTAGACAAGCCAGATACCGTGATACTGCCTGCACCAGACTCAACCGTGCCGTTACCAGTCACACGGACACCGACGGCGGCAAAACCGCTACCTGCACCTGAGCCCGTGATCGTGATCACACCGCCCGTGGATTGCACTGTGCCTTGGCGTGTGGCCACGCCAGAGGTGTTGCCGCGAATCTGCACGCCAGTCACATTCAACAAGCTGCCAGCCGTTTGGCCTTTAAGATCAATCGTGCCTGTGGTGGAGAAGATTTGGCCGTCTATCGTCACACCGCTGCCCAAGTTGTCGTTCAAATGGCCTGCATCGGCCAGCAAGGTGTCGCTCTGCGTTGTGGTGGCCACGCCGAGAGCGCGGTTGCCATTCGTCGCATTGGAGCTGCCCGCAAATACATTGCCACCACCCGTGGTGATACTGCTGCCGCCTGCCAAATACACCGCGCCGCCTGCATTGGTGTTGGCATCAATGTCAGAGTTGAGATTCACATTCAAAGTGCTGGTCACGTTGTTGATATCCGCGCCATTCAAAATCACCACATGGCGGTTGGCATTGAGATTCAACAAGCCATTGCCGGTGATGTTGTTGCGCACTTGAATCGATGCATCTGCCGAACCGTTGTTGGTTGGCGTCACAGTTTCCAGTGTCATGCTGGATGTGAATTGCGCGCCCACCACGTTGTAGTTGCCCAAGCCAGCGGTCTGCGTCACGTCAATCGTGCCCACGGTCATGCTGTCGCGCTCGCGGAAATGCACGGTGCCCGTGGTGTTGATGGCGATCACATCAATGTCGTTCGCGCCAGTGTCATTTTGAGCCAGCGGCGTTGACAATGCGCCCACGTTGTTGCTCAAGTTGTAGTTGGCTGTGCCATTCAAGATCAGGCCGCCCGCCACAAGGCCAGCGTTTGCTTGCTGAGTCACGTTAGCGCCTGCGCCCGTCACGTTAAACACAACGACGTTGTTGTTCGTCACGTTGATCAGAGAGCCTTGGCTCACTTCATCGAGCAGGTTGCTATCCGTCACACCCGCAGTGCGCGCAAACGCGCTGCTGACCGTGCCGCCCACGCGCACTCCTGTTACGTTCACGGTGGTGGCTGCACCCGTAGAGCCAGATACTTCGCAGACCGTGCAAGTAGCCAATGTATCTAAAACGAATCCGCCGACATCTTGCAATACCAAACGGCCTTTTGTCGTCGCCGTGTCGCCAATGTCAGCAGCCAAACGCGTGAAGTTGTTGGTTGCGCCGTTGAGCGAGAAAGCACCCGAGCCGATCAACACCAAATCGGTAGATGCCACCGAGCTCGTGCCGTATTGGCTGACGCCGTTGTCAGAGGCCATGCTTACTTTTGCAGCTTGCACGAGTGCAGTATCTGAGCCCGATGCATTGCCCAACTGGATGCCGCCCACATGCGAGATCAAATTAATGTTGTTAGTAGCGATCAAGCGATTGGTCTGCGCTGCATTGCCGCTCACCAAAATGCCCAGCGTGCCGATGGCTTTGGATGTGCCGTCGATGCAAATGTCAGCGCCCGACAAAATGTCTGAGCCACCCGCCGCGCCACCCCGCACTTCCACACCAATGCTGTCTGTATCAATCGTGCCAGCGATGCCCGTGACGATGATGTTGCTAGCCACAGAAGTGATATTGGAGTCATTACTGATCACCACACCGCTGTTATTCGCTCCATTGGTACGCGCTGTACCGGTAATAAACAAGCGAGCTGTTGCCGCGCTTGAAGTTACTGCCACATCGCTGTCATTGATCACCACACCTCGGCCACCGCTCGCGCCTGTGCCAGCGCCCAAGCCAGTGATCGATAGCGCCACATTGTTATTCGCAGTGCCCGTGCTCGAAGATTGGATCAAGCTGCCTGTTTCCACAAACACGCCGTATGAGTCCACGCCGCTGCCGCCTGTGCCGGTAATGCGAAGCTCGCCTGTGCCGCCAGCTAATGTGATGGTGGATGGATCCACAAACACGCCGTGGTTGCCAGTGCCAGTCGCTTTCGATGCGCCTACGCCGATGATCGTGAGGTTTCTCGCGCCGCTCGTGCCAGCGTTAGTGACCGTGCTGTCCACAATCGATACGCCGATGTTGTTGTTAGTTGCAGTAATGGCCAATGCACCTGGCGCAGTGCCGATGATCGTCATGTTGCCAAGGGTGACCGTGCTAACCACTTGGTTGTAACTCACGCCATCATTGCCTGCGCCGTCTGTGTTGGCGATATTCAATGATGTGCCTGTGATGTTCATATCCGTGCCGCTGTCAATGCGGGCGAATTTCGCCTGCACGCCATCGCTATTTCCACCCAATGTCGGATCGGTACCTGCGCGACCACTGGCGCCCACCACGTTCATCGTGCTGCCCGCAGCGAGCACAGCGCGGTTGCTGGCATCCGCCCCCGCCACACGTACACCCGTGTTGTCGCCCGAAGCGCCCTGAATACCAAGGGAGGCTGCTGTGTTTCCACCTAAACCAGTCACATTGAGCGTTGTGCCAGCTGTGATGTTGGCATTTGCACCTTCCACATTCACGCCATAGTTTTGGCCGCCTTGCGAGCCTACGCCACCCGTGCCACTCACAACAACACTGGTTGCAGCATTGATCGAAGCATTCGCGCCGCTCACCACAACACCCATGTTTCTGCTTTGGAAACTCAGTGCAGAAGCAATACCCGTCACAGTGGTTGAGCTGGTCGCACTAGAGATCACACTTTCGTTGCCAGCGCCCGTGCCGCTGATCACGCGTACACCGCTGTTGTTGTCAAAGGCGCCGGTTGATGTTTTCGCAAAGGCTTGGCCCAACACCGTGATGCTGCCAGCGCTGCTGGCAATCGATGTGTTGTTGCTGAGCTCCACGCCCACGTTGCCGCCCGTGCCGCCCGAAGCCGCACCGCCTGAGCCCGTCACATTGATCGTGCCCGCGCCGCCTGCGCGGATGTCTGCCGTATTGAGCAATGCCACGCCACGGTTATCCGAAGTGCCTGCGCCGCCTGTGCCGAGCACGAGGATGTTGCTCGCTCCTGCGCCGCTGCCAATGGAGCTCTTGTTCTCGATTTGCACGCCGTCGTTGTTACTGCCTGTGGCTTTGCTTGCCGCCACACCGCTGACGGTGATGAGGCCGCCTGAGCTGGTGTTAGTGACGAAGCTGTTGGAGCCCATGTACACGCCGTCGTTGCCGTCTGTGGCCGCTGTTGCCGCTGCACCGGGCGCTGTGCCGGTGATGACGACGTTGCTGCCTACGCCGCTGATGGTGCTCTGCACTTCGGTGTAGCTTACGCCTTGGTTGC
>JAYUSD010000230.1:0-35312 GCA_043755865.1 Variovorax sp. | reverse complement strand
GATGTGATGGATGCTTCGGTCACTGATCTCATCAAGCACATCGCTGTAACTAAGCTTAAGTAACCAGCCGAGAAAAGAACATGATTGATACCACCAGCTGGATTGCCGTCTATCCCGAAATCTTTTTGCTTGCGATGTCCTGCGTGATTTTGCTCGCAGACCTGTTTGTGAAAAACCCCAGCCGCACGGCCACACACGTGCTGTCGCTGGCTACCTTAGGCATCGTGGCCTATATGCATGCAAGATATGCCATGGATGGCAACACCACCTATGCCTTTGGCAACATGGTCGTCAGTGATGCGATGGGTCATTGGCTCAAATGCTTTGCTGCGATTTCTGTGGGTGTGACGCTTGTGTATGCGCGTCCGTATGCGCAGGCGCGCGGCATGCTCAGGGGCGGTGAGATGTACACGCTCTCGCTTTTTTCATTGCTTGGCATGCATGTAATGATCTCGGGAAATAATTTTCTCGTGATCTATGTCGGCTTAGAGTTGCTCACGCTATCGAGCTACGCGCTGGTGGCGCTGCGCCGCGATCATGCGGCCTCGTCTGAGGCGGCCATGAAGTATTTTATTCTTGGTGCGCTGGCCAGTGGCTTCTTGCTCTATGGCTTGTCGATGATGTATGGTGCAACAGGCTCGCTCGATATTTCCACTGTTTTCAAGCAAGTGGGCTCGGGTCAATTTAAGCAGCAAGTCTTGGTATTTGGGCTGGTGTTTATTGTGGCTGGCTTGGCCTTTAAGCTCGGCGTCGTGCCTTTCCATATGTGGGTGCCCGATGTCTACCAAGGTGCGCCCACCTCGGTCACGCTGATGATCGGCTCAGCGCCCAAGTTAGCAGCTTTTGCGATTTGCATTCGTTTGCTGGTCGAGGGCTTGCTACCTCTGGCACGTGATTGGCAGCAAATGCTGATGTTCCTGGCCATCGCTTCTTTGTTGATTGGTAACCTTGCTGCGATTGCGCAAACCAACTTGAAGCGCTTGCTCGCTTTTTCCACCATCGCACAGATGGGCTTTTTACTGCTGGGCTTGCTCTCGGGCGTGGTGTTTACAGGCAATGCGGGCAACACGCAAGGCGCAGCGGCAGCTTACAGCGCTTCCATGTTTTACGTGATCACTTATGTGCTCACCACGCTGGCTACTTTTGGCGTGATTTTGCTGCTTTCGCGCGAAGGCTTTGAGAGCGAAGAGATTTCTGATTTAGCAGGCTTAAATCAACGCAGCCCACTGTATGCCGCAGTGATGGCAATTTGCTTGTTTTCGCTGGCTGGCATTCCGCCGATGGTGGGCTTCTTTGCCAAGCTCTCGGTGCTGCAGCCGCTCGTGGCCTCTGGCCAGCCGATGATGATTGGTTTGGCGATCTATGCTGTGCTGCTGAGCTTGATCGGGGCGTTTTATTATTTGCGCATCGTCAAAGTGATGTATTTTGATGAGCCGATTACCGCTTCTTTTCCCATCGCCAGCGCCGAGGTGCGCACCGTGCTTGCGATCAATGGCGCTCTGGTGATTTTGTTAGGCTTGTTCCCCAGTGGATTGATGCAGCTGTGCTTGCAAGCTATCGTCAATACCTTGGCTGGATGAGCTTTTCGCTGACGTTTTAAGATTTCGCCGCATGGGACAAACCGAATCCGTCACTGTTGTGATCTTGCTTGGCTTTTTGGCAGCCAATTGGCCATTCATCACGCAGCGCCTGTTTGGTGTGTTGCGCCTAACGGCTGGCAAAAGTCTTTTTGTTCGGCTGCTTGAGCTTGTCGCGCTGTATTTTGTGGTGGGGGGCATTGGCCTGCTGCTTGAGCAGCGCTTAGGGCAAATCGCACCGCAAAAATGGGAGTTTTACGCGATCACGGCAACTGCTTTCATCACTTTTGCCTTCCCCGGATTTATTTGGCGCTATTTGCTCAAACACCGATGAGCATTTCAGCGCCATTGCACGAGACACAAATCTCTAGTGCTCACGTGTTTCAAGGGAATTTTTTGCAGGTCCGCCGCGATGCCGTGCGCTTGCCGAATGGCAAGACAAGCGAGCGAGAGTATGTCGTGCATCCCGGCGCATGTGTGGTGATCCCGCTGCTGGATAACGGCAATGTCATTTTGGAAAAGCAATATCGCTATCCGGTAGGGCGGGAGATGGTTGAGTTTCCCGCTGGCAAACTTGATCCAGATGAAGACCCTTTGATCTGCGCTCTGCGCGAGCTGCGTGAAGAGACTGGCTACAGCGCAAGCGAATGGGCTTATGGGGGCTGCATGCATTTGGCCATCGCATATTCCACCGAAGTGATTCATATTTATTTCGCACGCGGCCTGACCTTGGGCGAGCGTGATTTGGATGAAGGCGAATTCCTTGATGTGTTTACCGCGCCCGCCGAGCAACTCATTGCTTGGTGTGCAGATGGCACGGTGACGGACGCCAAGACGGTGACTTGTGCTTTGCATTTGCAGCAGGTTCTCAGTGGAGCCAAGAAGCTGGGATGGAACGCGCTGCCCCGAATGGCAGCCTCTCGTGCGGGCCATGTGCCATGAAGGTATTAGATCTTGCCTGCCAGCATGGCCACAGCTTTGAAGGCTGGTTTGGCAGCGAAGAGGATTTTCAAAGCCAGCTCACGCGTGGCCTCGTGCAATGCCCAATTTGCGATGATGCAAAGATCATCAAGAAGCTTTCCGCTCCGCGCCTAAACATCAGCGGCGCGAAAAGACCAGAGGCGTCATCAGAGCAAAATTCGGCGTCTACCCGAACACCCGACGATGTGTCCAGCGCAAATGCTACCGCTACTGATTCGATAGCGCTCCGCGTAGATTCTATGCCGGCGAATGAGCTAAAAAGCTCTGAAAACACGATAAAGAATACAGATTCAGATCATCCACTGCATGCACTGATGCGCAACCCCCAATTCCAAGCGGCTTACATGGAAATGGCCAAAGAAGTGCTCGCCAAGACGGACGACGTAGGCCATGATTTTGCGAGAGAAGCCCGCAAAATTCATTACGCCAAAGACAAAAGTAAAGCGAAAGAACGTGGTATTCGGGGTCAAGCCACACATGATGAAACGATGGAGCTGCTCGACGAAGGCATTGATGTGATGCCGCTGCCTTTGCCTCGGGCGCTTAAAGAAACGCTGCAGTAAATTCTGCTGCCTTCAACTTTCACAAGCCAAGCAGGTCAAGCTGCTTTCAACAAAGAGCGCATCAACTCAGCCGCCGGCACAGCGCGGCAGCCGCTGGCGTTCTGCCCGCTCCACAGTGGCGAAAAATCTGCCAGACCAATTTTCTCAGCTGCTGCACGCAGCGGCGCAATCGCTGCTGTGCTGGTGGGGAATGCGGGGGCTGCCCGGTTGATCGCGCCCAGCTCACGCATGAGGCGATTGGTGATGCCTCGGGCGGGACGGCCTGTGAAGAGCGTGGTGAGCTCGGTGTGGTGTTGGTGGGGATGCATGGCGCTTTGCGTCAGTGCTGCGCGGTGCACGGCGCTGGTGGTGGCCTCGGGGCACAGCATGAAGGCCGTGCCGATTTGTACAAAGGATGCGCCCAACGCAAATGCAGCTTGCACGCCTTGCGCTGAGGCGATTCCACCGGCTGCAATCACGGGGACGTTGACGGCGGCGAGGATTTGCGGCAGCAGGGTGAACGTGCCTTGCTGCGTGGCGAGCTCATTGCGCCAGTCGCCGGGGAAAGTGTGAGACAAGCCGTGATGCGGCTCATGCGCATCGCTAAGCAGAAACATGCCGCGATGGCCTCCCGCTTCCAAGCCTTGCGCGATGATGGCGTCCGCGCCATGGCTTGCCAGCCACTGCGCCTCGGCCACGGTGGTGGCGCTGCTCAGCACTTTGCCGCCCCAAGCCTTGATACGCTCGACCAGATGCGGCGCAGGCAGGCCGAAATGAAAGCTCACGATGGGCGGTTTAAAAGGAGCAATGAGATCGCACAGTGCATCGGAGAAAGGTGCGCGGCCCGGGCCTGTAGGGATGCCGGCTGCATCCACGCCATGCTCAGCGTAGTAGGGTGCTAGCAGAGCGCGCCAAGCGGCCTCGCGCTGTGGCGTGGCGACATCGGGCGGCGGGCTCGCATGACAGAAAAAATTCAGGTTGTAGGGGAGGGCATCGCCTGTGCCATGACGCGTGGCAGCGCGAATCGTTTGAAGCTCAGCTTTGATCTGCTCTGGGCTGAGCATCGCGCAAGGCAGCGAGCCCAATCCGCCCGCTTGGCTTACGGCAATAGCGAGGGCGCTGCCCTGCACGCCGGCCATGGGGGCTTGAATCAGCGGCTGCGTGATGCCGAGTAAGTTGCAAAGGTGTCGTGCAGCAGGTGACATACGTAAACATTGAGAGAATTTAAATAAAATCGGCCAGTAGCCGGCATAAATACTGCGCACAGTGCTATTTATTTGATAGCTATCAAATATTGCATCCGTCTTGTGCCGCTTTAGTTTTAAAAACAGACATAGGTCACAGCGCTTCTTGCCGCGTGATGAAATCAAGCAAAATCTTCGCCGTCTCAGCGGGGCGCATGTCGGGAAAGAAATGTCCGCCGGGTAGCGATGCGCTTTGCATCTTTGGCAAACGCTCTCGCCACTGCGCAGGAATATCGTAGAGCTTATTCATCACGCCATGCTCGCCATAGAAGACGAGGCTGGGGCAATTGACTACTGCTGTGATGTCGGCTTGATCAATGGCCAGATCCACGCTAGCCGCAGCGCGATAGTCGCCGCATGAGCCTGCAATCATGCTGGGCTTATTCCAGCAGCGGCGGTAATCTGCCAATTGCGCTGCGTCAAAATCGCTAAGCTGCGCGCCGCCCCAGCCGAGCAGGCAGGTCTCGTAAAAAAAATCAGGATCCGCGCCGATCAATGTTTCAGGAAAGGGCGCAGGCTGCGAGAGGAAAAACCAATGCCAATATGCGCCAGCGACTTGCCGCGTGACATTTAAAAATAGCTCTGTGGCAGGAACGATGTCCATGACGGTGAGTGACTTCACAGCTTGCGGATGATCGAGTGCGAGGCGATGTGCGGTGCGTGCGCCTCTGTCGTGGCCAACCAAGTGAAACTGTTCGAAGCCGAGTGCTTTCATCAGGCCGACTTGATCAGCGGCCATCGCGCGAAAGCTGTAGTTGCTCGCATCAGGCAAGCAGGGTGGATGAGCCGAATCGCCGTAGCCACGCAGATCGGCGCAGACGACGGTGAAATGCTCTGCAAGAGTCGGTGCTATTGCGCTCCACATGGCCTTGGTTTGCGGGAAGCCATGCAGCAAGAGCACCGCTGGCTTTTTGTGCGCAGCGGCGTTTTCGACCGCAGCAGGCGCTATGCTCAACTGCGTTTGGCTGATCACACAAGCGATGTCGATGCCATTGATACTGACGGTGCGTGATTCAAAGTCTTGAAACATGGATTGCCTCCTTAAAACCGTACGTGATACGCATTTTCATAACAAAAGTGGCCTATAGCCGGCATATATGTTCAATAGTTTGCTATATATTTTGTAGTGACCACACTTGCCCACTCCGCGGGCTCAGGCCGCCTTCAAGCAAGCTCGCGTAGGCCACGCTTGCTGTTGCGGCTGTGTGTATTTCCACATCTAGCCAACCCGCGCCACTGCGCCCATCAGCGGCTACGACACGCTGTGCAAAAGCTTTCCAGCTTTGCACCAAACGCGCATTGAGCGCCGCGCCGCCCCAATCATCGCGCCGCTTGGCAATCTGCGCGGGTGCAAAAAACAGCGTGGCTTTCGGGCCGGGCAAGCCCTTTGCACCACCGAGCTCTTGCACATGCGTGCCGCCCACGGAGCAGCTGTATTTAAGAGCACTGAAATGCGTGTGAATACGATGGCGCAGCGCAGCGTTTCCTGCGAAATCAACATAGGTGCAGGCCATAGTGGCATCCATGCTTTCTAGATCGTCATACGTGATGATTTGATCGTAGCAGCCTAGCGATTCGCAGAAAGTCGCATTGCTCTTCGATGTCAGCCCGATGATCTTGGGGCGCCCAGCTTTAGGTCGCTGCGCGAGGCAAAAGGCCGTGCCGTAAGCCGTTTTGCTGGATGCGCTGGAGAGCAGCACAGCCTCTGAGCCAAAGAAGCTGTTGTCGGAGAGAAAATCATCAATCAACCAGCTCGTGATGAAGAGCGGGCGCAGCAAGCATTGCACCGCTTCGCTGCCATGCGGGTAAAACGGATCTGAGGCGCAATTGACGTAACTGTTGTACACCGCAGCTAATTTTGAGCGTGGCCCATCGCTCACGGAGAAGCCACTGTGGGAGATGCGATCAGGCGTGAGCGTCACATCACTGGCGATTGGGAAATAACCATAAAAGCGCTGACCTATTGCAACGCCTTCGCATTTCGATTCAGTCACATTTGCAAAGCCCCAAACTGGAATCACGCCCCACTCATCCTCACGAGGATAAAAATCCCAATACTTCATCGCATCGCCAAAGCTGGCATAGGTGATGTTGTTGGCCGTGAGCGAAAACAGATCAATACGCAGCCGCACTTGGCCGCTTTGCAATGGCGCAGATTCGCTGGCAAGTAGCTGCGTTTGTGAGAGATCGGATTTTTTGACGAGGAAAGTGTTGACTTGGGAGTTAAGCGTGTTCATACAAACATTCTAGGCTGCGCCCAGCGGCGGCGCAGTTGCATGAGCGACTGCCGTCATAGGCAATCACGCGCTAATACGGCGTATGCTTTGCGTATGGCGCAAAAAATACATTCCTCCCCAAACCATCTCAGCACGGTTCGTGGAACAAGTGCATTGGCCATTTCAGCCGTACAAGGCATCACCGATTTGGTCGAGGAGATGCATGCGGCGATTTCTGGTTTGGCTTTGCCCATCAAAATTAAACAGACCAAGCCGAGCAAGACGCGCGGCATGACGGCTTTGGTTTATCGCAGCGTGCGCGGCATCATGGGCGCTGTAGGCTGGGGAGTGAATCGCGGCTTGGATGTGGCGCAATTGCCGCTCGTCTCTGAGGCTTTGGCTCCTGCAGTCAAGCAACTGGCCTCCAAGCTAAATTTGAAATCGGCTGAGCCCTACCGCGAGGCGGTAAGAGCGGCGGCGAACGGCGTGCTGGGCGACACCTTAGCTGCCACGAAAAATCCGCTGGCGATTCAGATGCAATTTCGCCAGAGAGGACAAGCACTCAAGCCATCGCGCACAAAGGGCAAGTTACTTATTCTCGTGCACGGCTTGTGTATGAACGATCTGCAGTGGCTTCGCGCGGGCCATGACCATGGCGCGATGCTGGCTGAACAATACGGCTATGAACCGATTTATCTGCACTACAACACCGGCCGCCCTATTGCAGACAATGGCGCGGATTTTGCCGAGCTTTTAGAAAGCACATTGAAAAACTGGCGCGCGCCCGTCACCGAGCTGGTGATCATCGGGCACAGCATGGGCGGGCTGCTCGCACGCAGCGCCTGCGATCACGCGATCAAAGCAAATCACACTTGGGTCAAACAGTTAAGCAAACTGATCACCCTCGGCACGCCGCACGCCGGCGCGCCGCTGGAGCGCGCAGGCAGGGGCGTGGATGTCGTGCTTGGCATCAGCCCGTATACCGCACCTTTCGCAAGGCTTGGCCTCGTGCGCAGCGCGGGTATTCAGGGCTTGCGCGATGGCGCTGTCACGCCTGCTGGTGAGCTGCCGCGCTGGCCAAAGCATGTGAAGCTGTACACCTTGGCTTGCACGAAGCAGAAAGCGCCTGTACCAAACGATCAAACCGACCTGGCCGCGCCAGTCAAGCGATTACTCGGCGATGGTCTCGTGCCTGTTAAAAGTGGACTGGCCCTAGAAGATAAGCCCAAACTCGGATTGCCGTTGCGTATCCCGGCCGCGCGTCAAGCCGTGGTGTATGAAACGGATCATTTTGAAATGCTCGGCAGCCAACTTGTCGCCACGCATTTATTGCGCTGGCTCAAAGCGTAAAACTAAAGCTTAAAGTTTCCGCCGTCAAGCTGTACTTTGCGCAGCAAATCCGCCAGCGTCTTGCCCGCCTCGTCTTTGAAATGCGCCTCGCTCACCTTGAGTTTCTCAATCCGATCCACACGAAAACTGCGGAAATCGCGCCGCGCCTCGCACCAAGCCGCCAATGTCCAAACCTTGCCCCAATAAAACACGCCGAGCGGCCGCACCTGCCGGCTGCTCGGTTTGTCGTTGGCATCGCGATAAGCAAAGTGACAAAACAGTTTCGCTTGCGCCGCTTCGCGCAATTGCTGCAACGCCTGATGCACCGCAGGCTCTAAGCCCAGCGGCGCCACCATCACCACCAAGCTCTCCGCCGCAGCCCGAGTCGCCGCTGGCAACACGCTCAGCACGCGCGACAGTGCATCTTCCGCGCCAGAGGCGAGCTTCGGATCCAGCCAAGGCTGCGCAATGCGCACAGCTGCTACCAAAGCCTGCGCCTCATCAGACGAGAACATCAACGGCGGCAAATCAAAGCCCTTGCCCATTTGATAACCCACGCCCGCCTCGCCCTCCAGCGGCACACCTTGGCTCTGCAAATCCGCCACATCCCGGTAGACCGTGCGCTCTGAAATCTCTAGCCTTGAGGCAAGCCAAGCCGCCGTCGTCAAGCGCCGGCCACGGATGAGCTGGACGATTTGAAAGAGGCGATCTGCGCGGCGCATGAAAGCAGTATAGAAGAATATTTATAAGAAAAAGGGCGGTTAGCCGGCGTAAATACTGCGTGGAGCGCTATTACATTGATAGTGAGCATCTCTGCGCAGTAATTGCTTCACGCTAACGCATGCAAGCCCACCCGGTTGCCTTCGCTGTCGATGATGTGTGCGAAGAATCCCATGCCCGGCGGTAAAGCCGTTTTCGACACAGCGATGGAGCCGCCTGCTTTTTCCACGCGGCCTAGCCATGCATCGAGGCTGGGCGCGGCATTGAGATAGACCAAGGTGCCCACGCTTGCTGGCTTGGCATGCTGGCTTAGCTGCAGGCAGCCCTTCAAGGCATCTGCTTCATCGGTTGGAAAAGTGGCCATCTCCTCGCCCGGCGGGCCAAAGGCCTCGCGCTGCATCGCGCGGCCGGTGACAGCGCCATAAAACGCCATGGCTCGCCCTAAATCTGCCACAGGAATTTCAAACCAAGTGATCGCGTGTTGCATTACATTCTCCAAAAGAAACACTCCAATCGAGTGCAGGAGTAGTCTGCTGCCACGCTCCTGACAACGTGGTGTCAGGAGGCATTTGTACACTTTGGATTAAACTCATTTCATATTTTGGCCACGGAGAGCAACATGACAACTTTTGATGCAGATAAAACTGGCGCTTTTGTTCGCCAAGCCTGCGCAGATTGCCACGGCACAGGTGAGCTGTGCATTGAAAGCGAAAATGTCAACGAGAATTTTGAAGTAGAAAAGCAAACCGTGATCACCCCTTGCGCGCGCTGCGGCGGCTCGGGCGCAGTCAACCCCAGTGACGAATCGACAGTTCAAGGCAATCTGCACTGATAAAATCTTGGTTATGAACATTTTCAACGCACAAGTCACGGGAAAGGCACAGCAGGTTATGACACCTCGAACTACGTTGCCTTTTTTATGCCTTTTTGGGCAGAAGCCGGCGTATTTATTGCGCTGAGTGCTACTAAATTAATAGTAAGCGGCTTCTCACCCAAGCCGCTTTTTTATTGCCTTTTTACTTCTTCTTAGGTTCTCTCTCATGATCAATATTACGCTCCCCGATGGCTCTGTGCGCAGTTTTGAGCAAAGCTCGGTTACGGTATTTGATGTGGCCTCAAGCATCGGCGCAGGTTTAGCGAAAGCGGCGCTGGGTGGCAAAGTTGACGGCGCATTAGTTGATACCAGCCACGCGATCACGCAAGATGCCAAGCTCTCCATCATCACAGCCAAAGATGCCGATGGCCTAGAGATGATTCGCCACTCAACGGCTCACCTTCTGGCCTACGCCGTGAAAGAGCTCTTCCCGGATGCGCAGGTGACGATTGGCCCGGTGATCGAGCATGGCTTTTTCTACGATTTTTCGTATAAGCGCCCGTTCACTCCCGAGGATTTAGTAGTTATCGAAAAGAAGATGACGGAGCTGGCTGCAAAGGATGAAAAAGTCACGCGCCGCGTGTTACTGCGCGATGAAGCGATTGCGCATTTCAAAGCGCAGGGCGAGCATTACAAAGCGGAAATCATTGGCAGCATTCCCGCAGGTGAAGAGGTGAGCCTCTATCGCGAAGGGAATTTTGAAGACCTTTGCCGTGGCCCACACGTCCCCTCTACAGGCAAGCTCAAATTCTTCAAGCTCATGAAGCTGGCCGGCGCGTATTGGCGTGGTGACCATCGCAATGAAATGCTGCAGCGCGTCTATGGTGTGGCCTTTGCGAGCAAAGAAGATTTGGCGCAACACCTCACGATGCTCGAAGAAGCCGAGAAGCGCGATCACCGCAAGCTTGGGCGGGAGCTCGATCTCTTTCACATTGATGAGCACAGCCCCGGCACTGTGTTCTGGCATCCCAAGGGCTGGACGTTGTGGCAGCAGGTCGAGCAATACATGCGCCATGTGTATGTGGACAACGGCTATCAAGAAGTCAAAGGCCCGCAGATTCTGGATCAGAGCTTGTGGGAGAAGACGGGGCATTGGGATAAATACCGCGAAAACATGTTTGTTACCGAGAGCGAAAAGCGTGATTACGCTTTGAAGCCGATGAACTGCCCCGGCCATATCTTGATCTTCAAGCAAGGCATCAAAAGCTATCGCGATCTGCCGTTGCGCTTTGGCGAATTTGGCCAATGCCACCGCAACGAGCCCACCGGCGGCCTGCACGGCATCATGCGCGTGCGCGCGTTCACGCAAGACGATGGCCACATCTTCTGCACCGAAGATCAAATCCAAGCCGAGGTGATCGCGTTTACCACGCTGCTACAAAAAGTCTATGCAGATTTTGGCTTCAAAAACATCATCTACAAACTCTCCACGCGCCCAGAGAAGCGCATCGGGTCTGAAGAAAGCTGGGACAAAGCCGAGGCTGCACTCGCTGCAGGCTTGACGGCAAGCGGCTGCGAATTCGAATACCTGCCAGGCGAGGGCGCTTTCTATGGCCCGAAGATTGAATACACGCTCAAAGACGCGCTAGGCCGCCCATGGCAATGCGGCACGATTCAGGTCGACCCGAACATGCCTGAGCGCTTAGGCGCAGAGTTCGTTGATGCTGATGGCGTGCGCAAGCGCCCCATCATGTTGCATCGTGCCATCGTCGGCAGCTTAGAGCGCTTTATCGGCATCTTGATCGAGCAATTCGCAGGAAGCATGCCCGCGTGGCTCGCGCCCGTGCAAGCTGTGGTGTGCAACATCACCGATGCGCAAGCTGACCATGTGCCGCTGGTTGCCTCGCAGCTCCGCGCAGCGGGCCTGCGCGTAGAAACCGACACACGCGGCGAGAAAATCACCCGCAAAATCGCTGAAGCTGCCTCGCACAAAATTCCGTACATCCTCGTCATCGGTGACCGAGAAAAAGAAGCCGGCACAGTAGCCGTGAGAGCACGCGGCGCTAGCCAAGGGACGGTGATGCCTATGGCGGAGGCGATTGCTTTGATTCAAAAATCGATTGCTGAGAAGGCTTAATCGGCCGTCCTACCTGCGCAGAGTGCTGCTGAAAACGTAGCAAAAAATGGGGTCAGATCTCAATTAATTCCGTGCATAGCCCGCCTTGGCAAACCATCCATCGAATTATTTGTGCTCTGACCCCACTTTTTGCGGTGCACACCAACTACTTCATTTTTGCAAAGATGGTTTGCAAGCAACCATTAGCGCGCCACCCGCTCACCTGCGTCGTACCATCGGGCATTTGCCTCAGCAAATTTTTTGAAAACACACGCGATTCAGTTTTGTAGCGCACCAACCGACCTGCCCGCGCGCCTTCCAAAAAATTTCTGATTCAAACGCCCAATGGTTTCCGCTGGGGACATGATTGGTTAATGCCAGAGCAGACAGCAACACAAATAGCGTTACGAAGTGGCTTCCTGCGTATGTATCTCCGTACCGAGATTTACGTCAAATCGGCAAACCCAAGCGAGTCAGTGAGCTGTCTATCTCTTTGTAATGTGCCTCCCATTGATTCCCGCCAGTTTCTATGGCGAGTTTCGAGCAATCAAGTGCCTCGAATAGGGAGTCGGTCAAGCCTCTGTAGTCCTTGTACATCGAAATAAAGCCCTCAACGCCCGCAAGTTGCCGTTGAAGCGCATATGGTGAATGCAGCTTCCAGCCTAGCTGATAATCTCTCCAAGATGGACCTCGTAAATCTAGGATCGTCTTCAAAGCCTGCTGCAAATCTTGTTGACGAAAGTAAATGATCAGTGGCCTTAGCGGAGCAAGAACTTGCAGTAGCGCGGTAACGTGCTTGGCGATATCTTCCGACGACATTCCCATCATGAACAGATTTGTCAGGTCGCCGTGAAACACCTGCCCATCCATGACCGTGATGACTTCATCCGCACATCGATCTTCCACATAGCGACCCCACTTCTCGCGCGCATGGGCGGCAAGTTCAGAAGCTTTAATGAACATCCATGGCTGGAAGAAGTCAGGTAGATCATCTGTTGCTCTCACAGGGTGCGGGGCAGCAGCTTCTGTGTATCTGGCGACTTGCAGTCCTGCTGCGGTAAGCGTTTCGCTAAAGTGCCGAGTCGCCGTTGATTTTCCAGAGCCCATGATGCCTTCGAAAATCAGGAGGCGACACTTGTCAGTTGGAATGTTTGCTGGCATTGGCAGTTCAATGTGGTTTGTGCAGGAACCTACTACGCGAAACAATTTATACCTCAGTTATCAGCGAAAGTCGTATTCCCTGAGTTGCAGCAACCTTCCCAGCGGAAACCATTGGGCTGTTGAATCAGAATTTTTTTTGGAAGGCGCGTGGGGAGAGGGTTGGACAGCGATGATCTTTATCGCGTGTGTTTTCAAAAAATTTGCTGAGGCAATAGCTCAATGGTACGACGCAGGTGAGCGGGTGGCGTGCTAACGGTTGCGTTCATGCAATTTCTGCAAAAAGGAAGTCTTTGGCGTGCGCCGCGAAAAGTGGGGTCAGAGCACAAATAATTCGTTAGATTGCTGCGGATGGTGATTGAGCACGGAATTAATTGTGATCTGACCCCAGTTTTCGCTCACTATTAATTCCATAGCACTCTGCGCAATGAATACACCGGCTACCGAATGAAAACGTTATCAATACGCATCAAGCACAGCACCCTTCGACGCGCTGGATGCGTTGAAGGCAAACTTTGCCTGCACGCCGCGCGTGTAACGCGGTGCGGGTTTTTTCCATGCGGCGCGGCGTTTGACGATCTCCGCTTCGGGCACGTTGAGCTCAAGTTTGAGTTGCTTGGAATCAATCGTGACGCTGTCGCCGTCTTGCACTAAGGCGATAACGCCGCCTTCGAAGGCTTCAGGCGCGCAGTGGCCGACCACCATTCCCCACGTACCGCCGGAAAAGCGGCCATCGGTGATGAGGCCAACCGTCTCGCCTAGGCCTGCGCCAATCAGCGCGCCGGTGGGGGCGAGCATTTCGGGCATGCCGGGGCCGCCTTTGGGGCCGAGATAGCGCAGGATCATCACGTCGCCGTGGGTGATCTTGCCGGCCAGAATCGCTTTGAGGGCGGATTGCTCATCGTCGAAACATTTGGCAGGGCCTGTCATCACCGGGTTTTTGAGGCCAGTGATTTTTGCGACTGCGCCTTCTGGGCTAAGGTTGCCTTTGAGGATGGCGAGATGGCCTTCTTTGTAGAGCGCCTTGTTGATCGGGCGGATGCAATCTTGATCGGCGCGTGGCTGATCGGGTACGTCTTTTAGCACCTCGGCAATCGTCTGCCCGGAGATGGTGATGCAATCGCCATGCAGCATGCCGGCGTTGAGTAACACCTTCATCACTTGCGGGATGCCGCCAGCTTTGTGCAAATCGACAGCGAGGTATTTGCCACTCGGCTTGAGATCGCAAATCACGGGCACTTTTTTGCGCATGCGTTCGAAATCGTCAATCGTCCACTCCACTTCGGCTGCATGCGCGATAGCTAGGAAGTGAAGCACGGCGTTGGTAGAGCCGCCCGTGGCCATGATGACGGCGACAGCGTTTTCAATCGCTTTCTTTGTCACGATGTCGCGCGGCTTGATGTCTTTCTTGATCGCCTCGATGAGCACTTTGGCTGATTCTTTAGCGGAGTTTTGCTTTTCATCGTGTGGGTTGGCCATGGTGGAAGAGTAGGGCAGAGAAATGCCCAGTGCTTCGAAGGATGAAGACATCGTGTTGGCTGTGTACATGCCGCCGCAAGAGCCCGTGCCCGGAATGGCGCGCATCTCGATTTCGCGCAAATCTTCATCGCTCAAATTGCCTGCAGCGTTTTGCCCCACGGCTTCAAACACGCTCACGATGTTGAGGTCTTGGCCTTTGTAGCGGCCCGGCAGAATTGTGCCGCCGTAAACGTAAATGGCGGGTACATTGGCGCGCAGCATGCCCATCAAGCCACCGGGCATATTCTTGTCGCAGCCGCCGACCACCACCACGCCATCCATCCACTGGCCTTGCACGCAGGTTTCGATGCAATCGCTGATCACCTCGCGGCTCACTAAGCTGTATTTCATGCCTTCCGTGCCCATGGCCATGCCGTCCGAGATCGTGGGCGTGCCAAACACTTGTGCATTGCCACCGGCCTCGATGATGCCTTCAATCGCTGCATCAGCCAGTTTTTGCAAGCCACTGTTGCAAGGCGTAATCGTGCTGTGGCCGTTCGCCACGCCCACCATCGGTTTGCCGAAATCACTCTCACGATAGCCCATGCCGTAATACATGGAGCGATTGGGCGCGCGGCTTTTGCCTTCGGTGATGTTGGCTGAGCGTAGGGGGAGAATGGGGATAGTTTTGGATGTCATGAGTGAATTCTAAGTGGCTGGATAGGAATCAACGTTCGTTGACCGTCATTAAAAAGGGATTGATGATTTGCAGCGAGCCGATGCGTTGACCGTGTTGCATGTCTTCAGAATAAAGTGCGGTGCATTTCGACTCCAATGCAGCGGCAATGATGAGGCTGTCGTAGAAGGTAAATTTGTGGTCTTGCCGAATCATCAATGCTTTTTCTAGCAATGCGGGGCTTGTTTGCACTTGGTTCATCGGCTGCAGTACTAAGCTGACGTAAGCCATGATGCGCTCGGGCGCGAGATTCAAGCGCTTGCTGTTGCTGGCCACATTGCAAAACTCTTGCAAGACTTGAAAGCTCACCACGCCCATGCCGCTGCTGGCGGCATGCGTGACGAGCTCTTTGGCTGTTTCTTGCTTGCGCACGGCACTGCTGTCGAAACAATAAACTGCAATGTTGGTGTCTAGGAAAACGCGCTCGCCTTGAACAGTCATGATGCGCTTTGGCTCTGGCTTTTGCTGTGGCATTCGTCCAAGCGATTAAGCATTAGCTGCTCGCGCTCGTTGAACTCAGTGCGTATGGGTGGGCGCTCCAATGTGGCCTTGTAGGCCAGCTCGATGGGAATCGCGGGTTGCCCGGCGACTGGCGCGGTGAGTTGATCTAGCAGGCTTCGGGTTTGTGCTTTTTTCATGTCATCTCCGTGTGACGTGATGTAGCCGCTCAGCCATGCGCGGAATTCTTCATTGAGCGTGGTGCCGCGCAACTGCGCGAGACCGCGCGCTTGCGAGATCGCATTATCGTCGGCGGTGAACGTGATATTTTTCATGAGATTCATTTTACGCGAAATTATTTCGTGTGCACGATGAAGTTTCGTGCTTGTGGCTTCAAGCAAGGCGCATAGACATCGAGCTTCGGCGCATGCAATGCGGTTTTCATATCGAGTAATCCCAGCACGGAATGAAAGAGGTTGTCATGCGTGATGCGCTGGCTGGCATTTTTTTGCAGGCAGGCTACATCTAGATTTTTCCCTGCGACGAATTCTGGAGAAAACCAATTGAGCCACGGGATTTGCTTTTGCTCATTTGGAGCGATGGCATACGGCAGGCCATGAAGATAAATGCCTTTTTCGCCCAAGGATTCCCCGTGGTCTGATACATAAATCATAGCGCTCGACGCAGTATCCGCCTTGGTTTTGAGCCAATTGATGCTTGAATACAGCAGATGATCGGTATAGAGCAATGTGTTGTCGTAGCTGTTGGTGATTTGCTCTCGGGTGCAGTCGGAGAGATTGTTGGTGAGGCACTCGGGCTGGAATTTTTTGAACTCTTGCGGGACGCGTTTGTAATACGCCGGGCCGTGGCTGCCCATTTGATGGAGCACGACGACGACGCCTTTGGCGCGTTTCTCGGGCGGCAATGCAGCGATGCGCACATCCAAATCATGCAGCATCACCAAATCATGGCATTCGCCGCTGCTGCAATACTCGGGCACTTTGGATTGAGAGGTATTGACGCTGGCTAATCGGTCACACGTCCCTTTGCAGCCTGATTGGTTGTCAATCCACAGCACGGCAAGGCCCGCGCGTTGCAACACATCGAGCAAGCTTTCATAGCGCGCTTTGCTGTCTTCATACGCCTCTTTGCCCAAATGGCTAAACATGCAGGGCAAGCTGGCTGCGGTATTCGTGCCGCAGCTCCATGCGTCTTTCCAATAAACGAAGTTTTCGGTTTGCGCTATTTTGGCAAGCTGCGGCGTGGTTTGCCGGGCGTAGCCGTTAAAGGAGAAATTGGCAGAGCGCGCGGTCTCGCCCACCACGATCATGAGCAAAGGCGGCTTCGTACCCGCGCCATAGCTTGCGCCCAACTTGGCATCTTGCCCAATGGCTTGCAGAGGCTGCGGCCCGTGGCGAAGCGGCTTGGTGACGATTTGACTGATGGCGTAGAGCGAATTGAGCGGATTGAGCAAATAGCGCACATGCTTGTGATTGCGCATCAGAGATGAAAAGCCCTGAAAAGAAAGCGCAATCGCTGCTATCAATAAAGCGCAGCCAGCTATTAAAATCAGAGCATTGCGCAGAATCTGCGCTCGCCACACGGCGCGATGGATGGGCGCAAACCACAGCCAAAGCATGGGCAAGCCAGCCACTAAAAACAGCGTGACAAAGAGCCTCAGATTGAGAAGATCGCGCGTCTCGCGCGGGTCGGTTTGAAACACGTTGAGCATCATCGTGTCATCAATCACCACGCCGTAGCTCATCATGAAATGCATGGCCAGTGCTGCGGCGATCAGGAAGAATGCAAGCACTGGCTTAATACTGCCCCGCCAAGCGAGCGAGCTGCCAAGCGCCACCAGCGCGCCCCATATCATGAGCGACATGCAGATGGCCAACCAGATGTCTCTACCAGTTTGCAAGCGACCAAGTTTAGCCAGCTCCTGCCATAGCGCGCCATTGGCCACAACAGCGATCCACAGGCAGATGATGATCAAAAGCGTAGCGGGATTCCACGCGTTGCGTCTCGTGCTATCCGCAAATTGGGTTGTGCTGAAAGGCATAAGCAGCTTCACTCTAAAGCGTGAAGCTCAGCCAAAGTATTCGCATTGGCAAAAGCATTTTTATCGTCTTGCTCACCATCAAAAGCCACATGCGCCACACGGTGCTGCGCCGTCCATGCGTCAATCTTGCGGCCCCCTTTTTGCATAAAGGCTACCAAGCTTTCCATGAGATCTGATTTCATTAAACAAAACACCGGCTGAGGCCGCACGTGCGTTTGCCCGTCATCAGTCGTCTCAGGCGCGCTCGCCACGGCGATGTCTGCATCCTCAGCGTCAAGCGCTTTCATCAACCGCTGCGCCAAATCCAGTGGAAAAAGCGGTGTGTCGCAAGGCACGGTGAGCAAATACGGCGTGTCGCATTGCTCCAAGCCGGTGAGGAAGCCAGACAGCGGCCCCGCAAACTCATCAGGCGAAGCATCCGGCCACACCTCCACGCCCATCGATTCATAGGCCGACAAATTCCGATTTGCATTGACCATGCTCGCAGCAACCAAGCCACCTTCTTGCATCTGCAACCGCATCAGCGCATGCATCACCAACGGCATCCCGCGAAAATTCTGCAGGCCTTTATCGACGCCGCCCATGCGAGAACCCCGGCCTCCGGCTAAAACGACGGCTGTGATTTCATTTTGCATTACGAACATCCACAGTAGCTTTAACTAATCGAAGACCAACACCAAATGCTAAAAGAAACGGCGCAAACAAGGTAAACCAAAATGGCGTTCCTTCTTGCTTTTTCTTCTGGCTGTTAACTGACTGCGTGTCTCTGTAACTTTTTAATCTATCGTGCTCATCGTCTAGCCAATAAATAGCTGATCTCGCGTTGCTCGAAAGGCTAAGTGCTTTTGAGTGCATCGTGCTGGGTGAGTACTCTTTCAAGTCATCAATGTTGATCGATTTCAAATTCAATTTTTTTAAATCATTCAAAACTGTGTAATCGTCTTCTCCTTTAACTAACGAGCTATTGACTCGTTCAAGCCAATGTTCAGATCGTTTGTGCATATATTCTTCTTGTAAGGCAATTATTTGCTTGTCGCTTTCGATTAGGCTGGTGAGATATTTTTCTGCTTGAAACCAGCCACTTGAAATAACACCTAATGCAGCAAAAACTATCCAAATAGCGTCGTAGATGGCAACTACTTTCTTTTCAGAAAAGATTAGTTTTTCTTTCACTAAGCGCAAAAATGCAGACGCAATTGCGTAAGAAAAAAATATTGTCCCAAGCAAAAAATCAGTACGCCATAAATTTTCAAACTTGTGTTTCCACGCGATGTAAACTAAAAACAGCAAGCAGAGAAAAATAAATAAGGCTGCAGCCTTGCTTTTAGAAAACAGCTTATGTGTAGAGTTGTTGAGCACTAGACTACCCCCCGATGTAGCTCATCTCCACCTTGCGAGCGCCGGTGGAATGGTCTGCTGGCATTTCGCTGCGAAGCTGCGAATAGCGATCATCTCGGCGCTGCCAGATGTGGCCAATCGCACTCAATATGTCTTCATCGCTTGCTCCGCCGCGAATGAGGCTGCGCAAATCATGGCCTTGGCTGGCGAAGAGGCAAAGATAGATCTTGCCGTCGGTGGACAGGCGGGCGCGGTTGCATGTCGCGCAGAACGCTTGGGTGACGGAGCTGATGAGGCCGATTTCGCCTTGTGTTTTGTCGTGCTTGCCGTTTAAATCTGTATAGCCCCAGCGCTCGGCTGTCTCGCCCAAAGCACTCGCTTCAAGCTGCACGAGCGGCAGCTCAGCATGAATACGCTGCATCACCTCAACTGAGGGCATGACTTCATTCATGCGCCAGCCATTCGTTGCGCCTACATCCATGTATTCTATGAAGCGCAGCGTGACGCCTGAGCCTTTGAAATGCTTGGCCATGGGCAGAATTTGCATATCATTCGTGCCGCGCTTGACGACCATGTTGACCTTGATGCTTTGAAAGCCGACGGCCTGCGCTGCTTCGATGCCGGCGAGCACATCGGCCACGGGGAAATCGACATCGTTCATAGCGCGGAAGATCGTGTCGTCCAGCCCATCCAAGCTAACGGTAAGGCGTTTCAAGCCCGCGTCTTTAAGCGCTTGCGCTTTTTTCTTCAAAAGGCTGGCGTTGGTGGTCAGCGTGATGTCGAGCGGCTCGCCATCTGGCGTGTCGATTGCAGCCAGCATGTTGATCAACACTTCGATGTTTTTGCGCAGCAGCGGCTCGCCTCCAGTGAGCCGCAGTTTGCGCACACCATGCGCCACAAAAAGGCGAGCCGTGCGCGTGATTTCTTCAAAAGAGAGCAGGGAGGTTTGCGGCAGATACGCATAATCTTTGTTAAACGTCTCTTTGGGCATGCAATACGCGCAGCGGAAATTGCAGCGATCCGTAACGCTGATGCGTAGATCGCGCAGTGGGCGGCCAAGCATGTCGGCGAGCAAGCCAGTAGCTGCGATGTGTTGCGCAGGAATTTGCGCCGCGTGCGCCGCAAGGCGTTGATCAAAAAGGGGAATGACGCGTTCAGACATGGCTTGCCTTGTTAACTTGTTAGTGCGACACGCACATCCGTATGCAAAAAGTCGGCACCTTTGAACAGCAGCGGCAAATCGCGCGATTGTGCGAGGGCGTAGCTACAGCAGTCCCCAAAATTTAAAGCCGCTTTGTGCCTGCCTTTCCCAAAGCGCTCAAAAGCGGTGATGGCTTCTTTTGCAAGAGACTCGTCGAACGCGGCAACCTTGATGTCCAGAAGTTGGAGAAGCGCGAGGGATTCGCTAGCAACGCCGCGTTGCAAGCCAACAATACCCAGCTCCAACATCGAAGGAGCACTGATCCACAGTTCAATGCACTTTGCCATGGTCTGGCGCATCAATGCTGCGTCCGGCTCGTCTAAGCAGATCGCAATCAACGCGGAAGTATCAACAACCAAGCGATTCATGCAAATAGTCCGTCGTTACCATAGCCGATCAACTCGTCTGCTGTGCGATTGTCTGGTTTGAGTTTGCGGCGAATTTGTTCTTGAATTTCTTGAATGCGTGCAATCTTTTCTTCAGGTGTCAATATTGCCCTGTCGCGCTGCGCTGCGCGGCTTCTGTACGCATCTAGCGCTACGATCACTTGCTTGTTAAAAGAGCGATGGTTGGCAGCTGCATCTGCTTTTAAAAAAGCGTGCAGATCTTCTGGTAAATCTCGCAGAGTGACGGCGCTCATGGCTTCTCCATATGGATACAAAATCCAATCAGCTCTATTTTGCCATCAAAATGGTTGCAAATCAATGGCAATTTGGTGTTTCTTGGTTTAAGGCATGGTAAACGCGACTGCGGTTAAGGCTTGAGCGCAACTTGCACCGCCAAGACGATGGCTGGCGACAAAGGCTCAACGCCAGAATCAAAGCTTTGCAGCATTTCTACGGCTTCAAACGTGAATCCAATGGCGCTTGCTCTGCGTACCTAACATCAGCGGTTGGCTACAACTGCACTTTTTCTAAAACTTGCATCTAGGAGCACACCATGCCTTTCCCGACTACGAATTCCCGCCTTATCTCTGGCTTGCGCTATGGCGCTTTTGCATTTACAGCAATGGCTGCTGCGGCCTTGGTGGGCTGCGCGAGCATGCCCTCCGAACAGATGGGCTCAACGCGTGCCGAGAAGGCGGTGGCGATCACGGCTTCGCATCAGCTCATTAAATTCAACGCCGGCCAGCCGCAAAAAATCCTCTCTAGCATGGCCATCAAAGGTTTGGCCGCTGGCGAGACGATTTTGGGAATCGATTACCGCGTCTCTAAAGACACGCTCTACGCCTTGGGTAGCAGCGGTCGGCTCTACACCCTGAATGAAGACACCGCGCAGCTCACGCCCGTGGGCACGGCTAACTTTGCCGTAAAGCTCGATGGCACGATGTTTGGCTTCGATTTCAACCCCACTGTTGATCGCATCCGCGTGATCAGCAATACAGCTCAAAATCTGCGTTTGCATCCGGATACTGGCGCGGTGGTAGACAGCAACCCTAACGTTGATGGCGTACAAATTGATGGCGCTTTGACTTATGCGGCGGGCGATGCCAATGTTGGCAAAAAACCGAGCATCGTAGGCGCGGCGTACAGCTATAACAAAGCTGATCCGAAGATCACGACTAACTTCGCACTCGATGCCGCCACTGGCGCACTCGTGACGCAAGGCTCACGCGAAGGCATCACACCTGTCGTCTCGCCAAATACAGGCCAAATGTTTACCGTCGGCAAGCTGGGCGTGAATTTTGAAGATTCTGCTTTTGATATTCAGGCGTTGAGCGACGTGGCTTTTGCGGCACTGTCTGGAAAAGAGATCAAGGGTGTGCGTTGGTACACACTCGATTTGAAGACCGGCGCAGCGCAGTTCGTCGGCACGATTGGCGGTGGCGAAAGCATTCGCGCCATGGCAATGGAGCCTTGATTTAGTTATCGTTTTGCTATGAAAAGAGGAGCGCTTCGCGCAGGTTCTTTGCCGGCAAAGTGCTCTTTTTGCTTCGGAAGAGTCGTTTTTAGCTGGCTTTAGTGGATGTGCTGTTTGACGCTCACGTGGCTCTCGGATGTTTTTACAAGCCGAATGCGCTTGGGCTATCCCATTGCGTTAGACCACGAGCGTGACGCACGGCGGTTAGGGTATCTCACGCAGCGAGGTCAAGGAGGAAGATCGGGCGAAGCCCGATCTGGGGGACACGAGCGGCGTGGGATACCCCAATCGCCGTGCGTCAAACTCGTGGCCGCTCTAAGCGAGGTGAAATCTGGTGAAGGCCTGTGCTGTAAAAGAAATAACAATCCGCGCAATAAATACACCGGCGAACCGCTAAAAACCTATGGGGAAAATCAATCCCGAAGTTAATTAAACGACAGTGGAATATCAATCATGTCTCTCTTGATCATCGCGGTCCGCATTTGTGGTGCGCAACGATTTCTGTCAAGGTACATAGACCCACACCACACTGCTCGCGGTAGTGATATACAGCTTGTCGCCAGAAAGCGCAACTCCTCTGGGCCGACTTAAAGTAGCGGGCAGTGCAGTGAGATAAACACCTTCTGCTCCTGCTTTGCCCACGACAGTGGTAACAACACCGCTCGGTGTGATCTTGCGAACGATTTGGTTCGAAGTATCTGCTACATACACATTCCCAGCACCGTCGGCAGTGATGCCGTTAGGGTAGAAAAATCTGGCTTCGCTGCCAACTCCATCCGTATATCCGGCGAAGTCGGCCTTGCCTGCCAAAGTGCTCACCACACCCGCAGGCGTGATTTTCCGGATCGTGTGATTGCTATCAGATGCGTACACGTTTCCCGCTCCATCAGTGGCGATGGCAAGAATATAGTTAAATTTAGCTAAATTACCGACACCGTCATCTGAGCCACTAACGCCCGCGCCGGCAAAAATACTTTGCGTCTTATCGGGTGTGATTTTATAAATCGCAGATCTTGAGGCAGCGTAGACATTGCCTGCGCGATCGGCAGCAAGAGCTGTTACCAAAGGCAGCCCGTCGGAACATAAGACTGGGCCGCCTTGGGGGCCACCACACACAATTGGACGTCCAATTTCGATAGAGGAGTCATCTGGCTTGACTTTGTAAACAGAACTGCCGCCGAAGTAAACATTCCCCAAATTATCTGAAGCAACGCTAAACCCGCCTTGGTTGGGAGAAGTAACAGCAGCATCAGGCGTGATTTTGCGCACAATGCTGCGGCTGCCAGCGTAAATGCTTGTGTCTACGACGTACACATTACCCGCGCTATCTGCGGCTATACCCGTCGGTTCATTAAACCTTGCAGCACTGCCAACGCCGTCAGCTTGGCCTGTAACCGTAGGATTGCCCGCCAATAAATTCAATGTCGTTACACCAGAGATTGCGCTGTTGGGCTGGCCGCTAGGAATAGATCCAACGCTACTGCCACCACCACCGCAGGCTACTAGCACTAAACTGAAGCCCAAGGCACTCAGCCAGCGCGCCAGCGTAGGTCTATAAATTGAAACTCTCATGTCCACTCCATTTTGTGTAAGTAAGGCAGCCTGAATCATAGACAATAACCAACGCTATGAAAAATCAATCCCGAAAGTTGTTAAACGACAGCGGAATATCTGCCATGTCTTTCTTGATCATCGCCATCGCAGCTTGCAGATCATCGCGTTTTGCACCCGTCACGCGCACAGATTCGCCTTGAATACTACCTTGCACCTTGATCTTGCTGTCTTTGATCAGGCGCTGAATTTTTTTGCTGTCTTCCTGCGCAATGCCTTCGCGCACTTTGATGACTTGCTTGACCTTGTCGCCGCCGATTTTTGTGACGTCGCCGACGTCTAGAAAGCGCACATCCACGCTGCGCTTGGTGAGCTTAGCGCGCAGGATATCGTCGATCTGCGTGAGCTGAAAATCTGCGTCGCCAATCAACGTGATCTCTTTTTCTTTGAATTCGATGGATGCGCCTGTGCCTTTGAAATCGAAGCGCGTGCCGATTTCTTTGGCGGTGTTTTCTACCGCGTTTTTCACTTCAACGAGGTTGGGTTCGCAAACGGTATCAAAACTGGGCATGGCGCTCTCGCTTCGGATGAATTTTGGATGTGATTTTGAGGTGAGACAATCGCTGTATGTTAATTGAAAAAAATGTGCCATTACAGCGCTACAACAGCTTTGGCATCGTTGCCAAGGCTTTAAATTTAGCGCGAATTTCTACAGCAGAGGAGCTGCAAGCCGCCTGCAAAGCCCAAGATTTCGCCACCCAGCCACCCTTCGTTTTGGGTGGCGGCTGCAACACCGTGCTCACAGGCGATGTGAAACCATTGGTGCTGAAGATTGAGATCATGGGCAAGCGGCTGCATAGCGAGACGCCTAAGCATTTCATCGTCGAAGCCGGCGCAGGCGAGGATTGGCATGCGTTTGTGGCTTGGAGCGTGGGCCACGGCATGCCGGGGCTGGAGAACTTGGCGCTGATTCCGGGCAGCGTAGGCGCAGCGCCGGTGCAAAACATTGGAGCTTACGGCATTGAGTTGCAGGACCGCTTTCACAGTTTGGATGCGGTGAATCTGCACACGGGCGAGCTGTTTACTCTTGAAGCTTCGCAATGCGCTTTTGGTTACCGAGATTCGGTGTTTAAGCACGGTACGCAAACGGGTTCATCCGTTGGACTTTTGGGCAAAGCCGTGATCACCGCTGTGCGCTTTGCTTTGCCCAAGGCTTGGCGGCCTGAGCTCTCCTATGCGGATATTGGCCGCAAATATGCCGATTTTTTAAAGAAAATGGACAGTTTGCCGGCAGAAAGCCTGCGCGGCGTGCTATTAAAAGGTGAGCAAATCTCGCGCAGCATGTGGCGCGATATGTTGCCCGAGCTCATTCCTACTGCGCAGCAGATCCTGGATTGGGTGGTGCAGATTCGCCGCGCCAAGCTGCCTGATCCAAAGGTGATCGGCAATGTGGGCAGTTTTTTTAAAAACCCCTTTGTCACGCCCGAGCAATGCGCCGATATCGTCGCCAGAGAGCCGCGCGTGGTGAGCTACAAAATGGCCGATGGATCGGTGAAGCTGGCGGCGGGCTGGCTGATCGAGGCCTGCGGCTGGAAGGGGCGCGGCGTGGGCAATGCGGGCGTGTATGAAAATCAAGCTTTGGTACTGATCAATAAAGGCACGGGCACGAAAACGCCCGCCACCGGCGGCGAAGTGATGACGCTGGCCAAGGCGATTCAAACCAGCGTTTATGAGCGTTTTGGCATCATGCTAGAACCTGAGCCGGTGGTTGTGTAGCTCTACCAGAGAAACGTAAGTACCTGTCGTGGCTTGACTTTTTCAATCAATATTGATTAAAATTCAATCAATATTGATTTTTGGAGGTTTGCTATGGCAGTACAAATTGCTAACCCTGATGTGGTGCGGAAAATTGAGAGGCTAGCTGCTACTCTAAACATCAGTAAAACGGGTGCCGTGGAGCGGGCGCTTGATGCGTTTTCTGACACGCTGACTGTTTCTGACCGGAAAGAATCAAAGCGCTTAGACCGGGCGAGGCGAAAGACGGCCATGCTGGGAATACTCGCTACCTGTGATCGCCTGCCTGATGTCATGCCGGGCAAAAACGATCTTGAGTGGGATGAGTATGGATTGCCGATATGAACGGCCAAAGCATAGCCGTTGATTCCTCTGCTTTGGTTGCTATCATTTTGGGTGAGCCTGAGCGCGAAGCCTTCATGGATTGCATTTTGGACAGTGAGCAAATTTTGATCACCACAGCAACGCTGCTTGAAACACGCATCGTGCTGTACAACAGAAAGCAATATCCGGGAATCACGAAACTGAATGAGTTTTTGGCGCAAGCGCCTGTTTTTTATGTCGAACCCGACATCAGCATGATTGAGTTGGCATTCAATGCTTTTCTGTTTTACGGCAAAGGTCATGGCCACAAAGCGCAATTGAATCTAGGCGATTTATTCAGCTACGCACTCGCCAAATCGCGCGGCATCCCGTTGCTCTACAAGGGCGACGATTTTGCGTTGACGGATATTGTGAGCGCTGCCTAAGCGTCATCGCTGCGCCTTGAATCTGGGCTAAAATCAGAGGCTTTGCTGGAATCGCTCCTAACAGCAATTTCAGCTCTCAAATTTCCCGATTAATTAAACAGTTCACCGAAAGAAAACCATGGCTATCGAACGCACTCTCTCCATCATCAAACCCGACGCAGTTGCTAAAAACGTGATCGGCCAAATTTACGCCCGCTTCGAAGCCGCTGGCCTCAAAGTGATCGCGGCCAAGATGGTGCATCTCTCGCGTGGCGAGGCTGAGCAGTTTTATGGCGTTCACAAGGCTCGCCCGTTTTTCAATGACCTAGTGACTTTCATGATCTCCGGCCCGGTCATGATTCAAGCGCTGGAAGGCGAAGGCGCGATTTTGAAGAATCGTGATTTGATGGGCGCTACTGACCCGAAGAAAGCTGCTGCCGGCACGATCCGCGCTGACTTTGCAGACAGCATTGATGCCAACGCGGTGCATGGCTCCGATGCGGCTGAGACGGCTGCTGTGGAGATCGCATTCTTCTTCGCTGGCTTGAATGTCTATTCCCGCTAAGCGGTCAAGTGTATTCACGCGAATTCATCCGCTAAAACTGCGTTACTATCAATTCAGTAGCACTCCACGCAGATAATACGCCGGCGAACTGCCTAAAATGACCCAAAAACAAACGGTCAACCTGCTAGATTTCGATCTTGACGGGTTGACCGTTTTTTGCGAAGGGCTCGGCGAGAAAGCCTTTCGCGCCAAGCAGCTCTATCGCTGGATTCATCAAAGAGGCGAAGCAGATTTCTCGCAAATGAGCGATCTGGCCAAAAGCCTGCGCGAAAAGCTGCAAGGCATCGCGCACGTCACGCCGCTCAAAGTGCTGACAGAGCAAAAGAGCAGCGATGGCACGATCAAATGGCTCTTTGATGTGGGCAACGGCGATGCCGTGGAAGCCGTTTTTATTCCCGAGACGGATCGCAATACATTGTGCATTTCAAGCCAAGCTGGCTGCGCCGTAGGCTGCCGCTTTTGCTCGACTGGGCATCAAGGCTTTTCGCGCAACCTAACGACCGGCGAGATCATCGCCCAGCTCTGGTTCGCCGAGCACACCATCCGCCAAATCAAAATAGCGCACGGTGGCAAAGATGAGCGCGTGATCTCCAATGTGGTCATGATGGGCATGGGCGAGCCGCTGCAGAATTTTGCAGCGCTCGTGCCCGCGTTGCGCACGATGCTCTCTGATCACGGCTATGGCCTGTCGCGCCGCAGAGTCACGGTCTCTACGTCGGGCGTGGTGCCGATGATGGATAAGCTAGCTCAGGATTGCCCGGTGGCGCTGGCTGTGAGCCTGCACGCGCCCACCGATTTGTTACGAGATGATCTCGTACCGCTGAACAAAAAATATCCGCTGCAAGAGCTGCTTGCCGCCTGCGAGCGTTATTTGCAAGCCGCGCCGCGTGATTTCATCACGATGGAATACTGCATGCTCGCTGGCGTGAATGATTCGCCCGAGCAGGCGATGCAGTTGGCTGCATTGGTAAAACACGTCAAATTACCGGTGAAATTCAATCTGATCCCGTTCAACCCGTTTCCGCAGAGCGGCTTAATCTGTTCTGCTCCGAAAGTTGTAGCAGAATTCGCGAAAATCCTGCAAGATGCGGGTATCGTCACCACGGTGCGCAAAACACGCGGCGACGATATCGATGCCGCCTGCGGCCAGCTCGCAGGCGACGTGCAAGACCGCACAGCAGTTGCTGATCGTATGGCTAAGCGACGTGTGGTGATGATGCGCAAGCACGAGACGGAGCAAGATGCTTGAGGGCGCGAGCCACAAGTATTCAAGCTGAGGCGGAAGATAAAAAGGAAGACACGATGACTTTGATGAATGCGAATTTGTTGCCGTTGAATCGCTTAGCTTTGCTCGCTATGCTTGCAGGCAGCATGGGCCTGCTGGGCTGCGCTACCAACCCAGATGGCAGCCGCGCCAGCGGCGCAAACCCAGTGGACAACATTGTCACGCAATCGGATGAGCCTGAAGGCCGCAAGCGCGCTCGCACGCGTCTTGAGTTGGCCGCCGGCTACTTCAGCGAGGGCAAGACTACGGTGGCGCTGGATGAGCTCAAGTTGTCTCTTTTGGCTGATCCAAACTATGGCGATGCCTTCAACATGCGGGGCCTGATCTATCAGCGTTTGGGAGACAACCGACAAGCCGAGGACAGCTACCGCCGCGCTTTGCAGCTCAATTCGCGCGATGCCGACACGATGCACAACTACGCTTGGATGATGTGCCAGATGCGCCGGTATGACGAATCCATTGCGATGTTTACTCAAGCCAATGCCATCCCCCTGTATGGCGGCCAATCCAAAACTTACATGACGCGCGGGCTCTGCGAATTGGCCTCTGGCAAAGCCAATTTGGCTGAGGCGAGCTTTGCGCGCTCGTATGAGCTTGATGCCACTAATCCGATCTCTGGCTACAACCTCGCCAATCTGCTTTTCTTGCGAAATGAATTACCACGCGCTCAGTTTTATGCGCGCCGCCTGAATAATGGCGAGCTTTCAAACGCCGAGACGCTTTGGCTCGGCATCAAAATCGAGCGCAAGCTGGCTGCCACGGATGCCGTGCAGCAGCTCACCACGCAATTGCGCCGCCGCTATCCACAATCGAAAGAATTGGCATCTTTAGACAGAGGAGCGTTTGATGAGTAACGAGGAGCTGCCGATTCATTTTGCGGATACGGCACAGGCGGCGATGGATGCATCGAAAAGCGCGGGGCAAATGCTGCGCGAGGCGCGCGAAGCGCATGGTTTACATGTAGCCGCGCTGGCGGTCTCGCTGAAAGTGCCGGTCAAAAAACTGGAAGCTTTGGAGGCAGATCGTTTCGAAGAATTGCCCGATGTGGTGTTTGTGCGGGCACTCGCCAGTAGCGTTTGCCGGGCGCTGAAAGTTGACCCCAAGCCGATTTTGGCTAAATTACCCCAGCTCAATACGCGCGTGCTCAATCAAGCAGAGCGTGGTGTCAATGTCGCGTTTCGCACGCGCAGCGATGGGCCTGCGCCCTCTGCTTTAGCCAGCCTGAATCGCCCAGTCGTCTTCGGTGTCGTGATCTTGCTTTTGGCTGCTTTGGTGTTGATGTTTTTGCCAGATTTCAGCGCCCGTTCATCCAAGGCAACGGGCAGTGCGCCCGGCGCGACTTCCTCGCCAGCCAGCAGCGCAGGCGTGTCGATGGGCAGCGCGGTCAATGTGCCTTCTGCGCCGGCGGGTACCTCCAGCGATGCAACGATAATCGCGGTAAGCCCTGCTGTGAATTCCAACCCAAGCAGCAACGCCGCTGCTAACTCGGAAGTTGCACCCACCCTGAGCGTCACGCCAGCGCTGTCTACCCCAAGCGTCAGCAGCCCGACGCTTACCATCACGCCTCCCACGGCGGGTACAGCGGGTACGGTCGCCGTGCCTGTTCCATCGGACAGCGTGGTTGTGTTTACTGCCACGGGAGAGAGCTGGGTTGAGGTGCGAGATGCCGGCGGCAAAATAATTTTGCAGCGTACCTTGCAAAACGGTGAAAAAGCGGGTGCAGGGCCGGCTTTGGGCCGGCTGCCGTTTACCGTGATCGTTGGGCGCGCCAACCTCACGCAAGTCAACGTGCGAGACAAGGCCTTTGATCTCGCGTCTGTCTCCAGCAAAGATGCTGTAGCGCGCTTTCAAGTGAAATGATCGTTGAGATATCTAATGACTGAGCCTTGCCAAAACCAACCCGCCTACGGCAATCAAATTCCCGAATCAGCGCCTGCAACGCGCAGCAGCCTGCAAGCGCGCATTGTGTGGGGCTCGCGCGTCGTCACAGTCGGAGGCGATGCGCCTGTGCGCGTGCAAAGCATGACCAATACCGACACCGAAGATGCAATCGGCACGGCGATTCAGGTCAAAGAATTGGCATTGGCAGGTTCTGAGATCGTTCGCATCACGGTGAACACGCCCGAGGCAGCAAAGCAAGTGCCCTACATCCGCGAGCAGCTTGACCGGATGGGCATCGACGTGCCACTCGTTGGCGATTTTCATTACAACGGCCACCGCCTGCTGACTGATGAGCCCGCCTGCGCAGAAGCTTTAAGCAAATACCGCATTAACCCCGGCAACGTGGGCAAAGGCGATAAAAAAGACAAGCAATTTGGCCAAATGATTGAAGCTGCGCTCAAGTGGGACAAGCCCGTGCGCATCGGCGTCAATTGGGGCAGCTTGGATCAGGATTTGCTCGGCGATTTGATGGATATCAACAACAAGCGCAGCTCGCCTTGGGCAGGAACCCAAGTGATGTACGAAGCGCTGCTGACTTCGGCCACAGAATCCGCTGATCTCGCCGTGAAAATGGGCATGTCGCCTAACCAAGTGCTGCTCAGCTGCAAAGTCTCGGGCGTGCAAGATTTGATCGCCGTGTATCGCGAGCTGGCTAAGCGCTGCAACTATCCTTTGCATTTGGGGCTCACCGAAGCTGGCATGGGCACCAAAGGCACAGTGGCTTCAGCGATTGCGATGGGCATCTTGCTACAAGAAGGCATTGGCGACACCATTCGCGTCAGCCTCACGCCCCAGCCCGGCGAAAGCCGCACACAAGAAGTCGTTATCGCATCCGAGATTTTGCAGTCGCTGGGCTTAAGAAGATTCGTCCCCAGTGTCACCGCCTGCCCCGGCTGCGGCCGCACCACCAGCAGCACATTCCAAGTGCTCGCCAAAGAAATCGATGATTATTTGCGCATGCAAATGCCCATCTGGAAAACCAAATACCCCGGCGTAGAGCATCTCAAGGTCGCGGTGATGGGCTGCATCGTCAACGGCCCCGGGGAGAGCAAACACGCCGACATCGGCATCAGCTTGCCCGGCACGGGTGAATCCCCCGCTGCGCCAGTGTTTATCGACGGACAAAAAGCTTTGACTCTTCGCGGCGACAACATCGTTCACGACTTTCATAAGCTTGTCGATCAATATATTGAGAAGCGGTTTGGGCAGGTGGCCGAAGTAGCGTGAGGCCTTGTTGGATATCTAAAAACTATGGCATCCTTGGACACAGATTTCGCCCGCCGCTGCATCCGCACTTTGGATCAAGCACTGCTCACGTTAAGTAAAACTGACCTAGAGCCGGTGACACACGATATCTATCGCGCTGCTTGCATCAAAGAATTTGAAATTGTCTCTGAGCAATGCGCCAAGCTGCTAAAAAAAGCACTCGTGGTTTTTTTCTCGAGTGCCAGAGCCGTCGATGCCTTGACTTACAAAGACGTTTTTCGCCACGCTGCGAAGCATGGGTTGATCAACTTAGAAGCTGCAGAGCGCTGGCTGGTCTATCGCGACCATCGCAACCAATCAGCCCACGAATACGGACAAAATTTTGCAGACGCTGTGCTATTGCTGCTGCCACAGTTTTTAGTCGACGCGGCCGCTTTGCTTCAAGCGATCGAAGCCGCACCGAAAGATTAACATGCAGCAACTCTACTTGAGGGAGCAAGATAAGCAGCGTTTGATGGAACTGCTGCGGGAATATCTGCCCGGTGTAAAGGCATGGGCTTATGGTTCAAGAGTGAATGGAACCGCCCATGAAGCCAGCGATTTAGATCTAGCTCTTCGGTCATCCGGTCTCGAGTCGATCAGTGCATCTTCTGTGTTTCGATTTCAGGAGGCTCTTTCTCAATCCAACATCCCGATTTTGGTAGACGTACATGATTGGCTACGTCTTCCAAAAAGCTTCCAGGCCGAGATTGCCAAGCGTCATGTTGAGTTGGCTTGAAAACTCAAGCCGAATTAGGCTCATAGCGCTAATAAATTTGCGTTAAACGCTACAAAAAAATGAGCAAATTTTTGAGCCGTTCTCACCATTTTCACAAGCGACTTTTGATTCGAGTTAAGCACTTTCCTTGCAAACGCAAGCGCATCAAAACGAAAGTCATCAAAAGCCAAGCCAACCAACGCGCTTACCCCATCTACCTGCCCGCCCTGTCCACCAGCCCCGAGAGCGTCAAAACAGTCGGCGGCGCTGAAGACGTGATCCTCAAACTCCCCGGTTTGCAAGGCTTCCAGATCAAAGTCAAAGCCAACAGCGTCACCTTCCCTGATGGAAGCAGGCAAGGCACACTCATCATCAGCCCCGTGACGGCAGACCGATTACCCATGAGCCCACCCGCAGGTGGCGCGCAATTCGGCATCCCCGCTTGGACGATCCAGCCCGCAGGCACGCGTTTTGATCCACCGATAGAAGTGACCCTGCCCAACACAAGAGCCTACCCCGCAGGAGACAACATCCCCATCGTGCAATGGGATCATGATCTGGCGCAGTATGTGCCGATGGGCAGAGCCACAGTCTCTGAAGACGGAGCAGTGCTGATCACGGATAGCGGCAGTGGCCTGACTAAGGCTGGCTGGGGCGGGGCTTGTGTTTATGATCCGGATAAGTGTGGGAAGAAGGAGACTCCAAAATGCGATAAGTGCGAGAAGCTTGATGATCCATCTGGAGACTGCCCTTCTGGAAAATGTGTTGCAGATGCATCAAAAGATGGATTCACTACAGTATCTGATAACGGTAAGCTTGTTTTTTCGTTGGATAAGTTACAAGCACTCAAGTCACTAACAGGGTTACTTGGCATAAATGCTAATTGGGGAGGAGAAATTAGTGCCAATTGGAGCTTGGATAAAAACTGTTGCAGTACAGACTCAAGTGGACGCGCAAATAACGTCAAATTTCAAGTGTCTGGCCAAATTGAATTTGCACTAAATTTTCCTTGGTCACCCATCATCGACAAAGTGAAGTATTTGCCTTACACAAAATACATTTACTACATTCTTCCGCAAAGTAAAGTGAAAGGCTCTATCGCAGGCAATGGCGGGGGAGAAAGAGACTTCTGTAAAAATGAAGGTCAACCGTTCGGTTCTTTGCAAGCCACATTCGAGTTCGATGCTATATCGGTAGGAGGGAACTCTTTGATTGTTGGCAATACGCCGGCAAACAATAAGGCTGTGGAGTTATTTGTATTTGACCTTGGAGCGGCCGCATCATCTGAATATAAATTTACGGCATTACAACAGGGAGTGCTTCAAGGTGACTATGAATTTAAAGTGGTTGCATTTATCAAAGGACAAGTTAATACTCCTTCATTAAATTTCACATTTGCGGATTTGCAATTAGTACTCGCACAAGATAAGTATCCTCTACAGATACCTCTACCTTTTTTAAATAAATAACCCAGAATAATTGGGATGAATTTGTTTAACAAAAATTCGCTATTTATGACCTCGTTACGTTCGCGACTTAAGACGTATTTTTTAGGTTTGCTTGTCTGGATATTAGGCGTGCTTGTAGCTCACCTTGGGTGGCGATTATGTTTTATTCAGACTCAAGCGAATATAGTTTCGGTGGAAAGCTATGAAAAAAAATATCGAAGCATCACACATACGCACCTTCTAATTTCTTATTCTTATACTTTTAACGACAAGAAATTGGAAGGATCTGATACCGAATTCGGTGGTGATCAAAGCCGCATTGAAAATCGAAAATCAGAGTTGAGAACAACAAAAACTATTCCAATATATGTCAATCGTTTTGACCCAAATGTTTCTTACCAAGATTTATTTTGGGGGATATTTTGGCCACTTTTAAATTGGATGGGTTTGATCTTAGCCTTGCCGACCGCATACGTCACTCGATTTTTTCTGAAGAAATTTTCAAAATGAAAAAGCAACTTTACTTTTTACTTGGCCTGATTTTGCTCGCAGCATCCGCACGTGTTTTTGCGCAAGGCGCCGCGACCAGCAGTTCAAAAACATCCGCCCCTCAACTCATTCAGTTAATAGAGGAAAGGATTCACGCGGTAAAGAAACAAGACTTTACACCGCCAATTTTGATCGAACGTCTCGATATAAAAAAAGTAGATGTGTCATCTCCAGAGAACTTAGTTATAAGCTGGGTAATTGCCATGGCCAGCCTCGACTACGAAGCGGCGACTAAATTTTGGGATAAGGAATCTGTTCTATTAATGAGTGGTCTAAATCGTGCTCAGAATAAAGACAGTACATATTGGATTGAAACTTGGAAACAGTCGTTTACTAATCGCAAATTAGTCTTAAAAAATAGAATTACGTATGGACAATATGAATTAATAAACTATGAGCTTTTGAGCGCGCTGGGTGTGATGGAGTTTTCTGAGACTGTTGTCGCTAGGAATCAAGAAGGGACATGGTATTTGACCTTGGATCTCGCAGACAGTCCGGTAGTGAATGGTTGGAAAAAACCAAATGAACGCGTTAGAAAAATCGATGATGGATCGTTGGGGCATCGGGTCTCAAGAGTCCCTAAAAACGCGGCAGCAATTGCTCGATAGACAAAAAGATTGGGCTTTTATATGCTGCAAATTCCCTCTCTCACCAGAAAACACGCCTCTGCTCGATGTAGCACGCACGTTGCTGCGGGTATGCGTACTTGCCCAGCGAGGGTAGGAATTTTGCATGTATCGAATGTGCAGGCTAATAGCCACTGTTTTTTCAATAGCACTCCGCGCAGCATCTGTGCCGGCTACTTGCCATTTCCGCCTTCAAAATCCCCACCCCCCAGCGCCAACACCCCCCGCGGCGCCACCAACCTCACTGGCAACGTAGAGCGCCCCGTCACCATCACAGGCCGCCTCTCCAAGCCAGTCACCAGCGTCACCATCAACCAGCAACAAGCCACGCTAGAGCAGGGCGGCCTATCTTTCAGCTTCCCGCGCTTCTTCCTGCGCGAAGGCACCAACATGATCACCGCCGTGGCAACGGACGCCCAAGGCCGCATCTCCAGCAGCGCCATCACAGTCAGCGTCGATCAAACCGCCCCCATCCTGCGCATCGAAGCGCCGGAAGACAAATCCATCACCAGCAACAGCCGCATCGACATACGCGGCATGGTCAATGATGCAGTAGAAGCTCTGCACGGCGCTCCCGAGCCCCGCGTCACCGTCTCCATCAACGGCCAAACCCTCACCACCGCCGCACAAGGCCCACAAGCCACCCAAGTCTCTGACCGCTACTTCCTCATCCCCGAAGTGCCCCTGCAAATCGGAGACAACCAACTGCGCATCACCGCCACAGACCATCTAGGCAACGCCCGCAGCCAAGAGATCCGCATCAGCCGCATCAGCGTCGGCTCCGAGCGCCTAACCCTCCTCGGCGGCAACCGCCAAAGCGCAGCTATCAACAGCGAGCTGGCCAAGCCGTTAGCCAACTTACTAATTAGCTTTGACGTGTTGCGTGGCTAAGGTAGCATCAGCATCACCCAATAAGCAGCCACCAAGCCCAACGGCCTCACGATGCGCACGGCTGCTTTTTCTTACGCTCTTGTGTCAGCAGTAAATAGACTTGTCCGGTTTAGTAGCAAATAGATTGTCCGCTTTTTCCTTGATTGATAGATGCGCTGTGCTGGGCAAGGCGCGTAGGGCG
>JAYUSD010000229.1:0-14896 GCA_043755865.1 Variovorax sp. | reverse complement strand
AGACCGCACTGGCCAGCCCCGAGCCGATTATTTCACCGGCTTGGTCGCCCAATGGCGCTCAGTTGGCTTACGTGTCGTTTGAGTCACGCAAGCCGGTGGTTTATGTGCATGAAGTAGCCAATGGTCGGCGCAGGTTGCTCGCCAATTTCAGAGGGTCCAACAGCGCGCCTGCTTGGTCGCCTGATGGAAGGCAAATAGCGATCACGCTCAGCCGCGATGGCAATTCGCAGATTTACGTGATGGACAGCGCGGGAAGCAGCGAGCCCAAGCGCCTCTCGCAATCAGCCGGCATTGATACTGAGCCGGTGTATTCGCCGGATGGCAAACACATTTATTTCGTGAGTGATCGGGGCGGCGCGCCGCAGATTTATCGGATGGGCGCGCTGGGAGAGGCAGCAGGCCGCGCTGACCGCATCACTTTCAGCGGCAACTACAACATCTCTCCGGCGCTTAGCCCGGATGGCAAGCGCATGGCTTTCATTTCGCGCGTTTCTGGGAATTTCCGTTTGCACCTGATGGAGCTGGGCGCGTCAAACACTGGGACTGGCGCAGTTGCGCTCACCGACAGCAGTGCCGATGAGCGCCCCAGCTTTGCGCCCAACAGCAAGCTAATTTTGTATGCCACACGCCAAGGTGGCAAGGAAGCACTCATGACATCTACTTTAGATGGCCGCATCAAAGCCCGCCTTGCAACGCAAGGCGGCGATATTCGCGAACCGCAATGGGGCAAGTGATTGCATTGAGCATGAATTCCCAGCCCTGATTTGAACCCACTTAAGGAGCAACGCATGATCTTCCATCCACGTATCACGACAGCTTTAACAGCACCCTTCTTAGCGCTCTGTGCAGCATTCACGCTGGCCGCTTGTGGCTCTGGTGTCAAATTGGATGAGGTGCCGGTCTCTGATGTCAAGGGCATGCAAGTCAGTCCCACGCAAGGCGCCGGCATTCCATCTGCCACCGAGCAAGGCACGCAAACTGGCGTCGCAGAGCGCAGTGTGCAGGCTGTAAATGTCGCGCCCGCCGCCAGTGATGGCGCTGGCCCAGCAGGCGCTGTAAAAGTCATCTTGTTTGACTACGACAGCTTCGTCATCAAGCCCGAATACCAAGGGGCCATTGATGCGCATGCACGCTTTTTGGCTGCTAATAAAGCTAAGAAGCTCGCTGTTGAAGGCCACACGGATGAGAGCGGTGGGCGCGAATACAACCTCGCCTTGGGGCAAAAACGTGCCGAAGCTGTGCGCAGAGCGTTGGGCCTGCTCGGTGTGACGGATGCGCAAGTCGAGGCGGTGAGCTTTGGTGAAGAAAAGCCTGCTGATGCGGCGAGTAATGAAGCAGCGTATGCGAAAAACCGTCGCGCAGAGCTGAATTACAAATAACCGCTGAAAATTTATATGCTATTATTTTGGAAGCACTCCGCGCATATTCTGCGCCGGCTATCGGCTGTTTTTATCATTATTTTTGCTCTGCAGCCGGCTCATGCGGGTTTGTTTGACGATGAAGAGGCGCGCAAAGCGATTTTGGATTTGCGCACCAAGGTCGATCAAAACGCCCGAGCCACTGATGCACAAAACGCGGAGCTCAAACGCAATTTAGACAAATCTGCGCAGGAAGCAAAAGATGCCGCTGAGGCCAACGCCACACTTCGCCGCAGCTTACTTGAGCTGCAAAACCAAATTGAAGCGTTGCGAGCAGAGGTGGCGCGCCTCAGAGGCCAAGATGAGCAGCTTGCTCGGGAAGTCGCTGAGATGCAGCGCCGCCAAAAGGATCTGGCGCAAGGCGTGGATGAGCGCGTGCGCCGCTTTGAGCCTGTGAAGGTGCAGCTTGATAGCAGAGAATTTAGCGCAGAGCCGGCGGAAAAGCGTGACTTCGACAATGCGTTTGCCTTGTTTCGCAAGCCCGATTACGCTGCATCGTCTGCTGCTTTCATAGATTTCATCCGTCGCAATCCGCAAAGCGGCTATGCACCATCAGCGTATTTTTGGCTTGGCAGCGCGCAATACGCCAACAAAGAATACAACCCCTCGATTACCAACTTTCGCACCCTGATCTCAGTAGCGCCAGATCATCCCAAAGCACCTGAGGCGGCTTTGTCGATTGCCAACAGCCAAATTGAGCTTAAAGCCATCCCCGGAGCACGCAAAACGCTGGAAGACTTGATCAAGGTCTATCCGCAATCAGAAGCAGCGGTGGCCGCGAAAGATCGCCTGGCGCGTCTGCGTTAGTGCATTTAAGCGTCTGAGTTATTCCATTTAAGCGTCTGCATTAATCCATTCACGCGTTTGCATTGATTTTCTAAATTCAATGTAGCGCGCGCATGGCCGGGCGGCGACAAACAAGAGACAATCAAGGCATGCTGTTTCCTGCCACTGAAGATGTCTCTTCCGCCCGCAATCAGGCCGAAATGCCTTTGCTTCGCAATCTCAATCCCGAGCAGCTCGCTGCTGTCACACTGCCCAGCGAACACGCGTTGATTCTTGCTGGCGCGGGCTCGGGCAAAACACGCGTGCTCACTACGCGCATTGCGTGGCTGATGCAAACCGGGCAAATCTCGCCCGGCGGCGTGATGGCCGTGACGTTTACCAACAAAGCGGCCAAAGAAATGCAAACGCGCTTGGCCAGCATGCTGCCGGTCAATGTGCGCGGCATGTGGATTGGTACATTTCACGGGCTGTGCAATCGCTTTTTACGGGCGCATTACAAACTGGCCAATTTGCCGCAGAGCTTTCAGATTTTGGATACGCAAGATCAGCTGTCAGCGATTAAGCGGCTCATGAAGCAATTCAACGTGGATGAAGAGCGCTTTCCTCCCAAGCAATTGCAGTACTTCATTGGCGGCTGCAAGGAAGAGGGACAGCGGCCGGCTGATGTGCAGGTGCGCGATGATGAGACGAAGAAGAAGGCAGAGTTCTACGCCTTGTATGAAGAGCAATGCCAACGCGAAGGTGTGGTGGATTTTGGTGAGTTGATGCTGCGCTCGTACGAATTGCTGCGCGATCAACCTGCGGTGCGCGAGCATTACGCGCGGCGCTTCAAGCATATTTTGGTGGATGAGTTTCAAGATACGAACAAGCTGCAATATGCGTGGCTGAAGATGTTTTCAGGCTGGAGCCCAGACAATGCAAGCGCGGGCAGCTATAAAAATGAGAGCGGTGGCCTGCATGTGGCGAGCGTGTTTGCGGTGGGTGATGATGATCAGAGCATCTATGCTTTTCGCGGCGCGCGTGTGGGCAATATGGCGGACTTTGTGCGCGAATTCGCCGTACAAAAACAGATCAAGCTGGAAGAAAACTACCGCAGCTTCGCGCATATCTTGAACAGTGCAAATCATCTGATTGGCCACAACACCAAACGCTTGGGCAAAAATCTGCGCACCAGCCAAGGCGTGGGTGAGCCGGTGCGCGTGCAGGAAAATGGCAGCGATTTTTATGAAGCGCAGTGGCTGATTGAGGAGATCAAGCATTTGTTGCGCGATAGCGGCAGTGGAGACTCTGTTGAGGCTGGCCTGAGGCATTCAGAAATCGCGATTTTGTACCGCAGCAACGCACAAAGCCGCGTGATCGAGACGACGCTGTTTAATGCAGGCATTCCGTACCGTGTGTATGGTGGATTGCGCTTTTTTGAGCGTGCTGAGATCAAGCATGCGCTGGCGTATCTGCGGCTGCTAGAGAATCCCCATGACGACACGAGTTTCATGCGTGTGTGTAATTTCCCGCCGCGCGGCATTGGTGCGCGGAGCATCGAGCAATTGCAAGATGCCGCTCGCGCAGCGGGCTGTTCGCTGCACGATGCGGTGAGCATCGTTACAGGCAAAGCGGGCACGAGCTTAGGCGCTTTTGTTGCAAAGCTCGATGTGGTTAGGGAACAAACCGAAAAACTCACCCTGCGCGAAATCATTGAGTTGGTGCTGCAACACTCGGGCCTTGAGGAGCACTACACGCACGATAAAGAAGGCGAAGACCGCTTGGAGAACTTGCGCGAGCTGATCAGCGCCGCAGAGAGCTTCGTCACGCAAGAAGGCTTTGGCCGCGATGCGGTGGCACTGCCAGTAGACGAATTAGGTACGCCGCTGGAAGCTACAGGTTCAGGTGTAGATTCAGGCGCTTTAACGCAATCTCCTGCGAGTCAAGGCCTAAATATGGATGTGGCCGGCATAGAATCTACGCAGTCTGCTCCTGAATTCATAGCGACTGATGCTGAAACAGGTGAGACGCTTTCACCTTTGGTGGCCTTCCTCACGCATGCTGCGCTGGAATCTGGAGACAACCAAGCGCAAGCGGGCAAAGATGCTGTGCAGATGATGACGGTGCATGCTGCCAAAGGTTTGGAGTTTGATGCGGTGTTTATCACCGGGCTAGAAGAGGGCTTGTTTCCGCATGAAAATTCTCTGGCCAGCCATGAAGGCTTGGAAGAGGAGCGGCGGCTGATGTATGTGGCGATCACGCGCGCTCGCAAGCGCTTGTACCTGAGCTTTGCGCAAACCCGCATGCTGCATGGCCGCACCAGCTACAACATCAAGAGCCGCTTCTTCGACGAGCTACCCGAAGACGCGCTCAAGTGGCTGAGCCCGCGCAATGCGGGCTTTGGCAGTGGCTTCAAACCAGGCTACGCCGGCGGTTATGGCGGCAGCAACGCTTGGCGTGGCGGATCAGGCAACGCAGCGACTGCTATGAATTCAGGAGCGCCAGGCGCAGGTTTTATGCCGGGCGAGCGCGCTTTTGTGTCTAAAAAAGAAGATGCTGTGCCATCTGTGAGCGGCTTGGCAATCACAGCAGGCTTGAAGGTTTTTCACAACAAATTTGGCGAAGGCAAAGTGCTGGCCATTGAAGGCGTGGGCGACGATGCCAGAGCGCAAGTGCAGTTTGGCCGGCATGGCGTGAAGTGGCTGGCGCTGTCGGTCGCAAAATTAACACCTGTGACGTAAATTAATACGCCTCCCGTGCATCCATGGTGAACTTGTCCAGCGCAGATCACGCCTACATTCCACTTTTTCGGAGAAACCTATGAGATCCAACATCCAAAACACTGTCCTGACTGCGTTGATCGCCATCAGCGCAACCGCCTTTCAATGCGCGCATGCCGCAGATGCTGGCCCTGCCACGGATCAGCCCAGCGCGAGTGATCGAATGAGCAGTGCGCGCAATGCGATAAAAGCCAGCAAATGGACAAACGCGATTGCGCATTTACGCTTGGCGGTTCGCGAGGAGCCCAAAAATGCAGATGCACACAATCTGCTGGGTTACAGCTATCGCAAGCAAGCCAAGCCTGATCTGCCCAAATCTTTTGAGCATTACAACTTGGCCTTGAAAATTGATCCCATGCACAAAGGCACGCATCATTACATTGGCGTGGCGTATCTGATGGACAACAAACCTGCCGAGGCGGACAAGCATTTAGCGTTGCTTGAGAAATCCTGTGGCAATCGCACTTGCCCAGAGTATTTGGATTTAGCAAAAACCATTGGCCAGTACAAAGCCAATGGTGGATCGAACAGCGAGTTCGCAGTTTATTAGGCCGTTAAGCGGTGCTGGCAGTGTGCATCGCCGCAATCACGCCTTCGACCAAAGCCGCTGTTGCCAGCGGCTTTTCCATGGGAAAGAGATGTGTGCCATCAATCCAGCTCATGCGGCCTTTGGTGAATCGGGCGGTGAGCTCGGTACCGGTGCGTTTGAGCTCCTCAGATTGCAGGCCGCCAATAAAGGCTGCTGGGCATTGGAGGGGTTTGCGGCGCAACAAGCTGGGCAGGTTGTCGGGTAGCGTGTTGTAGATTTGCGTTTCAACGTGGCGGTCAAAGCTGAGGTGCCGCTTTCCGTCTTCGCCGGTGTAGGTGCCGTGAGCGATGTAGTCGCGCAATACTTCGTCTGCCCACAACGCAAAAGCGCGCTTCGATTTGAAGCTGTCATAGGCGGCTTGTTCGCTCGCCCAGCTTTGCGTGCGGCGCTGGCTGATTTTGCCGGGCGAGATGTTGCCGACCAAACCGCTGGCTTTGGCGGCGCCAAGCGCGGTGGCCTTCCAGCCGCCGATCACGGGCGAATCAAGCAACACCACGCCAAGCGCCAACTCAGGATGCCGCGCGGCGCACATCGTGCTGAGAATGCCGCCGAGCGAATGACCCACCAGCCACGCTGGCTCACCTGATTTTTCTACCAAAGGTCTCACAAAATCCGCAAGTTCCTGCACGACATGCGGCCAATTGTTGGTGACTGGATACCGAGAGTCGTGCCCGAATTTTTCTATTGACCTGACCGTGAAGCCGCGTTTTTTGAGCGAGGCCAGCATCACGCCATATGTGCTGGCCGGGAAGCTGTTGCCATGCGAAAAAATGAGCAAGCCCATATTCGTGTCAGATGAGTTTTTCCTGCGGAGTGGTGATTTTCTTGAGCGGTATGCTGCGCGTGCTGGCGGCTTTGAGCGGCGCATCTGTCTTACCGCCGTTCCACTGAGGGTCTTCCAAGCTGTCAAACACTTCGCGCAGCTTGCCGCCCCAAGTGCGTCGCAGCATCATGAAGTAAGGATTATTTTCTTCGATGCAAACGATGCGATCACTGCTGTGTTTGCCCTCTTCATACACCACCAAATCGAGTGGCAAGCCCACAGAGAGATTGGACTTTAAAGTGGAATCCATTGAGACGAGTGCGCATTTAGCTGCTTCATCTAGCGGCGTATCCGGATGGATCACGCGATCCAGCACGGGCTTGCCATACTTAGATTCGCCCACTTGGAAATACGGCGTTTCTTTCGTCGCTTCAATGAAATTGCCAGCAGAATACACCTGAAACAAGCGCATGCCTTCGCCCGCAATTTGCCCGCCAAAAATCAGCGACACATTGAATTCCACACCTGCTGCTTTGAGCGATTCGCCATCGCGCGCATACACATGGCGAATGGCCGAGCCGAGCACGCGCGTCGCTTCAAACATGCTCTTGGCATTCCAAATCGTGATCGCCTCGCCATCTTCGTTTTTAAGTTGCTCTACTTGCAGCATCTCGCGCACGCTTTGGCTGATGCTTAAATTTCCCGCTGAGAGCAGCACCATGAAGCGATCACCGGGTTTTTCGTACACGATCATTTTGCGAAACGTGCTGATTTGATCGAGACCCGCATTGGTGCGCGAATCGGAGAGGAACACCAAGCCGGCGTTGAGTTTGATGGCGACGCAGTAAGTCATGAATAGTTTGATAATTTTTTCAATTTGTACAGGGCATCAAGCGCCTCGCGAGGGCTTAAATCATCGGGATTGATGCTGCCAAGCGCCGATTCTACTGCGCTGAATGCTCCCGAATTAATAGTATCTGCCAATGGCACGGCAAACAAATCAACTTGAGCCTGTGCGGCTTGTTGGCTGGCTTCTAAGCGCTCTAATGCGGCTCTTGCATGGTTGACCACTTGCGCGGGCACACCGGCAAGCTTTGCTACTTGGATGCCATAGCTCTTGCTCGCCGGGCCGGCTTCAATGCTGTGCAGAAAGGCGATATCGCGGCCAGACTCAACGGCGCTCACATGCACGTTGACCGCGCCATGATGATCAGCAGGAAATTGCGTAAGCTCGAAATAATGCGTGGCAAACAGCGTGAAGGCTTGGGATTTATGCAGATGCGCGGCGATACCGCTGGCAAGGCTCAAGCCGTCAAAGGTGCTTGTGCCTCTGCCAATTTCGTCCATCAATACCAAGCTATACGGTGTGGCGGCATGCAAGATTTGTGCGGCTTCCGTCATCTCCAGCATGAAGGTCGATTGCGCATTCGCCAGATCATCGGCTGCGCCGATGCGGGTGTAGATCGCGTCGAGCGGCCCAAGGCGACAGCTCGCGGCTGGCACATACGAGCCCACGCAGGCGAGCAGGGCGATGATGGCCACCTGGCGCATGTAGGTGGATTTGCCGCCCATGTTAGGGCCGGTGATGATTTGCATGCGCGTCTTGGCGCTCAAATCTGTGTCGTTGGCCATGAAGGGCTTGTTCACCGTTTCTGCCAGGCGCGCCTCCACCACGGGATGGCGGCCACCGGTGATTTGGATGCAAGGCTCAGCGGCGAAGGTAGGCGCGTTCCAGTTGAGCGTGAGTGAACGTTCGGCCAGAGCGCAGATCGCATCGAGCGTGGCAATGGCGGTGGCTGCTGCGGTGAGCGATTTAACGTGTGGCTGTAGGCTTTCTACCACTTGATCGTAGAGAAATTTCTCCCGAGTGAGCGAGCGCTCTTGCGCAGACAGCGCCTTGTCTTCAAAGGTTTTGAGCTCGGGCGTGATAAAGCGCTCGGCGTTTTTTAGGGTCTGGCGGCGGCGGTAATCATCAGGTACTTTGCTGGCCTGGCCTTGCGTGACTTCGATGTAAAAGCCATGCACCTTGTTGTACTGCACGCGAAGATTATTGATGCCGGTGCGCTCGCGTTCGCGGGTTTCAAGATCGAGGAGGAAGGCATCGCAATGGGCCTGAATGCCGCGCAGTTCATCGAGTTCGGCGTCAAATCCGTGATTGATCACATTGCCATCGCGCACAAGAGCAGAGGGCTCGGGCAAGATGGCGGCTTGCAACAGTTGCGCGCTTGCTTGCAGATGCTCCGAGGCCTGAAAAGCAGTGGAAATATAAGCGAAATCGTTGCCTAGCCGGCATAGATACTGCGCGAGGTGCTCACATTTTGATAGTGTTAACTGCAAAGCGACTAGCTCGCGCGGTTTGACTTGCCTCAGCGCAATGCGCGCTGCAATGCGCTCCACATCGCTAGAGCCTTTGAGTTGCTCGCGCAGCTTGCTTGCATGGCCCGCGCGCAAGCTGCTGATCATCTGAATGCGCTGCTGAGCTAGTGAGCGATCACGCTGCACATTCAACAGCCAGCTTTTGAGGGCGCGGCTGCCCATGCCGGTCATGCAAGTATCGAGCAGGGAAAACAGCGTGGGGCTGTCTTCGCCGCGCAAGGTTTGCGTGAGCTCTAAGTTGCGCCGCGTGGTTTGCGGGATGTCCATCAACTCTGCATCGCTTTGCACGCGCAGGCGGCTCACGTGCGCGAGTTTGGCGCCTTGCGTGTGCTCAGCATACGCAAGCAGGGCGCAAGCTGCGGCTTGTGCATGGGGCATCTCTTGCGCACCAAAGGCGGCAAGGCCAGCTACTTGGAGCTGGCTGCATAGCTTTTGAGAGCCAAGGCCGGTGTCAAATTGAAATGCAGGGCGCAGCGTCAATGAAAGTTGCGCAGAAAAACGCAAAGCTTTGATTTGCTGCTCGAAAGCAGGTGTTACGTCGCTCGCATAAAGCAATTCGCTCGGCGCAATGCGCGAGACCCAGCCAGCCAGCTCGTCGTGGCTGCACTCGGCGAGCTTCATCTCTGATTGTGTCAGCGCGAGCCAAGCCAAGCCCAGCCGATTGCGCGGCGCCTGATGCACAGCCAGCAAGGTCGCTTCTGATTTATCGCTCAGCAGTTCGGTATCCGTCAAAGTGCCGGGAGTCACCACGCGAACGACTTTTCTCTCGACTGGCCCCTTACCTGTGACCTCACCCACCTGCTCACATATCGCTACCGATTCGCCCAGCTTAATCAGCCGCGCCAGATAACTTTCAACTGAATGAAACGGCACACCCGCCATGACCACTGGCTGCCCACCCGATTGCCCGCGTTGGGTGAGTGTGATGTCTAGAACTCGCGCCGCTTTCTCCGCATCCGCGAAAAACAGCTCGTAGAAATCGCCCATGCGGTAAAGCAAAAGCGTATCGGGAAAGTCCTTCTTCAAATGCAGATATTGCTGCATCATCGGCGTATGGTGGGAAAGATCAGCCTGCGTAGTCACGAGAACAGCTTGGAGTAATTATGCGCTGGGCATGGAATGCGAAAGCTGTATTTTGTCAGGTCTGCACACAACTCTTCAAACTTGGAAAAAGAAAGATTCACATCAATCGCAAATTCTGCGACAGATGCGTATAGACGGCTGAGATTCGGCTGAGATGCCGCGTTTCGCTGTGCGAGAGCAGCCAAAGCTGGGTTTGACATTCATCAATATCTTGCGTGATGGCGCGAAGATCTGAGCGCTGCTCCGCGAGAAACCTCGGCAGCAAGCCGATGCCCATGCCGCGCCCTATCAATTCGGCCACGGTTAAAAGGCTGCTGACGCGATAGCTGGGCGTGATTTTTGGAAAATGCTTTTTGCGCCAAACCACCGATGGATGCTCGGGCAGGGCTTCATCGGGGGCGATCCACAAAGATTTATCTGCCAATACAGGATCAAAGCGCTTGAGCTTGCTGCCCTTGGCGGCATACAGCGCTACGCGAATGGGGCCAATGTGCTTGCCAATCAGATGGCTGGGTGGCCGCTTCGTGGCACGCACGGCAATATCGGCATCGCGCCGAGTCAGGCTCGCTAGCTCATTGCCCATATGCAAATCGTAGGTCAGCAAAGGATGCTGGATTTGCAAGGCTTGCAGCGCGGGCGCAAGCAAGGTGTGTAAAACGGTATCAGTGGTGGTGATTTTCACGGAGCCGCTGATTTGCCCTGCGCTGGTCTGCGCGGCTGCACGTGCTGTGTCCAGCTGCCCTTCGATCTGCTCGGCATGTTTGACCAACGTTTCAGTCAGCTCCAAGGGGAGAAATCCGGCGCGAGAGCGCTCAAAAAGGCGCGTTTGCAGCCCTTTTTCAAGCCGCTGGAGGGAGCGAAATACCGTTGAGCCATCTAGAGCCAACCGTTCGCCAGCGCCTGCGAGCGTGCCCGCTCGGGTCAGTGCGAGCAAGGTTTCCAAATCAGCAGAGGTGATTTTGTATTGCGTTTTTGCAATTGCCATTTGATGAAATGCCTATTTTCATTGCGATAAAGATCATCTACATTCTCCCCATCTTTTCAACTCTTTTCGAATTTCATGAAGGAAAAAAACATGCAGCAACACAACCCATCCCCGAGTTCATCCCCCACGGATGGCAATTACGGCGTGACTCTTCTGCGAGTGAGCCTGGGCATCATGTGGATTGCCCACGCTTTGCTGAAACTGTTTGTCTTCACATTGGCGGGCACAGCTCAGTTTTTCGCAAGCGTTGGCTTGCCTGGATTTTTGGCTTATCCCGTCTTTGCGGCCGAATTGCTGGGCGGTATAGCGCTGGTGCTGGGCATTTATTCCCGACAAGTTTCACTGGCTTTGGTGCCGATCATGGCTGGCGCAGCTTGGGTGCATCTTTCTAATGGTTGGTTGTTTACTAACAAGGGTGGAGGCTGGGAATACCCGATTTTCTTGGCTGTGGCTTCTGTGGCTTTGTGGCTCATGGGCGATGGCGCGTTGAATCTGCGTCGCAGCGATTGGCTCGTTCCTCGCAAGTAAGATGATGCTATGAAAAATCAACTCACGCTGATCAGCCACAAGCTGTGCCCGTATGTGCAGCGCGCAGCGATTGTGATGCTGGAGAAGAATTTGGCATTCGAGCGGATCGATATTGATCTTGCGCATAAGCCTGAGTGGTTTTTAAAGCAATCGCCTCTGGGTAAAACGCCTGTGCTGCTCGTGGACGGGCAAGCCATTTTTGAATCTGCTGTGATCTGTGAGTATCTGGATGATGTCGCGCTGCCGCGATTGCATCCAGAAAACGCTTTGCTTCGGGCACAGCATCGCGCATGGATGGAATTTGGCTCCGCTTTGCTCAACAGCATCGGTGCTTTCTACAACGCGCCGGATGAAATGGCCTTGCAAGCCAAAGCACGTGAGATTCATACGAAATTCAGCCAGATCGAGGCTGCTTTGGACAAAGCGCCTTATTTCTTCGGAGCAGAGTTTTGCATCGTGGATGCGGTGTTTGGCCCGATCTTCAGATACTTTGACGTGTTCGACAAATTAGCTGATTTCGGCTTTATCCAGGGCTTGCCGAAAGTGCAGGCTTGGCGCGGTGCACTGGCCGAACGCTCCTCGGTGCAGCAGGCGGCGCATCCTCAGTATTCAGAGCTGCTCACACTCTTTTTAAAGCAACGAAACTCTGCAATTTCTCAAAAAATGATTTGAAATTGCAAATCGTTTTTACAAAGGCGCTTCGTCGTCTGCGGCAGCAGTAGGAGCAACATTACTAGCGCCCTTTAAAGTGCCTGCTTGGCGCACTGCTGCTTTTTCGCCTGCCGTGGCAAATTTGCTGTATTTGCCGAGAAGGCCAACCATTTGCGCATAGATCTTTGGATTGCCAGCCATGCATTCTTTTTGTTCGAGGTAGTTGGCCTCTCCAGTGAAATTACCGATCAATCCGCCAGCTTCGGTTACGAGCAAAGAGCCTGCGGCCATGTCCCAAGGCATCAGACCGGTCTCAAAAAAGCCTTCGGTAAAGCCTGCGGCTACGTAAGCCAAATCAAGCGCTGCGGCGCCGGGGCGGCGCAGGCCTGCCGTCTTGGTCATGATGTCGCTCATCATGGCCATGTAGGTGGGGAAATTGTCGCCGGGGCGGAAGGGAAAGCCGGTGGAGATCAGCGCTTGGTCGAGCCGCTCGCGCTTACTGACGCGAAGGCGGCGGTCATTGAGGTAGGCGCCGCGTCCGCGTGAGCTGAAGAATAAATCGTTGCGAGTTGGGTCATACACCACAGCATGATCGACCTTGCCTTTGATTTGCAGCGCGATGCTCACGCAATACACGGGAAAGCCGTGGATGAAGTTGGTGGTGCCATCGAGCGGGTCGATGATCCAGATGTGATCAGAGAATTTATTGCCTTGCTCCGTGCCAGATTCTTCCGCCAAGATGCCGTGGTTTGGAAAGGCTTCCAAGATAATTTCAATGATGGCTTGTTCGGCTGCTGCATCCACCTCGGTGACGAAATCGTTCACCTGCTTTTGCTTAATGCGCACGGATTCGATATCGAGCGCGGCGCGGTTGATGATGGCGCCGGCGGCACGGGCGGCACGCACGGCGACGTTGAGCATGGGGTGAGATGAGGCAGTCATGTTGTGTGGGGAGCAAATAGTGTGGTTGCACGATCACAACCGTTGATGGCGCATATTTTCCCATGTTTGCCGCGCGCGCTACATTGATCCGTAAAAAGTATTCAAAATCAATGGATTGGCCGCTCTAGTTACCAAATTGGTTTGTAACAGCAAGGGTAATCCCCTGTTATTGAACTAAAATTTAAATAAGTTACCCAAGTGCTTGATATTGCACAATAATTCTCGCTCTGCTACACTTATCGTAGCATCCCAAACACAGGCTTCAGTCTGATACATCATGGCAACATTTTTCACCTTTGGTATCTTTGCACATGCCGCCGCACATGCGCGTGTTGTGATGACTATTGCGCTCACAAGCCTGGCGCTCGTCCTGATGCCCGCGCCACAAGCCGAGGCCGCCACAAAAAGCCAAGCAAAAAGCGCGCAAAAGCCTGCTGCGAAATCTTCTCGTAGCGCTAAATCGGTCAAGGCGAGCAAGGCGACGAAAGCGATCAAGCAAAAGGGCTCCAAAGCCAAAGCGGCCACCAAGATGCAGCGCGTGGTGGTGATGAAAAACGGCAAACGTATGGTGGTGATGCGTCGCGTAGCGATTGCGGTAGCCGTAATTGCTGCGCCGCCGCGCCCATCGTTTGGTCAGCTCGCTGGCTTGCATGGCACGCATGATGCATTGGATTTGAAATCGAGCGTGGCCTATGTGCTCGATCAAGACACCAATGAAATCTTGTTCCAAAAAAATGAAAATGCAGTATTGCCGATTGCCTCGCTTACTAAGCTGATGACGGGCGTGATCGTGAGTGAAGCGCGCCTAGATCCGAATGAGATCATTACCATCACAGAAGCTGACGTAGACACCGAAAAAGGAAGCCGCTCTCGCCTCAAAGTAGGCACTCAGCTCGCCCGCGGTGAGCTGATGCTGCTGGCACTGATGAGCAGCGAGAATCGCGCCGCGCATGCGTTGGGCCGCAGCTATCCGGGGGGCTTGGATCGCTTTGTGCAAGCCATGAATGCAAAAGCCAAATTGCTGGGCATGCAAGATACACGCTATGTAGAGCCCACCGGCCTGTCTAGCCGCAATCAAAGCAGCGCAAAAGATTTAGCCACGCTTGCTTCACATGCCTCAAATGACAAGGTTTTGCGAGATTTGTCGACCTCGCCGATGCATCAAGTCGATGTAGGCAACAAAACGCTGAGCTATGTCAACACCAATCGCTTGATCAACAATCCGCAATGGGACATTGGGCTCCAGAAAACGGGCTTTATTTCTGAAGCCGGGCAGTGCTTGATCATGCAAGCGAAAGTCTCTGGCCGCCGTTTGATCATGGTGTTTTTGGATTCTGCGGGCAAACTCAGCCGTTTGGGCGATGCGGAGCGCGTGCGCCGCTGGGTAGAGAGCCAACCTGCTGGCGTGCAGAAAGTCAGCAGTGCAACTGCAAAGCGGCAAGGCTAAACTACAGCCTATTTGTAGTATCAAATCACCTGATTAACCATCTGCCTCAGATGGCAAACGCTACCGTTCGCCCTGAGGTATCGAAGGGCTCGCGAGGGCTTCGATACCTCAGGGCGAACGGAAATTGTCGAGTCTGGAAACATCTAGATAACCAGGTCAAATCACTCTCTAGCCGGCATAAAATATACGCGGAGTGCTATCAAAGTAATAGCTATCAGATTTTCAAAGTGGCCAAGTCTAAGTTTCCGCCACAGATGACCAAGCTGATTTTTTCATCTTTTTTTGGTTGATAGACACCTGTTTGCAAGGCGGCCAGACCGAGTGCGGCGGCGGGCTCGGCGGCGATTTGCAAATGTTGCCAAAGCCACAGTTGGGCGGCGCGGATCGCTTGATCAGATACCAATAAACTCGTTTGCACATGCCGCTGCGTGACCTCCCAAGCGATGCTGCCGATGCGCTTGGCGCCAAGCGCATCAGCGGCCACACCGCTCACATCCACATCCACAGGCGCGCCAGCAGCGCGCGCCGCGTGAAGGGTCGGGGCAAGCTCTGGCTCTAGTGCGATCACA
>JAYUSD010000228.1:0-5945 GCA_043755865.1 Variovorax sp. | reverse complement strand
GCGGCATTCCAATCGAGCCCCGCTGTATGGCAAAAAGAAAGCGCCGCGCTCTCTAAGCTCCACGGCAATTGTGATTTCATGGTGCCCAGCTTCATGGTATTGCTACGCGGCTCAAACACCGCGAGGATGCGCTGGCCTTGTGTCGCGGTATCCGCATCAAGGCGCGAGCGCAGGCCATCCAGCGTGGTGCGAATGGCCGTAGGATGATGCGCAAAATCATCGTACACGGTGATGCCATGGACTTGCCCAAGCACCTCCATGCGGCGCTTGGCATTTTGAAATGTGCACAAAGCCGCTGCGGCGAGCACCGGGCTGACGCCGACATGCTGTGCGGCGGCAATCGCAGCCAGCGCATTGAGTTGATTGTGCAAGCCGCTCAAATTCCACTTCACACGCGAGACTTCTTTGCCGCGCAAAAGAACCACAAAATCATGCGCTGCGCCAAGCGCCGTCCAATCCGATACAGCGGCGCCAAAACTTGATTGTTCACTCCAGCAGCCCATGTGAAGCACGCGCGTGAGGCTTTCTTCTAAGCCGTTAAACACCACGCGCCCGCTTGCGGGCACGGTGCGCACAAGGTGATGAAACTGCCGCTCAATGGCTGCAAGATTGTCAAAAATATCAGCGTGGTCAAATTCCAAGTTATTCAAAACTGCGGTGCGCGGGCGGTAGTGCACGAATTTGCTGCGCTTGTCGAAAAACGCAGTGTCGTATTCATCGGCCTCGATCACAAACGCAGAGCTCACGTTGTGCGTTTGCGCGTCGCCGCCGCCCTCCGAGGCAGCCGCGATAGCACCAAGCTTGGCGCTCACACCAAAATTCAACGGCACGCCACCCACCAAGAAGCCGGGTTTCAAGCCTGCGTGTTCCAAAATCCAAGCGAGCATAGAAGTGGTCGTCGTCTTCCCGTGCGTGCCCGCTACAGCGAGTACATGCCGGCCTTGCAGCACATGCTCTTGCAACCATTGCGGCCCGCTCGTGTATCGCGCGCCACTCTCCAAAATGGCTTCCATCAAAGGAAATTTTGGCGAGCCATCAGGCCATCGCGCACGACTGACCACATTGCCAATCACATACACATCGGGCTTAACGGCCATCTGATCAGCCGCAAACCCTTCGACTAACTCTATGCCCAAAGCGCGAAGCTGATCACTCATCGGCGGATACACGCCCGCATCACACCCCGTGACTTTGTGCCCGGCCTCTCGCGCCAGCGCTGCCAAGCCGCCCATGAAGGTGCCGCAAATGCCTAAGATGTGTATGTGCATGGCTGCAATTCTAAATCAGCTTTACTACTGAATTCATAGCGTCTCACGCACATTCTGCGCCGGCGATATGCTTGTTTTGCTTAAAATTTCTTATCGGATAGAGCGGCCGCGTCTGCGCTTGGGCTGTTGTACTGCGCGACTGTTCCCCGCGCTGGGGAATAACCCAATCGCAGGCGGACAATTCACGGTGAAAGCATCCAAGGCTTATTGAGATATCACCCGAGAAGCCTCAATCTGGTGATCAAAGTAGCGCTGGAAGCTAAACGCAATGCTTGCCATCAACACCGCTGCACCAATCATCAAAGAGACTACCATTGCTGCGACTGTGCCCCAATGTGTTTGCCCCGGCAAAGCCTCCGGGTCGAGAGAAGGATTGAATTTTCCATTCCATTTCTCTGGTGTCGACAGCGCATACACAATGGCAGTCAGCGCACATGCAGCGATCGCAAAACCCAGCAGCGGTATCAAAAGCCAGCTCAATTGATCGTCTTGCCCAAACCGTTGCACGCGCTGAATGCCATACATACCCAAAGCTGTAGGAATAGGCAGCAGCCAGCCAATCCAATCAAAAATGCCATGCAAATAAAAGCGATGCAATCCCAGCGGGCCGCCGACGAAGGCCAACCATGCAGCGAGCGTTTTGTTTTTCGTTTTGAACATGTGGCGCATTATTCAGGAGAAGAGGTATCCCCTGCGCCGAGCGTCTTTTCCATCAGCACGATATCGCGCCACGCGCCGAATTTCCAGCCGCAACCTTTGAAAATACCCACATGAGCAAAGCCGCAAGCGGCATGCAAACCAATCGAACCTGCGTTGGCGCTGTCGCCAATCACAGCCATGGCTTTGCGGATGCCACCACGTTCGAGCTGGGCGAGCATTTCGGTCAGTAGCAATTTGCCTAAGCCTTTGCCGGCGCTACCAGGCGCCATGTAGATCGAATCTTCCACGCTAAAACGGTAGGCCGCGCGCGGTTTGAACCAGTTGGCGTAAGCGTAGCCTTGCACCATACTGCCCGATTCGATCACCAGCCAAGGCAGCTTTTTAGCCAATACATCAGTCCGCCGCGCTGCTAAATCGGCAAGCGTCGGCGGCTCGGTTTCAAATGTGCCCGTGCCATGCAGCACATGGTGGGCATAGATCGCTTGCATGGCGGGCAGGTCAGCATCCGTCGAAGGGCGGATCAAGGTTCGGGTGTTGGTATTCATAGCGCTATAATGGAGGGCTTTGCAGCGTGTCGCTGGCCGGGTGGCCACAGCGCGTGTCTCAGACGCTGCAAGCACGAGCACCCGGCTCAGTATTTAAGTGGATTATCCACGCAAGGAACAATTATGGTCGTCATTCGCCTGTCTCGTAGCGGAGCTAAAGCCCGTCCGTTTTATAACATCGTGGTAGCTGATAAGCGCACGCGTCGTGATGGCAAATTCATCGAGCGCATCGGTTTTTATAACCCGATTGCCTCTGCCAACGAAGAAGGCCTGCGCATCGTGGCAGACCGCATGACGTACTGGAAAAGCGTGGGCGCACAAGCTTCGCCTACGGTTGAGCGTCTGATCAACCAAGCCAAGGCGAAGGCCTAAGCCTGTGCACTTGGCTGCCTTGCAGGCTTTACAAAAATGACACCTCCCGCGTTGACATTTTTAGAGCCCGCAGAGTTGCCATCGGATGCCATCGAAGTCGGCCGCATTGGCGAGGCTTGGGGCATCAAGGGATGGTTCAAAATCATTGCGTACAGCGCCTCGCCTGAGGCGCTTTTTTCTTGTAAAAGCTGGGTTTTGTTGCCGCCCGAGCCCAGAGCGGGTGGGGTAGCCGGCGTGGTCGCCAAAGGCCAGCTCTTCAAAGCCCCACAGCTGATCAAAATCCGCACTGCCAAAGAGCATTCTGATGGGATGGTTGCGCAGGCCGATGGCGTGGACGATCGCAACACGGCTGAGCTGCTCAAAAGCTGCCGCATTTTCATCGCTCGCTCATCATTTCCCACAGCCGGAAAAGATGAATATTACTGGGTGGATTTGCTGGGCTGCGAAGTGGTCAACCGTGAAGGTGTGGTGATTGGCAACGTGAAAGAGTTGATCGCTACCGGCCCACAGTCGGTCATCGTCGCCGAAAGAATCATGGAAGGCAAAGCGCATGAGACGCTGATTCCTTTTGTGGATGCCCATGTAGACACGGTGAGCTTGGCTGATAAGCGAATCACGGTCGATTGGCAGCTGGATTATTTAAGCTAGCACTACAGATTTGCTATTGAATGTATAGCATTCAGCGCATATTCTTTGCCGGCTATCGGCCGAAAAAGCATAAAATTCATGCGTAGAAACTGAATTCTTTATGCGCTTTGACATCATCACCCTCTTTCCTGAGCTGTTTGCCCCCTTGATGCAAACCGGCATCATTCGCCGCGCTTTTGAGCCCAATAAAGATGGTGAGCGCGACCAAGGTCACAGCCCTGCCATTGATGTGCATTTCACCCAGCCGCGTGACTTTGCCGATGGCAACTACCGCCGCATCGATGATCGTCCGTTTGGCGGCGGGCCAGGGATGCTCATGATGGCTGAGCCGCTGGCGCGCTGCGTGGAAAGCATCTGCAGCGAGCGCGCAGCATTGAATTTGCCCGCCTGCCCCATCGTGCTTTTCTCGCCTATTGGCCAGCCGCTTAACCATGCGGTGGTCGAGCGCTATGCCCGGCAAGACGATCTCACCCAACCAGCCGAGCAACGCAACCCCGGCGCCATACTGATTTGCGGCCGCTACGAAGGCCTAGACCAACGCTTCATCGACACTTTCGTTACCGAACAACTCAGCCTCGGCGATTTCGTACTCTCCGGCGGAGAAATCCCTGCCATGGCACTGCTGGATGCCGTCGCGCGCCTGCAACCCGGCGTATTGGGCGACGACCAAAGCCACATTCAAGACAGCTTTAACCCGAGCACAGGTGGCCTGCTCGACCACCCGCACTACACCCGCCCCGAAGTCTGGCGCGGCCAAACCGTGCCCCCGGTTTTGCTCAGCGGCAACCATGCCGAAATCAACAAGTGGCGCGCAGCGCAGCGCAAAGAGATCACGCGGGCCAGAAGGCCAGATATGTTGGCGTCATAGCCTTTTGATCCTAATGCGCACTTGGGGACAGCTGATGTCGTCGAATGCCGCATTCAAACCCACACTGGATAGCCAAAAAGCCGTAGAAAAGCTATAATGGAAGGCTTCCCCGATCCTCTGTCCGCCGCGACGCACTGGTGAATTCTCTTGAATCATGCTATGTGAACCTGTCGCCTCTTGTGTAGCGGTTATTGATCTGAGACGTGAATGAAAGACCCACGATGGATCTCATTAAAATTCTTGAAAACGAGGAAATTGCTCGCCTCAACAAAACCATTCCTCCCTTTTCCCCCGGTGACACTGTCATCGTGAGCGTGAATGTGGTGGAAGGTGCACGCAAACGTGTGCAGGCTTATGAAGGTGTGGTGATTGCCAAGCGTAATCGCGGCTTAAATAGCAACTTCATCGTGCGCAAAATCTCCAGTGGTGAAGGTGTGGAGCGTACGTTCCAGACCTACTCCCCACTGATTGCCACCATTGAAGTCAAGCGCCGTGGTGATGTTCGCCGCGCTAAGTTGTACTACTTGCGCGATCGCAGTGGCAAGAGCGCACGTATCAAAGAAAAGCTCACACGCAACACAAAAACGGCTGCGGCAGTGGCTGCTCCAAAGGCAGCGTAATTGCGCATGCAGTGCTCTTAAAACAAGCACTGTTAAGAGAAAACCGCCACAGCGCTTGCTTGGCGGTTTTTTTATGCGTTTTTCATAGAAAAACAGCAGTTAGCCGGCGTATACACTGCGCGAAGTGCTATATATTTAGTAGCATCTCTCCCATGAGTTCTCGACCTTGCTATGAGCAACTTCATCCCGCTTACAAAAATTCCGCATTTCAATGCGCAAGATGTGCCGATCCAATCTTGGGATGCGCATCTGCCAGCTGTGCCCGCGCAGGCGCTCACGCGAGAGGCTTTATCGAAGCGCTTTGCCAAGCCGCCCGATTGGCAGCCCGAAGTGCGCGAGGAGCCGCCGTTTACAGATCGCAAGCCGCACGATGCTGCCGTGTTGATAGCCATTGTGATGCACACACCGACGCTGGCGTCGGCGTCGGCGTCGGCGTCGGCGTCTTCACATATCGCGCCTACACTGCTGTTGACTCAGCGCGCCGCGCAGATGACCACGCATTCAGGCCAAATCGCCTTTCCCGGCGGCAAAGTCGATACAGGCGAGACTTTTGAACAAGCTGCGCTGCGCGAGGCACATGAAGAGATTGGCCTTGCATCAGATTTTGTGCAAATCATCGGCACGCTACCGCGCTACATCACTGGCACGGCGTTTCACATCACACCTGTGATTGCACTGATCCAGCCCGGCTTCACAGTAAAAGCCAATCCTCACGAGGTGGCCGATGTGTTTGAAGTGCCGCTGGCGTTTTTGATGAACCCCGCCCATCACGCGCGGCACGAATTCGAGTTTGAAGGCCACCGGCGCGAATGGTTTTCCATGCCGTATCTGGATGTGCAAACAGGTAAAAATCACTTCATCTGGGGCGCTACCGCTGGCATGCTGCGCAATCTGTATCGCTTCTTAGCAGCGTAGCCGAAAGACTTGATTCGCACCCAGGCGCTCAGCTTGATTCGCACCCAGG
>JAYUSD010000227.1:0-2571 GCA_043755865.1 Variovorax sp. | reverse complement strand
TCTTCCCAAGGCACAGTGCGGAAAAACACATTGGCCTGCGCCACAGTCGGGTTGCCAGCGACGGTAAAGATGCGATCAAACTCTTTGTAATTGCCACCAATGCGCTCCAGCGCAGCGGCATAGCGCAATGTGTAATCCAGCGTGGCGCCATCGGGGGCATTCACCACATTCAAAATTACACCGCGATCTTCCAGCGGCGCAAGCTCACGCTTGATATCTTTCAAAAAGAGCCATGTGCCCACGCCTGATGCAAGCATGATGAGCACAATGAGCCAACGCGCCTTGAGCGACCAGCCGAGCAGCTTGGCGTAACCGTTGGTGATGCCCATCAAGAATCTCTCAATCCAGCGGTCATAAAACGGCGGATTGGGATTGTGTTTGAGCAAGATCGAGCTCATCATGGGCGAGAGCGTGAGCGCCACAAAGCCGGACACGACCACTGCCCCCGCGAGCGCCAATGCAAATTCCGTGAAGAGCTTGCCCGTGCGCCCAGGCGAGAAAGCCAGCGGCGCATACACAGCAGCGAGCGTGAGCGTCATCGCCACCACGGCAAAGGCAATTTCTTTCGCGCCGATGATGGCTGCATCAAACGGCTTTTTCCCCATCTCAATATGGCGATAAATATTCTCCAGCACCACAATTGCATCGTCCACCACCAAGCCAATAGCAAGCACAAGCGCAAGCAAGGTCAGCGTGTTGACGGTGAAGCCCGCTAGCGCCATGAGTGCAAACGAGCCAATCAGCGAAACTGGAATGGTGATCAGCGGAATGATGGCCGCGCGGAAATTGCGCAAGAAAAAGAAGATCACAAAAGCCACCAGCACCACGGCTTCAATGATTGTTGTGTAGACCGATTTGATAGATTCTTTGATGAAGATGGAATTGTCATTGGCGACATCAATCTCCACGCCGGGCGGCAAATTGGCCTTGATGCGTGGCAACATCTCGCGCACATCCGCAGACAGATCCAATGGATTGGCTGTTGCATTGCGGATCACGCCGAGCGTAATTGCATCACGGCCATTCAGGCGCGTAGCCGTGCGCTCAGAAGCAGCACCTTGGCGCACCGTGGCTACATCACCAATGCGCACGGGCACACCATTCACATTGCGAATCACCACTTGCGAGAACTCATTGGGGCGCTGCAAATCTGTAGCGGCTGTGACGTTAAATTCTCTGCGCTGGCTTTCAATACGGCCCGCGGGCACTTCTACATTGTTGCGGCGCAGCGCGTCTTCCAAATCTTGTACTGTGAGCCGATAAGCAGCAAGTTTGTCGGGATCGACATTGACGCGCATCGCGTATTTACGCTCGCCAAAAATGCGCACATCGGCTGCGCCGCTGGCTGTTTGCAGCATAGGCTTGGCAATGCGGTTGGCCAAATCGGAGAGTTGCAACACGTTGAGCGTATCGGAGCTGAATGCCAGCCAGATTACCGGAAAAGCATCAGCTTCTACCTTTGCAATTTGCGGCTCATCCACATCGGTGGGCAAGCGCTGGCGCACGCGCGAGACTTTATCGCGCACATCAGCAGCAGCGCTATCTGGCTCGCGCGTGAGCTTGAAACGCACCGTGATTTGGCTTTGCTCGGGGCGAGAAATCGAAGTGATGACATCCACACCTTCAATGCCCGCAAGCGAATCTTCCAGCACCTTGGTCACTTGCGTTTCTACGATCTCAGCGGACGCGCCGCGATAGTTGGTGGACACCGTCACCGTCGGCTCATCAATCTTGGGATACTCGCGCACGGAGAGCTTGGTGTAGCTCACATAGCCAATCAGCAAGATCAGCAGCGAGAGCACAGTGGCAAACACCGGGCGGCGTATAGATATTTCTGGTAACTGCATGATCGGCTCCTGAGGATGATCGTTGCTGTAGAGTTTTAGCGACTTGCTGGTGGCGCTGGAGCAGATGCTGGTGCTGGTGCTGCAGGCACAGCGGGCGCGGCGCCCACGCTGCCTGCGGCGGAATTTGTTGCAGACGCTGCAGCGTTTGACATGCCGCTAGGCGCTCCAAGAACACCAGGTGCACTGCCTTGTGCTCCCGGTGCGCCACTTGGTGCTCCCGGTGCGCCGCTCGGTGGGCGGCCCAACTCGATCACGCGCACCGGTGTGTTGTCGCGTTGCAAACGCTGCTGACCAGCGACCACCACCGTGTCACTTTCGCTCAAACCTTCGGTGATTTCAACTTTGCCTGGCCGGCGAATACCGAGCTTGACTTCTTGCCGCTGCGACACAAGACGCTTGCCATCGACAAAGCCGCTCATGTTGTACGGCTGCGCACCGCCCGGCGCTGCTCCTCCTCCTCCTCCTCCTCCTCCGCCACCACCACCACCTCCTCCCCCGCCACCGGTAAATCCGCCGCATTTAACGGCCATTGGCACGGGTGCGGGTGTGAGTTCGCGAGTGCAGGTGTTTAACGCTAACGGCTCACTCCGCTTCGACTTTCAGGCGTTCGAGCCATCGTTCCTGGGTGGCGTGCGCGTGGCCGTCGGCGATGTGAATGGGGATCAGACGGACGATATTATTTTTGCGGCTGGCAGCGGCGGCGGGCCGCGCCTCGCCGTCGTCG
>JAYUSD010000226.1:0-14914 GCA_043755865.1 Variovorax sp. | reverse complement strand
TTTGCCGCGCTCAACCGAAGAAAGGCTTCGTTTTTTCAGACCCATCACGCGGCGGGTTAGAAGAGTTTAGGACTACTTCTTTTCTGCTGGCGAATGTTCGTCCTTGAATCTCATCGGGCCGTGTACCGGATCATAAATGCCATAAGTTTCAAGCTTCCCGGCACTGAAAGTAAACACTCCATTGAGAGCTTCGTAGGAAATCATGCGACTAAGTTCGTTCTTCGATATCGAGGTAAAAGATGGCTTACCAAGTTTTTGAAGCACGGAATCGTAATCTACACCGTATGTAAAACCAAGCAGATATGGGTTTACTACTTCTGTGCCATCCGTTCCATAAAGTACGGAACGAATACGGCCATCTTTGAACTTAACCAAGTACTGAGCCCTGTCTTTTGATGTTGACGTGCCGACATGGTATGCCCAGTATTCATCTTTCTCAACAGCGGTCGGTTCGCCTTTTGCGAACTTAACATCAGCAGGTGACGAACGAAGCTGTAGACCAAAAAACTCCGACTGTGGAGCCAGTCGCTCCTCCCAGCGGCCGTAGATGTATATGGAAAGGAAGATTACTGAAAAAACAATTGTGGGAGCAACTATCGCCCACTTCGAGATTTTCTTCCAATTCCAGCGATCCTTCGTCACTGAGAACAAGATGACTAATGACAATACTAACGAAGAGAAAAAAATTCCAGATCCGAGAGTCATAAATTGGCTTTAAGTAATGCTTGCCGCAAAACCTGCAGCATGAGTATTAATGTAGTGTAAGTGAGACGTATGCCTTGAAATTTGTATTCTTGTCGGACCGCAGCTGTTGAATGCTACGTATGCAGACTTTTGACAAATACATAGTATTTAACGACTCGCCAACTACTTCTATCCGACACGTGATGGGTCTGAAAAAACGAAGCCTTTCGCTGGTCGGGCGCGGCAAACCATGCACGGATCGCTACAAAAGACATGCAGCTCGTCGCTTGCGCTTGGGAGCGCGACACGGCGAAAGGCCTCGGCTTTTTCGGGCACGTCACGTGGCAGGCGAGCGGGTGGTGTGGAGGCGAAGCGGTTGAATGCTAATCAAGCTGGCTTCGACAGGCTCAGCCCGAACGGGGTTTGGCTGGATGCGAGCAGGGTTTGCAAGGCGCAGCCCTTCCATACCTCAGGGCGAACGTGGTGCGCGGAGCGAACGGTGCTTGAGGAAGCGCGAATTATCAAATACCCGCTGGCTTCATCATTGTGCTCATGCGGTCTACGGCTTTGAGCGTAATCGTTTTTAAATCCGCGCCTTGCAACACTGTGAGCTTGATCTCGCCTTCTGGCGATGCGCGATCCCAGACTTTTTTGTAGAAGGTCTCTAGGCTCGCGACTTTTGCATCATCAACTGCCAGCACCACATCGCCCACTTTAAGGCCAGCAGCTTGCGCGGGGCTATCGGGATTGATGCGCACGATCTGCACTCTGCCGCCTTGCTCTGAAGAGGTTAAGCCGAGCCAAGGGCGCTTGGAGAGTTTGCTGCTTCCGGTTTGCAGCATCTCGCTCATGATGGGCTTGAGCAGATCGACGGGGACGAACATATTGCCGGGTAGGCGAACATTTTGACCCATGGCATCCATCACGAACAAACTGCCAATGCCCAGCAGCTCGCCTTTTTGGTTAAACAGCGGTGCGCCAGAATGGTTTTGCACGGGCGGGCTGGTAAATAGCGCGCCATCAATGTGATATTCCCAATAGCCGGAAAAGGCGCGTTTGCTCACCAACTGCGTCATGGCTACGTCTGCATCATCGCCCTCGGATGCGCCGGTGCTGGCCATGAGGGATTCACCGGTTTTGATATCTAGTGTGCCGCCCAACGCAACGGGTGCGATGCCGCGCAAGGGCACGACAGGGCGAATCAGGCCAAAGCCCGTGGCTAAATCGTAGGCCACCACGCGAGCGGGCACGGTCTTTTTATCGACGGTGGTGATCTGAATTTGATCGGCTTCTAGGATCAAATAGCCGATCGTGACGATCAAACCATCGGCTGCGATCACCACGCCCGAACCGCTGCGCTGCTTGCCCAAGGTTTGCGCAGAGCGTGCGCCGTCAGCCGCGATCACCTGCACGCCCACCACGGCGGTTTGCGCTTTACTCAGCGCATTGATCGTGTCTTGCGCACTGGCACTGTTCACGGGAGGCGAGGCGGCTAGTGAGAGCGGCTGGATAACGCTTGCGCTTGCTGCAAATACAACGGGCAGAAGCAATCGAACAGCCAAAGGATAACGCGAGGTAAAAAAAGAAGCTGGGCGCATGATTTTGTCCAAAAAGTCAACTTATCTTGCGCTCAAACGGTGACGCTGGCAAGGAGTTTTCATTGGGTTTTCGGAGCGCGCACGTGGCCCTCGCAGTACGCCTAGGCAACTACGATTTTCATAGCGCTCTGCGCAGCAAATACGCCGGCAAGGGCACGTTTTTAATCACGGATCGCGCTTGTCAAGCATTTTTTTGGAGAATCTTAAAAGCCGCACGCCGCGCAAGGAATGTGGTTTAGATACAAATGTTTGCATTTATCACGCCCCTAGATTCAAAATCAGCCAAAGCACACAATTTGCCGAGACTCATACCCAAAACAGCTAAAATCAACACACCCGTTCAACCGATTTGGATATATCAAAGGCATTTGATCTCGCTAATACGGGCAGCGCACAGGCTGTCCACCAGCCATCCACAGGCCATCCCCATGCGTTACAAGACTTGCCCACAGAAATTGTGGATAACCTGTTAACAATTCCTCGTTGTTGCCTTGCAACGTGCAATATTTAGAGAAACTTCCCGTGTGCGACCTAAGCGCTTGCCCTACAATGAAAGTCCAACTATCGCAGTTGCCAATAGATTGTTGGTTTGTAGGGCACGTCTCGAAAAGGACGTGCCCTTTTTCTTGTCTGTTGGTTTTGTAGTGGCGTAAGAGCTATACGTATCAAGCACTTATTGAATTCATTTGAGATTTTTGTTGATGAACCACATTAGAAATTTTTCCATCATTGCGCACATTGATCACGGCAAATCCACGCTGGCCGATCGCTTGATCCATCGCTGCGGAGGTCTGTCTGATCGCGAGATGACAAGCCAAGTTTTGGATTCGATGGATATCGAGAAAGAGCGTGGGATAACTATCAAAGCGCAGACCGCTGCGCTGCAATACAAAGCACGCGATGGGCAAACATACAACCTGAATTTGATCGACACGCCGGGCCATGTGGACTTCTCTTATGAAGTCTCGCGCTCGCTCTCCGCATGCGAAGGCGCGCTGCTTGTGGTGGATGCATCGCAAGGCGTGGAAGCGCAGACGGTGGCGAACTGCTACACCGCTTTAGATCTTGGCGTCGAGGTGAGCTGCGTGCTGAATAAGATGGATTTGCCACAGGCTGATCCTGAGACGGCGAAAAAAGAAATTGAAGAAGTGATCGGCTTGGATGCGTCAGACGCCATTGCGATCTCGGCCAAGACCGGCATGGGCATCGACGAGGTGCTGGAGATGGTGGTGGCGAAAGTGCCGCCGCCGCGTGGCAACCCTGATGCACCGCTGCGCGCAATGATTGTCGACAGTTGGTTTGACAGCTATGTGGGCGTGGTGATGCTGGTGCGCATCGTGGATGGCCGCTTGGCCAAGGGCGACAAGATTTTGATGATGGCCAATGGCTCGCAATACAACGCGGACAGCATTGGTGTGTTTACGCCGAGCGACGAGCCGCGCAAATCGCTCGAAGCGGGCGAGGTGGGTTACATCATTGCGGGTATCAAAGAACTCAAGGCTGCGAGGGTGGGTGATACGGTGACGCGCGTCGTCACGCGCGGCGAGCAGGGCTTGATGAATATTGCGCCAGCTATGGAAGCGCTACCCGGATTCAAAGAAATTCAGCCGCAAGTGTTCGCAGGGCTCTATCCGAGCGAATCGAGCGAGTATGAGCAATTACGCGATGCTTTGACGAAGCTCCAGCTTAACGATTCAGCACTGCGCTTTGAGCCGGAAGTCTCGCAAGCGCTGGGCTTTGGCTTTCGCTGCGGCTTTCTGGGTCTGCTGCATATGGAGATCGTGCAAGAGCGGCTCGAGCGCGAGTTTGATCAAGACTTGATCACGACTGCGCCCAGCGTGGTGTATGAAGTGGTGACGGGCGGGAAAGATCCGGAGACGCTGCTGGTGGAGAATCCATCGAAGATGCCCGAGGTCTCGCGCATTGAAGAAATCCGCGAGCCGATCGTGGAGGTGCATATTTATGTGCCGCAAGAATACGTAGGCTCGGTGATGACGCTGGCCAACCAAAAGCGCGGTGTGCAGCTCAACATGGCTTACAAAGGCCGTCAAGTGGTGCTGACGTATGACATGCCGCTGGGCGAGATCGTGCTCGATTTCTTTGACAAGCTCAAATCTGTGAGCCGGGGCTATGCTTCGATGGATTATGAGTTCAAAGAATATCGCGCCAGTGATGTGGTCAAGATCGACATGCTGCTCAACAATGAGAAAGTAGATGCGCTTTCCATCATCGTCCACCGCACGCAGGCCACCTACCGCGGGCGGGCAGTCGCCGCAAAAATGCGCGAGATCATCAGCCGCCAAATGTATGACGTGATTATTCAAGCGGCCATTGGCGGCAATATTATTGCCCGTGAGACAATCAAGGCCTTGCGCAAAAACGTGCTCGCTAAATGCTACGGCGGCGACATCACGCGCAAGAAAAAGCTCTTGGAAAAGCAGAAGGCGGGTAAAAAGCGCATGAAGCAAATCGGCACGGTGGAAGTGCCCCAAGAAGCGTTTTTGGCTATTTTGCAGGTGGAAGATTAATGAGCGACAAGTTGATGAAATTGATGCCGGGCATCACGACACTGGTGCTGGGCGCATTTGTGGCCTATGCGGCGGCTTGGTATTTCAATGTGTTTGAGGGCAACTTTTCGTTGCTGCTCTTCATTGCCACTCTGGTCACAGGTGTCTATTGGTTGCTTGAGCACTTTATCTTTTTGCCTGAGCGTAACCGCGCAGCGGCATCCATTGAGAGCCAAGCCACCGCACGCCAAGCGGAGCTGGCCAAAATGGGCATCAGCCAAACTGAGACGCATGCCAAGGAAATGTTAGCTTCCAGAGATGTGGTGCTGCAGCAGCCTTGGTGGCTCGATTGGACAGCGGGGCTCTTTCCCGTGATTTGCGTCGTGTTTTTGCTGCGTTCGTTCTTGTTTGAGCCTTTCAAAATTCCTACCGGCTCCATGATCCCGACGTTGCATGTGGGTGATTTGATCTTGGTTAACAAATTCACCTACGGCGTGCGCCTGCCGGTCATTAATAAGAAAATTATTGATGTCAACAATCCCGAGCGTGGCGATGTGATGGTGTTTCGCTATCCGCCCAATCCCAATGTGGATTACATCAAGCGCGTGATCGGCTTGCCTGGCGATGAGGTGAGCTATTTGAACAAGAAGCTGGCCATCAATGGCAAGCCATTGTCTAAAGATGTGCTGCCCGATTTTCTGGAAGAAAGCACCATGCAATATGCCAAGCAATTTGAAGAGCTGATGGATTTGTCTAAGGGCGGCAGCAAGAAGCATAAGCTGCTCAATGATGATAATCGCCCGGCCATGATTCCTGGTGTGGAAGATTTCGCTTTCAAACAAAACTGCCGCTACAGTGTGGAGGGCGTGGTGTGCAAAGTGCCCGCTGGCCATTTCTTTATGATGGGCGACAATCGAGACAATTCGCTTGATTCGCGCTATTGGGGCTTTGTGCCAGAGAAAAATATCGTGGGCAAGGCCTTTTTTGTGTGGATGAATTTTGGTAATCTACGCAGAATTGGTTCTTTTGATTAAGTCATTTTTTCACTGAAGGTCATCCATGAAATCTCAACAACGCGGCATCTCTTTGATCGGCTTGCTCTTTGTCGGTGTAGTTTTGGCGTTTGCCGGCGTAGTGGGGGCGCAAGCGATTCCTACGTTGATTGAATATCAGGCTATCAATAAAGCCATGAACAAAGTAGCCGCGCAAGGCGGCACGATTGTCGAAATACGCAATAATTTTGATAAAGCACAAGCGATTGATGATTTCAAAGCGATCTCCGGGAAAGATCTCGATGTTTCAAAAAATGGCGACAAGGTCGTTGTCAGTTTTGCGTATCAGAAAGAAATTCATTTGGGCGGACCCGCCTACTTGCTCCTGAAGTATTCGGGCAGTAGCACCAAGTAATGTTGGGCTTTTGCTTTCTTGGTCGCCGCTTTGTCTGATGCTACGGTTCAGTTGCAGCAGCGCCTGCAACATCAGTTTCGCAAGCCCGCTTTGCTCGCGCAAGCGCTCACGCATCGCAGCTACAGCGCTGCTCACAATGAGCGCTTGGAGTTTTTAGGCGATTCGGTACTGAATTTGGCGGTGTCTGGCATGCTGTTTCAAGCGCTGGGCACGCTGCAAGAAGGCGAGCTCTCGCGCGTAAGAGCCAATTTGGTCAAGCAAGATACACTGCACAAAATTGCGCATGATCTGCATTTGGGCAGCTTGATTCGCCTTGGCGAAGGCGAGCTGCAATCTGGCGGCAGCAAACGCCCCTCTATCCTTGCCGATGCGCTGGAGGCAGTGATCGGCGCGGTGTATTTGGATGCAGGCTTTGATATTGCTGCAGCCTTGGTGCATCGCTTGTTTGACAATGTCGCCATCAACCCTGAAATGCCAGCGGCTGCCAAAGATCCGAAAACTGAGCTCCAAGAATGGCTACAAGGTCGAAAAATGCATGTGCCCGCTTACAACGTGATGAGCATCACGGGCGCCGCGCATCGGCAAACCTTTGAGGTGCAATGCACGATTGAAAAGTTAGAGCGCGAAGCACGCGGCTTTGGCAGCTCGCGTCGCGCGGCGGAGCAAGAAGCAGCAGCGGCCATGCTCAAATTGCTCGCGTTGCCCGCCTGACGAATTTCAGTATCGCTATTAATACAATAGCACTCCGCGCAGTATCCATGCTGGCTACACCCCTAAATCTATGAAAAAAACACCGTCCACCACCACGTCGATCATCCCGACAGTGCCCACAGCGCCATCCACTCAGGCAGCGCCCACGGCCACCGGCGTGCCCACCGATCAATTGCTGGATGCCTTTTTCAGCAAGGCAGCCGCTGCTGACCCTGCTTCGCAAGCGCCCGCGCAGCCTGCTGCTGCGCAGCGCTGCGGCATGATCGCCATCGTCGGCAAACCCAACGTGGGCAAGAGCACTTTGCTCAATGCTTTGGTCGGTCAAAAAGTCAGCATCACGTCGCGCAAAGCGCAAACCACACGCCATCGCATTCTGGGCATTCGCAGCCAAGGCGCAGCGCAATTCGTTTTCGCTGACACGCCCGGCTTCCAAACGCGCCACGGCACCGCGCTCAATCGCTCGCTGAATAAAACCGTCTCTGGCGCTGTGAGTGGCGTGGATTTGATTTTGCTCATCGTAGAAGCCGGGCGCTTATCGGGCGCGGATGCCAAGGTGCTCTCGCTCTTGGGCAAGCAGGCCAAAGGCGTGCCGGTGGTGCTGGTGGCGAACAAACTCGATACCGTGAACCGCCGCGCGGACATTGCGCCTTGGTTGCAGGAGGTGCATGCCAAAGGCATGGGGGCTGTCAAGCTAGAGCCAAAAACAGCGCCAAAAGTGCGGGGCGATGGGCAGGGAGCTGCCCACGGTGATAGTCATGCAGTGCAAGGCAGCGCAGGTGCTGCACCCGCCGCTTTGGCCGCTTTTGGCGCAGTTCGCGTTACAGCGGGCGATGAAGGCGCAGCCCAAGGCGAAAAAGCAGAGCAGGGTCTGGGTCTGGGCGAGGAAGTTGCTGAATTTGATGCTGAAGAGATGGAGGCGGTGAAAACCATCCAGTTTGCAGAAATCATTCCCATGAGCGCCAAGCAGAAAAAAGACGTTGATCGCCTGCTCGTGATCTGCGAAAAATACTTGCCTGAGCAGCCGTGGATTTATAAAGATGAAGAAATCACCGATAAATCCGAGCGCTTCATGGCGGGCGAAATTGTGCGCGAAAAGCTCTTCCGCTTCACTGGCGATGAGCTGCCCTACACCAGCACCGTAGTCATTGATAAATTCACCGAAGAGCCCGGAAAAACCGTGGGTCGTTTCGTCAAAATCGCTGCCACCATCATCGTCGAGCGCGATTCGCACAAAGCCATGGTGATTGGCGCAGGCGGCGAGGGCTTAAAGCGCATGGGCACTGAAGCCCGCCAAGAGCTGGAACGCCTGATGGACGCCAAAGTCTTCCTCCAGCTTTGGGTCAAAGTGCAAGGCGGCTGGGCCGATAACGCGGAGCGGGTCAAAAGCTTTGGATATGAGTGAGCTCTTAAGATTCGGCAACATGCGCTCATGAAAATGTTGCCTTGACACAAATGCAAAGACTTGACCCTTATGCCTTGTGTGCACGACGCGTGTGGCTAGCTGCCGCCTTGGCATTCGTGCTGGCCACCACTTTGACGGTTGCTTACGCCCAACATAGCGCTATCGAAGACAACGATTGGCTAACACCCAACCCTTTGGCGCAGCGCGTTGACCCCGCCCAGCTGGCCGCTATGACGCAGCACCTGCTGTCGCAACACCCCATGGTACGTAGCTTGCTGATGGTGCGCAACGGCCAGCCCGTTTATGAATACTACCGAGCTGACACTCAAGCGGACAGCCTGAGCAACGTGTACTCGGTTACTAAAAGCGTGGTTTCCTTACTGGTGGGCCGCGCTATTGACCAAGGCTTGATTGGCGGAACGCAACAAAAGCTTATAGACCTGCTGCCTGCCAAGCCTGGCTCAGCCAGTGACATTCGGCTCAACCATTTGCTCACAATGAGCACTGGGTTTGATCCCGGCGGCATCAGCCGCGACGCAGATTACTTAAACTTTATGAGTCGTTTTTATGCGCCCGGCCTTCAGGCCCATGCCCTTGCACGGCCCGCGCTCACGCCACCGGGCGAGCGTTTTTATTACAACAACACAGATGCGCACTTGGCATCGCTGATCTTGGCATCGCGGGTGGGTATGCCCATTGCCGCCTACGCCGATGCCCAACTTTTCAAGCCCCTAGGGATTACCCAGTACATGTGGGACACAGATTCCAACGGCACCAACAACGGCGCTAGCGAGCTGCGCTTGCGCCCTCGGGACATGGCCAAAATTGGCCAGCTCGTGCTTCAAGGTGGTCAATGGCGCGGACAACAGCTCGTCTCCTCCTCATATATACAAGCGGCGACCCGCCGGCAAATCGACACCAGCACCGTCGTCGGAGATATGCCAAGTCCCATGGGTTATGGTTATCTGTGGTGGACAGCCACCACGCGAGATGACCAACTCAGCGCGCAACTAGCCATCGGGTTTGGCGGGCAATACATCTACATCGTTCCGGCGCTGCAATTGGTCGTCGTCGCCACCACCCAAGCCAGCTCCCGCGCCATGGCTGCGCAAACCGCCTCCGTCATCCGCGACTTTGCCATTCCTGCGGTGCTGCGCTGAAGCCGAAGGTCTGCGGGGATGCGGCAGCTCAAACTGTTGGCTTATTTTTGCGGTTGCTGCACTGCATGAACGTGAGCCGAATTGTGAAGATCATTTGAATGCTTGCCTGCGCAGCAGAGCCCTAAAAAAAGTGGGTATTTCCCGTTCCATTCACTTTTGATGAAATCGGTTGTCTTACGTGTTTAATACCCCTATCGGGACATATTTATATACAGCCGCGAATTCTGCGGCATAATTTCCCGATCAGGAATGAAATGAATCAATGCACAGAGAAATGCTTCAACCCTTTCACACCATGATGTCAACGAACTCGCCTCAAGCGCTGGGCGCTGCTGCGCTTGCTGCTCGTCATCGGTTGGGGCTAACACAACCGCAATTGGCGTTGGCTGCTGGCGTGGGCGTGCGTTTTATTGTGGAGCTCGAAGCCGGCAAACCGACTGTTCGATTGGAGACTTTGTTGAAAGTGCTTCATGCGCTAGGCGGCAGCCTCGCTGTGCAAGGCTGGGAATAAAGGATGGCACGCGAACTGGATGTGTGGTTGCTGGGCGCGCGTGTTGGCAAGCTTGTCCAGCTGGATGGACGTCTGCAGTTTACCTATGCGCCGGACGCGACAACAGCTTTATCTCAATCGCTGCCCATCGAGCAAAAAGAGTTTGGTGACCGTGCGGCGCGGGCATTCTTTGCGGGGCTCTTGCCTGAGGGAGCTAAGCGCAAGCAGATTGCAAAGACGCTGCAAATCTCTGCGCAAAATGATTACGCTTTGTTGGACAGTTTGGGGGGCGAGTGCGCTGGTGCTGTAACTTTGATGGAGTCAGGTAAGAAGCCTTCGCTTGCTGGCATGCCGCAACAAGTGCGCTGGCTCGGGCAAGATGAGCTGCTCGCCATGATTGATGAGATGCCGCTGCGCCCGATGCGGGCTGGCGAGAGCGGGTTGCGCTTGTCGCTCGCGGGGGCGCAAGACAAACTGCCCGTGGTGTTGGATGCCGATGGCATTCGCATCGGCTTGCCTTTAAATGGCTCGCCGAGCAGTCATATTTTGAAGCCGGCGATTGCGGGCATTGATGGCAGTGTTTTTAACGAAGCCTTTTGCATGGCGCTGGCTGGCGAGCTGAAATTAGATGTCGCTCAGGCTCGAATCCACGCGATTGCAGACGGACAACCGCTACGGCTACGGCATTATTTACTGGTGCAGCGCTACGACCGGCAGCTTGATGCAAAAAAGCATGAGCCGCAGCGTTTGCATCAAGAAGACTTTTGCCAAGCGCTGGCGATTGTGCCTGAGCATAAGTACCAAAACGAAGGCGGGCCGGGCTTGGCGCAATCGTTTGCACTGCTGCGAAGCGCAACGCGACCAAGTGCGCCTCAAACGCTCAGGCTGCTTGATTTTGTCGTGTTTAACGCGCTGATTGGCAACCATGATGCACATGGTAAAAACTTCTCGCTGCTCTACACATCAACAGGCGCTGTGCTTGCGCCGCTGTATGACGCGCTTTGTACAGCCGCGTACCCAACGCTGACTGAAAAGATGGCGATGAAGATTGGCAGCAAATATAAATTCTCTGAAGTGCAGTCGCGGCATTGGGAGCAATTTGCTGTTGAGGCTGGGCTATCGCCAGCTCTGGTGAAGAAGCGTATCGTGCAAATTGCCGAGCGGCTGCCGGATTTGGCGCTTTTGATGCAAGCCAAGATGCTCGGCGAAGGCTTGAGCCACCCAATCATGGATCAAGTTTGCAGTTTGATTGCTCAGCGCTGCGCCTTGACTATTCGGCGCTTAAAACCATCATGAAGAAAATCCTCCATGAGCCGGCTTTTGTGTTGCATCGCTACGATTGGAGCGAGAGCAGTCTGATTCTTGAGGTGCTGACGCGGCATCACGGGCGGGTGGCGATTGTGGCGAAGGGGGTCAAGCGCCCGAGTTCGCAGTTTCGTGCTATTTTGTTGCCACTACAATTGCTTTTCATCAGCTTTTCTGGCGATGCAGAGGTGCAGACTTTGAAGGGCGCTGAGTGGCAGGGCGGGCTCACGATGCCTACGGGAGATGCACTGCTTTCAGGCTACTATTTGAATGAGCTGATGATGAAGCTGACTGCGCGCGATGATCCGCATGAGCTGCTGTTTGATGCATACGCGCAAGCCACTACATGGCTGCGCGATGCGCCGCTGCTGGATGCATCGCTGAGGGCTTTTGAATTGGTGCTGTTGCGCGAGATTGGCTTGCTGCCCGCGCTCGATGCCGATAGTTTTTCATCGGCTGCGTTGCAAAGCGATGTGCTCTACAGCTTGATTGCTGAGGTGGGCCTGCGTGAGGCGAGTGGCGCTTCTTCTGAAGATGCTGCGCTGAGCGCCAAAGCTTGGCAGAGCTTGCAAACTGCACTGGATCAACGCGCTGCGATTTTCCCCGCCCGTGACGCAGTGCTCGCAATGACTGCGGTGGATCGGTCTTCGCTCAAACAAATCCTGCGCAGCTTGCTAAACTATCACGCTGGCAGCCGAGGCTTTCGCACGCGGCAGCTGATGATGGATGCGCAGGCCTTGGCCTGAATTTTGTTAACTATTATTTCGATAGCACTCCGCGCAATAGATATGCCGGCTAAGTGCCTAAAAGGCTTGAAATCTTATGGAAAAATCGGTTTTCCCAGCGCTTTCGGTGAATGTGAACAAAGTGGCTCTTGTGCGCAACACGCGGCATGTGGGCTACCCGAGCGTGACGCGCGCGGCGGAGATTTGCTTGAAGGCTGGCGCTTCGGGCATCACGGTGCATCCACGCCCAGACGAGCGGCATATTCGCAAAGGCGATGTGTTTGAAATCGCCGAGTTGATGCGCCTGTGGCCGGGGCGGGAATTTAATATCGAAGGCAATCCGTTTCACAACCTGATGGATTTCATCCGCGCAGCAAAGCCGCATCAAGCGACCTTTGTGCCTGATAGCGAGAGCCAAAGTACGTCGGATCATGGCTGGCAGTTACCCCAAGATGCCCAGCGACTCAAGCCTTTGATTGACGAATGTCATGCGCTTGGCGTGCGCGTGAGTTTGTTTATGGATCCAATCCCTGAGCAGATGGCCGCCTGCAAAGCCATTGGCGCAGATCGTGTGGAGCTTTATACCGAGACTTGGGCGAGCGCCTTTGGCAAACCCACTCAAGAAAAAGTGCTCGCGCAATTTAAAGCAACCGCAGAGGCCGCGCGAGATGCAGGTCTGCGCGTCAACGCGGGACATGACTTGACGCAGGCTAATCTCAAGCCGTTCATCTCAGCGATGCCATTTATTGCAGAAGTCTCCATCGGGCATGCTTTTGTATCGGATGCGCTGGAAGTGGGCTACTCAGAGGCGGTGAAAGCTTATTTGGCAACACTCGAGCCTCTTGCCTCATAGTTGCTAAAAAGACCCGTGAGCCGTATTTCATGAAAATACGGCTCATTATTTGAGCCGTATTTAGTTAAAATACGGCTCATGCCTTCTCGTCTCACCCGTTTTAGTGCTCCCGCTGTTCTCAAGAGCCCTATCTGGCAATGGCCTGCTTGGCCTGCATTTACTTGGCGTGATGATGCGGTACAGCCTTCTATGGCACGAGCGCAGCAAGCGCAAGCGCAGCTCAGCGCGGCTTTGCAAAACATTGGTTTAAATCGTGAGCAATCCATCAATCGCGATTTGTGGGCGCAAGATGCTCTGGCCACCTCAGCCATTGAAGGCCAAGATTTGGATGTGCAGGCAGTGCGTTCGTCTGTGGGCTATCGGCTGGGCTTGGGCGTGCCTCGGGGCGCAGATCGTGATGTGGAAGGCTTGGTGCAGATGATGCAAGAGGCCATGCAGCAGCACAGCAGCGCCTTGACTGAGCAACGCTTGTGCGCTTGGCAAAAAATGATTTTTCCAGATAACGATGCCATGCCGAGCAAGCTGCGCATTGTGGTGGGCAGCTATCGCACGCATGAAGATGCTATGCAAATCATCAGCGGCGCACTGGGCAAAGAGCAGGTGCATTACACCGCGCCTGCTTCGCGCCAAGTACCTCAAGAAATGCAGCGCTTGCTGTACTGGCTTGAGCAGACGCGGGCTGATCGGCCAGCGAGTTCAGGCACTAGTTCAGGCACGAGCTCTGGCATCAGGCCGGCCATCATTCGGCCTGCGTATTTGATACGTGCAGCGCTGGCGCATCTGTGGTTTGAGGCGATCCATCCGTTTGAAGATGGCAATGGTCGTGTGGGGCGGGCACTTGCTGATTACGTGCTCGCGCAAGAGTTGCAAACCTCGCAGCGCATCTTTAGCCTCTCGCGGCAAATCCAAGCAGAGCGCAAAGATTACTACAGTCAACTCAACGCAGCCACGTATGCGGCGCAAAGTCAGGGCAAAGGCATTGATGTGACCGAGTGGGTGCTGTGGTTTATTGGCGTGTTCACGCGCGGCTGCGAGCATTCGCTCTCTGTGATTCGCTTGGCATCAGATAAGGCTGCTTTCTGGCAGCGCTGCGCAACTTTTTCGCTCAACGAGCGGCAACGCAAAGTGCTCTCTCGTTTGCTTGAAGCGGGCGACGGTGGCTTTCTGGGCGGGCTCAGTGCTGACAAATACATCAAGCTAACGGGCGCATCCAAAGCCACGGCCACGCGAGATCTTGTTGATCTGTATCAAAGTGGCTTGCTCGCCGTGCAGGGCCAAGGCAAGGGCACGCGCTATGCTGTGGCTCTTTCGGATTGGCATTTAGATTTTGAGCGCAACCCTTTGCCTATTCGCTTGCAGGAGTTCTCATGATCTACGGCATCGGTACTGACATTTGCGATATCCGCCGCATCAAGGCGAGCTTGGATAAGCACGGCGAGCGCTTTGCTGCCAAGATTTTGTGCGATTCAGAAATGATGGTGTGGAAGCAGCGCAGCACGCGCTGGCCAGAGCGCGGTGTGCGCTATTTGGCAACACGATTTTCTGCCAAGGAAGCATTTTCTAAAGCGATCGGTTTGGGTATGCGCATGCCGATGACGTGGCGGCTTTGTGAGATTGCCAAGCTGCCCAGCGGTGAGCCGCGCATTGTGCTGCATGGCGGTTTGAAGCAATGGTTTGACGAGAAAAAGCTCACGGCGCACATCACCGTGACGGATGAGACGGATTACGCCGCCTCTTTTTGCGTCGTCGTACGGTTAATCACTTGATTTTTAAGCAAAAAAAGCCTGTTTGCCGGCATAGAATATACGCAGACTGCTATCAATTTTATAGAAGATACCTATGACACAACATTCTCCCATCATCTTAGACGTTGCTGGCCTCACGCTCACCAAAGCAGATAAAAAGCGCCTCGCGCATCCCCTCACGGGCGGCGTGATTTTGTTTGCGCGAAATTGGAAAGACCGCGATCAGCTCACACATTTGTGCGCCGAGATCAAAGCCGTACGCACTGATTTGCTGATCTTGGTCGATCATGAAGGCGGGCGTGTGCAGCGCTTTAAGACGGATGGCTT
>JAYUSD010000225.1:0-2590 GCA_043755865.1 Variovorax sp. | reverse complement strand
AATGTATTCATGTTGTGTTCGCTCAGTGTGCTAGCATTTGCTGTGCTTGCATTCTTCCTGTGCTGGCATTCGCTGTGCTAGCATGCTCTTCGTGCTCTAGCATTTGCTGTGCTTGCATTCTTCCTGTGATAGCATTCGCTGTGCAGGCCGTTGTGCTCGCAACTTCTCGTTGTGCTAGCATTCGTTTGACATTCTCGTTCATTGTGCTAGCATGCTGTGCTAGTGTTCGTTTGTCTGTGCTAGCATTCTCGCTGTGCTAGCATTTGCTGTGCTTGCATTCTTCCTGTGCTAGTATTCGTTTCACTGTGCTAGCATTCTTGCTTTGCTAGAATTTGCTGTGCTTGCAGTCGTTGTCAGGGCTGTTATCTTATATGTGTCAATGTGCCAACGGCACATCAGAGGGCCAGCTGGCACATCAAAGGAGCCAACTGGCACATTGATTTTTCCCTGGCACATTAAAGTTGATCTCCTGGCAAAACAACCTTGGATCTGACACATGCGTCTCAACTGGCTTTTTCAAGTTTTTCAAAGAAAACCACAGTGTGTCTATGCACAGTCATCAGGCCTCTGCATCAAATGCGAGGCTCCGTTGAGGGTGCTTTTAGGTGTACGTGTCTGCCGGTTCTTGAAATCGAAAAGGCCGCAACCAAAGGGCACCTGCAGTTTCCAAACTTAACGGACCCGGAACCGTATCACTTTTTGACCAGAGCAGACAAAAACAGGTGGAGCTCGTGGGGGAGATACTGCGTGTGGGTTATTGAATTGTGGGGGAGGTGAAAGGCGTGAGCACGTTCCTGCTGTTCGATCTCAAGAGGGATACGTACAAGAAGGAGTGGGTGCTGCAGGACGTGTGTAGACTTCATTCTGATGCCCAGTGTGTTTGCAGATTTTGTACGTGCAGTTGTGCACTGTCACTGCACTACACCTCTTCTTGAAAAGTCTTTCAGTTTCGTTTGCAAGAGCAGCAATGCTGAGGCCTGGTGCGCACCGCCGCGCGCGCGTGCGCGATGGCCATTGGGAGCTCACGTCTTCGTGAGTGTGCGACAGAGGAGGTCGTGCGAGATGCCCTTTGGGAGCTCACGCCTTCGTGAGTGTGAGAGAGAGAGCGACGCCGCGCGCGCGTGTGTGCGCGCGTGCACACTCTTGGGTGCGCATGCGTGCGTGTGTGTGCGCGCTGGGCCGCTGGCCTTCGGAAGCTCGCGTCTTTGCGTGTGAGATAAAGGGGAGGGTGTGTGAGACGGCCTTTGGGAGCTCCCGCCTTCGTGTGTGAGTGTGAGTGTGAGAGAGACGCCGAGCGCGCGTGTGCGAGCGTGGTAACAGTTACCGTTACGGTAACGGTAGCAACTCCGTTGGAGTGACCCTGGCCTGGCACATCGTCTTGGCTCTCTGGCACATCAGTTAGAGACTGTCTCCAGAGATACTGGCACATGCCGTTTCAGTGAAGATAACAGCCCTGGTCGTTGTGTCAGCATTTGCTTAGCCGGTATCTCGCTCAGTGTGCTAGCATTCGCTGTGCTGGCATTCGCTGTGCTAGCATTTGCTGTGCTTGCATTCTTCCTGTGCTAGCATTCGCTTTGCTGTTCTAGCATTCTCGCTGTGCCGGCTAGCATTGAGTGTGCTGGCATTCGCTGTGCTAGCTTTGTCCCTGTGCTAGCATTCCAGTGCTGTGCTAGCATTCGATGTGCTAGCATTTGCTGTGCTTGCATTCTTCCTGTGCTTGCATTCTTCCTGTGCAAGCATTCTCGTTGTGCTAGCATTCGTTTAGCATTCTTCTCAGTGTGCTAGCATTCGCTGTGCTTGCCAGCATTCTTCCTGTGTTCCACCCCGTCTTTGTACGGCTCCATTTATTGAGTAAACCGAACAAGTGTGTCTTCCTGTGTCAGCATTCGTTCGCTGTGCTAGCATTCTCGCTGTGCTAGCATTTGCTGTGCTAATTTTGTCCCTGAGCTAGCATTCCGATACTGTGCTAGCATTCGCTGTGCCAGCTTTCGCTGTGCGGGCATTCGCTGTGCCAGCATTCTCGTTGTGCTAGCATTCGTTCAATATTCTCGCTCAGTGTGCTAGCATTTGCTGTGCTTGCATTCTTCCTGTGCTAGCATTCGCTTCGCTGTGGTAGCATTCTTGCTGTGCTAGCATTCTTGCTGTGCTAGCATTCGCTGTGTCAGCATTCGCTTAGCATTCTCGCTCAGTGTGCTTGCATTCGTTGTGCTTGCATTCTTCCTGTGCTAGCATTCGCTTTGCTGTGCTGGCATTCTTGCTGTGCTAGCATTCACTGTGCTAGCATTCGCTGTGCTAGCTTTGTCCCTGTGCTAGCATTCCGGAGCTGTGCTAGCATTCGCTGTGCTAGCATTCGCAGTGCTAGCATTCCCTGTGCTGGCATTCGCAGTGCTAGCATTCGATGTGCTAGCATTCGCTGTGCTTGCATTCTTCCTGAGCTAGCATTCGCTGTGCTTGGATTCTTCCTGTGCTAGCATTTGCTGTGCTATGATTAGCTGTGCTAGCATTCTCGCTGTGCTGGCATTCGCTGTGTTAGAATTCTTGTTGTGCTAGCATTCGTTTAGCATTCTCGTTCAGTGTGCTAGCATTTGCT
>JAYUSD010000224.1:0-15017 GCA_043755865.1 Variovorax sp. | reverse complement strand
GCTCAGTCGGGTGCGGATCAAAGCTTGCGCCCGGTGGCAGCTCAAGATCAGCTGCGTGCGCCATGCGCGCGTGCCCAGTGCCGGCACCACCATTGTTAAAGCTGCTGAAGTTGCCATACGGACGGCGGCGCTCGCGCAGATGCTCGAACACCAAATCAGCCGGCTGGCTTGGCCTGCTTTCGCGCTCTGCATCCCTAGACACATCTCTTTGCCAGCGATGATCGCCAAAAGGCAGGTAGCGCGAGAGCTCATTGAGCGCCATTTTGTAAACGCCGCGCTTGAATTCGACCACCAAATCAAGCGGCACCCAATAATCATTCCAACGCCAAGCATCAAACTCGGGGTGGTCTGTGGCGCGCAGGTTGAGATCCCAGTCGTTGCCGACCAGTTGTAGCAAAAACCATATTTGCTTTTGGCCACGGTAATGGCCTCGCGCTTCGCGCTTGATAAAGCGATCAGGCACCTCATAGCGCAACCAATCCCGCGTGCGAGCCACGATCTGCACATGGGTAGGCATCAGCCCGACCTCTTCATGCAGCTCGCGAAACATCGCTTGCTCCGGGTTCTCTCCCCGGTCGATGCCGCCTTGCGGAAACTGCCAGGAATGGGTGCGAATTCTTTTCCCCCAAAAGACCTGGTTTTTCTGGTTGAGCAAGATGATGCCGACATTGGGGCGAAAGCCGTCCCGGTCAAGCATAATCAACTCCAATTTTTAAACTGAAATCATTATGCCCGGCTGCAAGACTTTTACAAGACTTCTGCTTGCACTTGTTTCAATTTAGTCCCCTCATTTGACGATAAAGATCCCCGCATGAAAGCCAGCCAGTTCCTGATCACCACGCTCAAAGAAGCACCCGCCGACGCAGAGATCGCCAGCCACCGACTCATGACGCGCGCCGGCATGATCAAAAAGCTCGGCGCTGGCATCTACACCTACATGCCCATGGGCTTGCGCGTGATTCGCAAAGTCGAGGCCATCGTGCGTGAAGAGATGAATCGCGCGGGCGCGATTGAATGCACGATGCCCGTGATTCAGCCCGCTGAGCTGTGGAGCGAGACAGGGCGCTTTCAATCCATGGGCCCTGAGCTCATGCGCATGAAAGATCGCCATGATCGTGATTTCATTGTGCAGCCCACGAGTGAAGAAGTCGTCACCGATATTGCACGGCAAGAATTCAAAAGCTACAAACAGCTGCCGAAGAATCTCTATCAAATCCAGACCAAATTCCGAGATGAGCGCCGGCCACGCTTTGGCCTGATGCGCGGGCGCGAGTTCATCATGAAGGATGCGTATTCGTTTGACCGTGATGAAGCCACGGCCAAAGCCAGCTACCAAATCATGGCAGATGCGTATCGCAAAATTTTTGATCGCTTTGGCCTGCGCTATCGCGCAGTCGCGGCGGACAGCGGCGCGATTGGCGGCGATCTTTCTGAAGAATTTCAAGTGATTGCTGCAACTGGCGAAGACGCGATTATTTATTGTCCGCATTCTGATTACGCGGCAAATATTGAAAAGGCCGAGGCCGCCGCGCCCGGTGCGCGTCCCGCAGCCGCTAAGCCTTTGACTAAAACGCCCACGCCGGGTTCGAGCACATGCCAAGCAGTGGCTGATTTACTCAACGTGCCGTTGCAGACCACGATCAAATCTCTCGTACTCGCTACCGAAGAGCTGGAAGAAAAAGGCGAAGTCAAAAAAGTACAAGTGTGGCTCCTGCTCGTGCGTGGCGATCATTCGCTGAACGAAACCAAGGCCAACAAAGTGCCGGGTTTGGCCGCTTTCCGCTTCGCAACAGAAGCTGAGATCGTCGCGCATTTTGGCTGCAAGCCCGGCTATCTCGGGCCACTGAACATGAAAAAGCCTGTCAAGATCATTGCGGATCGCGAAGTGGCTGCGATGGCTGACTGGATTTGCGGCGCAAACGAAGTTGATTTCCACATCACTGGCGTCAACTGGGGCAGAGACTTAGCTGAGCCAGACATGGTGGCTGACATCCGCAACGTCTTAGAAGGCGATCCCTCGCCCGACGGCAAAGGCCCGCTTGCCATCGAGCGTGGCATCGAGATCGGCCACGTCTTCTATCTTGGCACCAAGTACAGCAAGGCCATGAATGCGACCTTCCTAGACACAGATGGCAAGCCCAAACCCTTCGAGATGGGCTGCTACGGCATCGGCATCACGCGCCTGCCCGCCGCCGCCATCGAGCAAAACCACGACGAAAAAGGCATTATTTGGCCTGAGTCAATAGCGCCATTCACCGTCGTTATTTGCCCTGTCGGCGCAGACCGTTTCCCCAACGTCAAAGAAGCCTCCGATGCGATCTACGCCGAGCTGATGGCCAAGGGCGTGGACGTCATCCTAGATGACCGAGGCGAGCGCCCCGGCGCGATGTTTGCCGACTGGGAGCTGATTGGCGTGCCGCATCGCATCACGGTTGGAGATAAGAGCCTCAAAGACGGCCACATTGAATACCAGCATCGCAGAGATGCTTCGGCTAGCCGAATCGCTTTAGTAGATGCTGTGGCTCACGTTGTCAGCCAATTAAAAGTTTGATGTGAATAGAGGCTCAGCGAATTCAAGGCGAGAGCCGAATGCGGATGTTTTGCGCGTATTGGCGGTTTTGGGGGTATTCGTCGTCAACGGTTTGGGCTATTTAAGCGCGCCGGGCTATCCCATTCCCATGGGCGCGCCTGCTCCAGCAGATTCCAGCTTTTCACTTGTTGTTTATGGCATGTTGTTTTTCTTATTCCAGGGAAAAGCATGGCCACTGCTGTGTGTGTTGTTTGGCTACAGTTTGCAGAGTATTTCGAATCAGCTGAGCGTACGTGGCGTATCGCCGAGAGCCGCATTGCGCTCGCGCTATTGCAAGCTGTTGCTGCTCGGCATGGCGCATGGGCTGCTGATTTACTTTGGCGATGTACTCACGGCGTACGCCATCGCCGGCTTGATCGTCGCTCGCTGGGCGACGAGCGTGGGCTTAAAAAGATGCAAGCTTTCTAAGCTGCTAAAAATTTGGAAATGGTGGCTCGCGTTTTCTGTATTGGCGATTATTGCTTCCGGCTTGGCGGCTTTGGATATGCCGCCCGAAGGTGCAATGCCTGCATACTCAGCAGTGAGCTCTTGGCCAGAATTTTTCAAGCTCACGGCGTCTCACTACATTTATACGGCCATCGCGTCGGTAACGCTTTTCCTGCCCTTGTATGTTTGGCTAAGCATTTGCGGAATGCTGTTGTACCGCCTGCGCCTTTTGAGCAATCGCGCTTTCGCTCGACAATTTTGGCAGCGATACCTCGGGCTGTTTCAGTTGTTTTGCAGCAGTGGGCTTTGTACATTTTGGGCGGTTTATGCAGTTGAGCGCTTCAATGCGCACGGCGGCTTAAATCAGCTGAGCGCAATTGCGATGCTGTCTGTACCGAGCGGTATTTGGTGGTTGGCTTGTTGCCTCGCCCTCTACATGCGCCACGCCGGAAAAGGGCAACATCGCGCAGCTTTGTGGCTTGCGCCTGCCGGCCGCTACACGCTCGCGATGTATCTTGGCTTGTCGATATGTTTGATGCTGGGAGTGAGCCCTGTTTTTGGTGGGTGGCTTTCCCCGCTGTTTAAAAATTCCGCTGCTGGTTTTTTGACGCTTCTTGCTACTTGGCTGTTCGCTGTCTTGCTCGCCAGATCTGCTGCGCGCAATAATGTCAAAGATCCGCTGTCGCGTTGGCTTGGCAGCAGCCATAAAATCCGCGCCTAAGAAAGCGCTTTTCTCGGTCTACAACGAATTCGTTGAATAAATTAAGATCAAATCATCATCTAGCCGGCATACACACTGCGCAGAGTGCTATTATATTTGTAGCAATGGGGGCTCAAATCGCTTCGTTGCGAAGCGCTTGATATTGGCTTATGATCTACTTAATGCGTTGTAAAGAAATCTATTTGCTTTACTTTTAAGGAATTTTCATGCACGCCGAAGCCATCGTCTCCAGTAAAGGCCAAGTCACACTGCCGATTGCCATGCGCAACCAACTAGGCATCAGCCCCGGCTCGCATATTCATTTTGAAGTGCGTGGCTGCGAGTTGATCATCAAGCCCGAGCTGCCCATCAGCGCCTATTACGGGATGCTGAAAGGGTACGATTTAGGCAATATTGAGCCTGAGAAAGAACCTGATCGGATGTTTGAATGAACGTCGTTGATTCATCCGGCTGGATCGCGTTTTTTCTGGCGGGTGTAAACGGCCCGATTTTCAAACCCGTCATCGAGCGGCGCAATCAATTGCTCGTGCCTACCATCGCGCTCTTTGAAGTTCACAAAATTTTAAGCCGTAGTCTGAACGCCGACATCGTTGACCGCTGCCTAAACGTCATGCGCTTAGGCCGAGTGCTGGATTTGACGGATGCTCGCGCCGTTGCAGCTTCAAAAATATCAAAAGCTCATGGTCTCTCGCTCGCTGATGCAGCCATGTACAGCATGACAATCGAGTTCAACGCGCAGTTCTGGACGCAGGATATGGATTACCAAGGCTTGCCGCAGGTGCAGTTTTTTGCAAAGCCAAGCGCGCATTGAGTAGACTAGAAAAGCCATGCTGCACTCAAATTTTAAGCCAAATCGTCGTTTGGCCGGCATATATACTGCGCAGAGCGCTATTACTTTAATAGCGTCTTCATTTATCCCAAATCCCGCTCAAGCAGGCCGGCAACTCGAAGAGCCGCTCGCAGATTCCGTGCGCGGCGCGCTGACAGCTGCTGTATCGAGCTCTGCCCCGCCGATTCCCGAATTCAACAACACCGAAAGCCGCCTGCAATACCTGCGCTGGCTCGGCGAGATGAGCACACGTCTAAAAAAGAAGAAAACCGATTTTGAGACGCGCAAAGAATTCCTGCAAACTGTTTGGTACGAATCCAAGCGCGCGGGCTTAGATATCTCCCTCGTCCTTGGCCTGATCCAAGTCGAGAGCAATTTCCGCAAACATGCCATCAGCGTGGTGGGCGCACGCGGCTACATGCAGATCATGCCGTTTTGGACCCGCGTGATCGGTGATGGCGACGCCGGCAAGCTCTTCCATATGCAAACCAACATCCGCTTCGGCTGCGTGATCTTGCGCCATTACTTAGAGCGCGAACGTGGCGACACCTTCATGGCGCTGGGCCGCTACAACGGAAGCCGAGGCAAGCCGCCGTATCCGAACGCGGTGTATGCGGCGCAGAAGAATTGGGAATACAAGGCGGCTTGAGTTTTGGCGATTAAGAGCTGTTTTTTCTGAGCAAGCTTTGCCATGAATACACAGGCCAATCGCTGCGCGGTTGATTGGATTGCCCGCCATAGATGACTGAGCCGCCGCTGATTTGGGTGGGATGGTGGGAAGCGAAGGTTTTGAGGCCTTTGAAGTAATCGTGGTTCACGGTTGCGCCGGCTTTGATTTCAATGGCGTGCTGGCCGCGTCCTTGAGCCATGAGTAAGTCGACTTCATTGCCTTCACTGTCTCTGTAAAAATGCAGCGGCGCGCTCTCGCCGCTGTTGTAGCGGTCTTTGAGGGCTTCCATGATGATGAAGTTTTCAAACAGACTGCCCCACAGCGGATCGCGGGAGACTTGTGCTTCGTTGCGCAAGCCCAGAAGCCAGCAAGCTAAACCCACATCGTAGAAATACAGCTTGGGTGACTTCATTAAACGTTTGCTGGTGTTCGTAAACCACGGCGGTAGCAAGTGGATGATGAAACTCGTTTGCAGCAGATCAATCCATGCGCGCGCAGTGGCGTGGGAGATGCCTACGTCGTTGCCAAGGCTATGGAGATTAAGCAATTGCCCAGTACGGCCCGCGCAAAGCTGTACAAAGCGCTGAAAGCGCTGCAAATCGTGCACGGCGGCAAGCTGGCGCAGATCGCGCTCGATATAGGTCGTGAAGTAATCGGCGAGCGCTTGCGAAGGATCGAGTTGGCGATCATGAATGCGGGGATAGAAGCCGGTGAGTATGGTCTCAGGCAGGCTAAGGGGCTTGGCTGTCTTTGGTTTTTGTGCAAGTCGCAATGCTTGAGTTTCAGCCAAGGTAAAGGGCAGCAGGCGGACGATGGCTGTGCGCCCCGCAAGCGACTGGCTGACCTGCGTCATGAGCTCGAACTGCTGGCTGCCCGTGAGGATGAATTTGCCTAGGCGTGGATCAGCATCCACCAGCGTTTGCAAGTAGGAAGGCAACTCGGGCGCGCGCTGTATTTCGTCAATGATTGCACCGTGGGTGAAGGCTGACAAAAAGCTGCGCGGATCTTGCAGCGCAAAGCGGCGCGTGTCTGGATCTTCCAGTGAGATATAGGGCAAATGCGGAAACTGTTGCTTAGCAAGCGTCGTCTTACCGCTTTGCCGTGGGCCCGTGAGCGTGATGACGGGATACTGACTGGCGAGCTTGAGTAGCCAAGGCGTGATATGTCGATAGATCATCAACACATGATAGCAAAAAACCTGTAATTTGAAGAAAATTTCTTCAAATTACAGGTTTTTGGTGAAGTAAAGAAGCAGCCTAGGCGTTAATCACCTGCTGCAATTCTCCGTTTTCATACATCTCCATCATGATGTCGGAGCCGCCGACGAATTCGCCTTTGACGTAGAGCTGAGGCACTGTAGGCCAGTTGCTGTATTCCTTGATGCCGGCGCGGATTTCTGGGTCATCGAGCACGTTAACTGTGGTGATGCCTTTGGTATCTACGCCCACGGCTTTTAAAATTTGGATGGCGCGGCCAGAGAAGCCGCACATGGGAAAGCTGGCGCTGCCTTTCATGAAAAGCACAATGTCGTTGCCTTTGACGAGGCCGTCAATTTTGGTTTGCGTGTCGCTCATTGGAAATTCTTTCAATTTGAGAAAAATAGGGGTCTTTGACTCATTATCCCAAATCGGCCGGCGTGCCGGTTGGGGCGTCATAAGCGTGTCCGGGCAGGGCGGGGATAATCGTGCCTTGATTCATACTTTCTAAAGCGCTCTAATCGCTTCTATCCCAATGAAAATCGAAAAAAACACTGCCGTGACCATCCGCTATACCGTCTCTGAGCCATCTGGCAGATTGCTAGAGCAGAGCAAAGCGCCCACGGCCTATCTGCACGGCGGCTATGGAAACACCTTTGAGGCGATTGAAGCCGCGCTCGAAGGCCAAGAGGCGGGTTATAAAACCAGCCTCACCTTGACTCCTGCCCAAGCCTTCGGCGAGCTGGATCCGGGCTTGATCAAAGAAATTCCAAAAAGCGAATTTCCGCCGGGCGTGAAAGTGGGCGGGCAATTGCAAGGCCTTGCTGAAGATGGTACCGAAACGGTGTTTAACGTGATGAAGGTCAAAGGCCCCGTGGTGATGCTAGATGGCAACCATCCGCATGCCGGCAAAACGCTGCGCTTTGATATTTCGGTCGTGAGCGTGAAAGCGGCCAGCGAAGAAGAAATAGCGCATGGCCATGTGCACGGCGAGCATGGGCATCATCATTGATCAGGCCGTATAAAAGGATTAACGCGTGGGCTCGGCAGCGTCGTTTGGAGCGGCAATCGCCAGTTAAGTTGATCAGCCTCCAAGAGCAAGCTGTTTTGGGCAGGCACAGGGCCGACGTTGACATGGCTTAGCCAAACGTACCAAGCTGAGCGCCGCTGCAACGATCGACCCCTGCCAAATCTTGGCGCGTTGTGGCGTTGGCAAACCCATGCGATGCCAACAAGCGGCACACGGCCTGCGCTTGATCGTAGCCATGCTCCAGCAGCAGATGGCCGCCCTCGCTCAGGTGTCTGGCAGCATGCGTGATGATGCTGCGAATAGCGTCTAAGCCGTCTTCTCCGCTGATTAACGCCATCGCAGGCTCATGCCGTAAAGCGGCCAAATGCGCATCCGCTTGCGCGATGTAAGGCGGATTGGAGACGATCAGATCAAAGACTTCGCCTTTCAACTGTGAAAACCAATCGGGATGGTGAGCATCAGCTTGTACGAAGCGAGGCGCAAGCTGATGTGCCTGCGCATTGCTGCGCGCGACGGCCAAGGCCTCGTAAGAAGCATCTGTGGCAGTGACTTGCGCCAATGGCCGCTGCTTGGCGATGGCTAAGGCCACAGCACCGCTGCCCGTGCCCAAATCAAGCACTTTGCATGATTGCGTTGATGGCATCAGCTCCAGCGCCCAATCGACCAGGGTTTCGGTATCGTCGCGCGGGTCAAGCACGGCGGGGCTGATGGCCAGCCGCAAACCAAAAAACTCTTTGTAGCCGACGATGTAAGCAATGGGCTCGCCCGTCAAACGGCGCTGCACGGCGGCGTGCCATGCGGCGAGCTGATCCGCGTTGAGCTGCTCATCACTGTGCGCAATCAGCCATGCACGCTTATGCCCTTGGTGCCCGCACGCGTGCAGCATGAGCATCTGTGCGTCAATACGAGGCAGGCCTTGGGTGATGGCGCTGGTGAGCAAGGTCGCGACGGTGGTGGGGCTAAGCATAAGCATTACAAAAGAATTTAGAGGAGCGACTTGCGCACGACGCGGCTATGCTATGAATAATATAGCGAACAACGTATATTTTATGCCGGCTACTGGCTTCTTTTGCTTAAAAAATAGGCTGAAAATGTGTTTTGTATCCCCAAGTGCTTGCCTGCCTTGGTAGGCGTGGACTCTGCAAACGCGGGCTTCGTTGCCCCTGGCCTGCACCTGCTGATTGGCAAGCCATGCAGATATCCATCAACTAATCCCGAGTGACTTGGTAGGTTATGTGCTATACTCGACAGTAACGGTCAAGATTAGAAACGACAGCAAATCACGCAAGTATTTGCATTGCGCAACCTAACATACAACAAGCCGTTCTCTCGGGGGCTCCACATGGCTGGCGCTTCTAGGAGATGAGGGGTTTTGTCTTGAATACGTTTTTATTCAAGATGTTTGTATTTATGTCAGCCAATTAGGAGCTAAACATGCGTCTCACAACAAAAGGCCGCTTTGCGGTCACGGCAATGATTGATCTGGCGCTGCGTCAAAACGCAGGTCCAGTTACCTTGGCTGCTATCAGCCAGCGCCAGCAAATTTCGCTGTCATACCTCGAGCAGCTTTTCGGCAAACTGCGCCGCAATGGTTTGGTGGAGTCAACTCGTGGCCCGGGCGGCGGTTATACGCTTGGCCGTGAATCGCGCGGCATCACCATAGTCGAGATCATTACCTCGGTCGATGAGGCGATGGATGCGACCAGCTGTGGCGGTAAAGAAAATTGCGCAGGCAATGACGCTGGCCGCTGTATGACCCACGATCTGTGGAGCAAACTCAATGCCCGCATGAGCGAATTCTTGGGCTCAGTGAGCTTGCAAGATATGGTGGACGAGCAAATGGCCAAAGGCGTGTACATCGAAGCCAAGCCGATGCTCAAAAAAGCCATCACGCCGATGCAAGTGGTCAAGCCTATCCGCATCACAGGGCCCAATTCAGTGTTTGCACTCGGCGCAGCTTTTGCAAAATAGCTGAAAGCCAGTACAGATCAACGGCGCATCATCGCCAATCATCATTTTTTAGCTAGTCAGCCAACACCATGGATGCCACGCCACACTTCCCCATTTATCTTGATTATTCCGCCACGAATCCGTGTGATCCGCGCGTGGTGGATGCGATCATTCCGTGGTTGCGCGAGCACTTCGGCAACCCTGCCTCGCGCTCGCATGCTTGGGGCTGGGAAGCGGAAGCTGCTGTTGAAAATGCGCGAAGCCAAGTTGCCGCACTGATCGGCGCAGATCCCCGCGAAATCGTGTGGACTTCAGGAGCGACGGAGTCGAACAATCTCGCCATCAAGGGCGCAGCGGGTTTCTACAAAACCAAAGGCAAACATTTGATCACCGTGAAAACCGAGCACAAAGCCGTGCTCGACACGATGCGGGAGCTGGAGCGCCAAGGTTTTGAAGTCACTTATCTGGATGTGCAATCCGATGGCTTGCTTGATCTGGAAGTCTTCAAAGCTGCGATTCGGCCGGATACGATTTTGGCCAGCGTCATGTTTGTGAACAACGAAATTGGCGTGATCCAAGACATCGCCGCCATTGGGAAAATCTGCCGTGAAAAAGGCGTGATTTTCCATGTGGATGCAGCGCAAGCTACGGGGCGCGTCGATGTCGATTTGGCTACGTTGCCTGTCGATTTGATGAGCCTCACATCTCACAAAACCTATGGCCCCAAAGGCATCGGCGCTTTGTATGTACGCCGCAAACCACGCATCCGTATTGAAGCTCAAATGCACGGCGGTGGCCATGAGCGTGGCATGCGTTCGGGCACGCTGCCCACGCACCAATGCGTCGGTATGGGCGAGGCTTATAGGATTGCCAAAGAAGAAATGCACGACGAAAACAAGCGCATTACCGCATTGCAACAACGCTTGGTCAACGGTTTGAAGGGCATTGAGCAAGTGTTCATCAACGGGCATGAGACGCAACGTGTGCCGCACAACATCAACATGAGCTTCAACTACGTGGAAGGCGAGAGCCTCATCATGGGCATCAAAGGCTTGGCGGTGTCTTCTGGCTCGGCATGTACATCGGCTTCGCTTGAGCCAAGCTATGTATTGCGAGCACTTGGCCGCAGCGACGAACTCGCCCACAGCAGCCTACGCATGACAATTGGCCGTTGGACGACGACCGAAGAAATTGATTTCGCCATATCTACCATCAAGCACAATGTCGCCAAGCTGCGCGATTTGAGTCCGCTGTGGGATATGTACAAAGAAGGGATCGACATCAGCACGATCCAATGGACAGCACATTAAGACATTAGGAGCACCATCATGGCTTATTCAGACAAAGTAGTCGATCACTACGAAAACCCGCGCAACGTCGGCGCTTTTGATAAAGGCGACGATTCTGTTGGCACGGGCATGGTCGGCGCGCCGGCTTGTGGCGATGTGATGAAGCTGCAGATCAAGGTCAACCCTGAGACGGGCATCATCGAAGATGCACGCTTTAAGACGTATGGCTGCGGTTCAGCGATTGCATCCAGCTCGCTCGTCACAGAGTGGGTCAAAGGCAAAACGCTTGACGAAGCAGGGGCACTCAAAAACAGCATCATTGCCGAAGAGCTCGAGTTGCCACCCGTGAAAATCCATTGCTCCATTCTTGCGGAAGACGCGATCAAAGCTGCGATTTCGGATTACAAGCAAAAGCATGCAGCAGCAGTTGCTGTTGCAGCTTAACATTTCAGTTATTACCCCCATTCGCCCTGAGCTTGGTCGTTGTGTACGGCGAGCAAAAGAAGCTAACGCTTCAACATACTCAGCCCGAACGGAATTAGGTTCAAATTCATGTCCGTCAACCTCACTCCCGCCGCTGCCAAACACGTCACCAAATATCTCGCCAAGCGCGGCAAGGGCGTTGGCGTGCGCCTAGGTGTGAAGACCACGGGCTGCTCTGGTTTGGCCTACAAGCTCGAATACGTCGATGAAGTTGCGCCCGAAGATGCGCTCTTCGTGACCGAAGGCATCAAGCTCATGGTCGATCCTAAAAGCTTGGCTTATCTTGATGGTACGACGCTAGATTTCGTAAGAGAAGGCCTGAATGAAGGCTTCAAATTCAACAACCCAAACGAGCGCGACAAGTGTGGTTGCGGTGAGTCGTTTCGTGTGTGATGAATCTGCAATCGACAGACTTCGAGCTCTTCCACCTTTCAGAGCAATTTGCGCAAGATCGAGTAACGCTGGATACGCGCTGGAAAGAGCTGCAGCGCGAGGCACATCCCGACAAATTCGCAGCCCAAGGCGCAGCAGCTCAGCGCATCGCTATGCAGTGGAGTGTGCGCATCAACGAGGCTTATCAACGCCTGAAAGACCCGGTGCAGCGCGCTGCATATCTTTGCGAGTTGCATGGCGCGCCAATCAATGCTGAAAACAACACCGCCATGCCCGCCGCTTTTCTCATGCAGCAAATGGAGCTGCGCGAGGCGCTGGATGATGCATCTACCGAAGAAAATTTAGAGGAAATCAGCCAGCAGGCGGCAGAAATATTGCGCTCTCAGCTATCAAAAGCAGAGCAATTGATTGATGGCGCAAAGGATTATTCAGCCGCCGCTCAAGCTGTGAGAGCCCTTTTATTTGTCCAGAAATTCCAAGCCGATGTTGATCGTCGCTTTGAGCTTTTGGGACAATAGAGGCTGTCAATACCTAATACAGGACTCAGAAGACGCAGAAAAAAAGTCTCATTTACCGGCTTCGTTTTTTTGTATTGATGGTGTTTAACAAACTTTTTAAGTATTCGATAAAAATTCATGGCTTTACTGCAAATCTCCGAACCTGGCACCAGCCCTGATCCGCACGCGCGGCGCATTGCGATTGGCATTGATCTGGGCACCACGCATTCGCTGGTCGCTTCAGTGCGCAATGGCGTGGCGGAGTGTCTGCCTGATGATGAGGGCCGGGTGATCTTGCCTTCTGTGGTGCGGTATTTGCCGGAGAATAAAAGACAAATAGGCTATCTTGCTTTGGAGCCAAATACACATGCCGCCGGCGAGAATACTGCGCAGAGTGCTACGAATACGATAGCGTCTGTTAAGCGCCTCATGGGGCGCGGCTTAAACGATATTGTTGGCGCGGATAAGTTGCCCTACAAACTAATCGCTGAAACTGGCATGGTGAAGATCGAGACGTTGCATGGCCCGAAATCTCCGGTGGAAGTGAGCGCGGAGATTCTCGCCACGCTGCGCTTTCGCGCGGAAGACACGTTTGATGAAGACATCTATGGTGCAGTGATCACCGTGCCCGCGTATTTTGACGATGCTCAGCGCCAAGCCACCAAAGATGCCGCTGAGCTTGCAGGCCTCAATGTGTTGCGCTTGATCAACGAACCCACGGCTGCAGCCGTGGCCTATGGGCTGGATACCGGGGCAGAAGGCGTTTATGCCGTGTATGACTTGGGCGGAGGCACGTTTGACATTTCGATTCTTCGCTTAAGTCAAGGCGTGTTTGAAGTGCTTTCCACGGGCGGCGATTCCGCGCTGGGCGGCGATGATTACGATGCTGCTTTGGCTGAATTCATTTTGGCGCAGCTTGGCAAAACGGCAGACACGCCTGTTGAGAAAGCGCAGATCAAGCACCAAGCGCGGCAAATCAAAGAGCAGTTATCTACTACTGATTTGATAGCATTCAGCGCATATTCTATGCCGGCCACAACTACAAATGATAGCCATTTTGATATAAAAAAAGCGGATTTCGAGCAGATTACTGCACACTTGACAGCGCGGACGATGCAAGCCGTGCGCAAAGCGCTGCGCGATGCCAAGCTCACGAATGACGATATCCAAGGCGTGGTGATGGTCGGCGGCTCCACGCGCATGCCGCAGGTGCAGCGCGCAGTAGAAGAATTTTTCGGCAAACCGCCGCTGAACAATCTCAATCCCGATGAAGTCGTTGCGCTCGGCGCAGCGATCTCGGCCAATCAACTTGCGGGCAACAATCCGCTGGGCGATCTTCTGCTGCTCGATGTGATCCCGCTGTCCCTTGGCATCGAAACGATGGGCGGCTTATCGGAGCGGATCATCCCGCGCAACACGACGATTCCCACGGCGATGGCGCAAGATTTCACCACCTACCAAGATGGCCAAACCGCGCTGAGCCTGCATGTGATCCAAGGCGAGCGCGATCTCGTGAAAGATTGCCGCAGCCTCGCTCGCTTCACGTTGCGCGGCATCCCGCCCATGGTGGCCGGCGCTGCACGCATTCGCGTCACGTTCACGGTGGACGCCGATGGTTTGCTCAAAGTCGATGCCAAAGAGCAAATCAGCGGCGTAGAAACCAGCATTGATGTGAAGCCCAGCTACGGCCTGAGTGACGACGAGATCGCCCGCATGCTGCAAGACAGCTTCGGCACAGCGGCTGAAGACATGGCTGCTCGCGCTCTGGCAGAAGCAAGGTTAGAAGCAGACCGCATGGTGCTCGCCACGCGGTCGGCGCTGGCCTCAGATGGCGATTTGCTCAGCGGTGATGAGCGCACAAAGATCAACGCATTGATCGAAGCCGCAATTGCTGGCAAGGCCTTAGAAGATGCCGCAAAAGTAGAAGCCGCCACCAAAGCGTTGGCAGACGGCACAGAAGCCTTCGCCGCCGAGCGCATGAATGCGGGTATTGCTCGGGCACTGTCTGGCAAAACAATTGAGGCACTTTCATCATGAAGAGTCTAGGTAACGCTAAAAGCGCGAAAAGCTCGCGGAAAACGCTAAAAAGAGAAAAGTTTTTGTTCGTTACTTGTGGATTTCTTTCGCGTTTTTCGCGCTCTTTTAGCGTTTTTCGCGTTACCTAGTCTTCAGCAGCCCAGTCATCATGCCCATCATCAAAATCCTCCCCCATGTCGAAATCTGCCCACAAGGCGCAGAGATCAAAGCCAACATAGGCGACAGCATTTGCGAAGCCTTGCTGGAGCACGGCATTAACATCGAACACGCCTGCGACATGAGCTGCGCCTGCACCACCTGCCACATCATCGTGCGCGAAGGTTTTGCATCGCTCAATGAGCTTGATGAAAACGAAGAAGATTTGCTAGACCGCGCTTGGGGGCTGGAGCCGAATTCTCGGTTGTCATGCCAAGCGTTTGTGGCGCAAAAAGATTTGGTGGTGGAAATTCCGCGTTACACGATCAATCATGCGAAAGAAAATCACTGAGTTGGTTTATTGAGATTGAAAACCAACTTCCGGACGCGAAAAACGCGAAAGTTACGCGAAAGACGCTAAAAAGAAAGAAGACTCAAGTCTCAAAGAATTTTGGTTCCAATTTTCGATTTTCTTTTTTTCTTGGAATTTTTTCGCGTCCTTCGCGTAACCTTCGCGTCCTGACTTTGTCTTCGATTTTTTGCAGCTAACATACCAAACATGCGCCAAATCTTCCTAGACACCGAAACCACCGGCCTTTCTCCCGCAGGCGGGGATCGCATCCTCAATTTAGCATGCGTTGAGATGATCAGCCGCAAGCTCACCGCCAATGATTTTCATTTCTATATCAACCCTGAGCGCGATAGCCATGATGATGCGTTACGCGTTCATGGTTTGACCCCTGATTTCCTCGCCGACAAACCCAAATTCCC
>JAYUSD010000223.1:0-60750 GCA_043755865.1 Variovorax sp. | reverse complement strand
CGGCGTTGAGCGCACTGGCTGCCGGTGTGATACCACTCAACAAGATGGATCACATCACCGGCTTGCTGATGTACAGCGACGGTGTGTTTGTGCAGTTGATCGAAGGCCCGCCCTCAGCGGTGAAACATTTGTGGTCTCGGCTGCTGCGCGACCCGCGCCATTTCGGCGTGGTGCAGCTGTATCACTACCGCGAACTCGAGCAGCGCAGCTGCGATGGCTGGGATATGAAGCTGGTTGATTTTGCAACGCTGCGCGGCATCATTCATCAAGCCAAGACGGAGATTGATGCGGGGCATCACAGCGTCTGGGCCGGTGCGATTGAGCGCATGGATTTTTTGCTCACCAGCAGCCAATGGCTGCGATTTGTGGACGAAATCAAGGATCGCGCTACGCCTTGAGGCCTGCGCATGATTGATTTCGCAATACGATTTCGCAAAAGCGGTGGCCAAGCACGAGTCCACGCAATCCGCGACAACATGCGTGACAATCTGGGGCATGAAAACCATTACCCTGCGCGCCGGCAAAGAGCGCGCCTTGTTGCGCGGCCATCCTTGGATATATGACAATGCGTTGGCTAGCGGCAGCGCAGACAGCGGCGAGACGGTGCGCGTGGAATCTTCAGAAGGCAAATTTCTCGCTTGGGCGGCTTTTAGCCCGAGCAGCAAAATCCGCGCACGCGTGTGGAGTTTTGACGAAGCGCAGCGCATCGATACTCCTTTTTTCGTAGCACTCTGCGCAGGTTCTATGTCGGCTAGAGGCAGATTTGGCCTAAAAAATGAAGCTAAAAACGAAGGTGTGCGCGTGATCCATGGCGAGGCCGATGGCCTGCCGGGTTTGATCGTGGATCAGTATGGCGATACGCTGGTGGCGCAGTTTTTATCTGCAGGCAGCGAGCGGCAAAAAAAGCTGATTGCGCCAGCGCTCCTAGAGGCCAGTGGTTTGACCAAACTCTACGAACGCTCAGACGCCAGCAGCCGCACGCTGGAAGGCTTGCCAGCCGTTGCAGGCTGGCTGGCTGGCGGCAGCGAGGGCTCGGAAGAGGTGACCATCCGCGAGCATGCTTGGCGGCTTAAGGTGAGCATTTCACAAGGCCACAAAACGGGGTTTTACCTTGATCAGCGCGACAACCGCTTGCGCTTTTCCCAAGAGGCTGCGCGGCTCAAATTTCGTCGCATGCTCAATTGCTATTGCTACACCGGCGGCTTCACCGTAGCGGCTCTCACGGGGCTGCGTGAGGCCGGCGCATGGGAAGGCGCGCAGATCACCAGCATTGATTCTTCTGGCCCTGCCATTGAAAGGGCGAAGGCGAATGTAGCGCTCAATGGTTTTGAGGCGCAGATTGAAGAGGGCAGCGCGGATTTCTTGGATGCCGATGTGAATGCCAGCCTGCGGCGATTCATTGCTGAAGGCCGCACGTTTGATGCGATCATTCTCGACCCGCCCAAATTTGCGCCATCGGCTGCGCATGCCGAGCGCGCAGCAAGAGCTTACAAAGACATCAACCGGCTCGCCTTCAAACTCTTGGAGCCCGGTGGCTTGCTGTATACCTTCAGTTGCTCGGGCGGAATAGATGCCGATTTATTTCACAAAATCGTGGCCGGCGCTGCGATGGATGCGGGTGTCAACGGCTACATCACAGCGCATTTGAATGCCGCACCCGATCACCCGATCACGATGCGTTTTCCTGAGGGTGAATACCTTAAGGGACTCGTTGTTATGAAGAAGTGAAAGTGTGACGAAGAAGTGAAAGCTGACATCCAGATTCCCGGCCAGGTGTACCTCGTGGGAGGCGCAGTGCGCGACGCGCTGATGGGGCGCGCTGCGGGTGATCGGGATTGGTGTGTGGTGGGCAGTTCGCCGCAAGAGATGCTGGATGCGGGCTTTCTTGCCGTGGGCAAAGATTTCCCCGTTTTTTTGCACCCACGCAGCAAAGAGGAGTACGCGCTGGCGCGCACCGAGCGCAAAACCGCGCCCGGTTACCACGGCTTTGAAATGCATGCCGCGCCGGATGTGACGCTAGAGCAAGACCTAGCGCGGCGTGACCTTACTATTAATTCAATAGCACTCTGCGCAGATTTTATGCCGGCTAACGGCTCATTCGACATAAAAAATCTGCCGCCAGAGGCATTGATCGACCCTTTCGGTGGCCAGCGTGATTTGCGTGATCAATTGCTGCGCCACACCAGCCCCGCCTTTGAAGAAGATCCCGTGCGCATTCTGCGTGTGGCCAGATTCGCTGCGCGTTATGCCGGTTTTTCTGTGGCCAAACCCACCATGGATTTGATGCGCCGCATGGTGGCCGCCGGCGAGGTGGATGCACTTGTTGCTGAGCGGGTGTGGCAAGAACTCAGCAAAGGTTTGATGGAAGCAAAGCCTTCGCGGATGGTGTCTGTGCTGCGGCAATGCGGCGCTTTGCACGCACTTTTGCCAGAGGTGGAGCGGCTGTGGGGCGTGCCGCAACGCGCCGAATACCATCCCGAAATCGACACCGGCGTGCATCTGATGATGGTGTTGGATATGGCGGCTCAGCTGGATGCGCCACTTGCGGTGCGCTTTGCCTGTTTGATGCACGACTTAGGCAAAGGCACAACACCTGTAGATATGCTGCCGCGCCATATCGGCCATGAAATGCGCAGCGTGGATTTGTTGCGCCCCCTGTGCGAGCGCCTGCGTGTGCCCACCGAATGCAAAGAATTGGCGGTTGTGGTGGCAAAAGAACACGGCAATATCCACAGAAGTGATGAGCTCGATGCCAAAGCCACGCTGCGACTTTTGGAGCGCTGTGATGCGATTCGCAAGCCGCAGCGTTTTGCGCAGGTGTTACTTGCCTGCGAGTGTGATGCGCGCGGGCGGCTGGGTTTGCAGGATTTGCCTTATCCCCAAGCCAAGCGACTTCTTCAAGCGCTGGAAGTAGCCTTGTCTGTGCCCACCGCCGACATTGCCGCGCAAGCTTTGGCCAACGGGCAGAAAGCCGAGCAAATTGGGCAGGCAATTTCAGCGGCGCGTGTGCAGGCCATTGCTGATCACATGCGCCTTGATACACCGGGCTCACGTAGGGCTATTGGCAAACTTTCGGTGTAGTGAAAGAAGATAGCTTTAGCATTTGCATCGCAATAGTGGGGATTTATGAAGAATTTTCCAGGGTTTGTATCTGAAATGTGAACTTGTGGGCAAAGTTTTTACATCATTTTCGCTACTATCGTGGAACTTTAGTGCACCTTATTTCGCTGCTCGCATTTGAAAAGGCATGCAGGTTGCATGTTTCCAAAACAAAATAACCATGACGACATTGCCTTCTTCAGTCGCCACCAGTTGGCCAGAAAACGCCCTGCAAACGCTCTACGCCAATCGATGGTTTGCAAATTTATCCTCGACACATCAGCAAGCCCTGATGGAGGCCGGGCGGCGCATGCTGCTGCGCGATGGGCAATTGTTTGCGGCGCAGGGCCAATCGGTGCGCAAGCGGCGCGATGGCTTTGCTGTGCTGGTCGATGGGCTGCTCAAAGTCTCGTCGACTTCGCCCGATGGCCGCGAAGCGATTTTGAGCTTCATGCGCCCCGGCCAATGGTTTGGCGAATTGGCTTTAATCGACGGCGCAGGCCGCGAACGTGATTTTTTCAGCGTGGGCGCATCAGAGATTTTGGTCATCGAGCCAGACGCTATGCTGTCGCTGCTGAAAGACGCTCAGCTTGCTTGCCAAATCACGCGCTTGCTGGCTTCGCGCAATCGCACGCTGCTGTCTTTGGTGGAAGGTTTTACATTGCGTTCCACCCGGGCGCGCACAGCGCGGCGCTTGGTGATGCTGGCCTTTGATGATGAGCCAGAGAGCGGCGCGCATCGCGCTTGTCTGGATGTGTCGCAAGATGCATTGGCCTCCATGCTTGGCATGACGCGCCAATCCGTGGCAAGCCAGCTGCGCCAGCTGTCTCAGCGCGGCGCGATCAGTCAAGCCTATGGTCGCGTGAATATTTCTTCGATGGTTGCGCTCATGGCGGAATCGGTCTAGGGGTGCTTACACACTTACAATTGGTATTGTTAAGTAACTTACGGTGGTGTTTTTGGACTGTGCGGAATAATACATAAGTAGAAAAATTCTCGAGACAAATTCTTTTCATGCCGACAATACAACCCGCAGGCATAAAACAGTTAGGTCAGTTCAGTATTGACAACACACCATCTTTGGGCTTTCCTTATCCCATGGATCAAATTGCTTATTGCAGCATCGCTACACCGACCGTGCAGGAGCTGGGTATTGCAGACTTGATCGGCGCAATCAGCCCAAACAATGCGGCGAGTATCACAGGCATTCTCATGTGGGAAGGCCGTTTGATGATTCATTGGCTGGAAGGCCCAAGCCACGCGCTAGATGCTTTTTGGGCGCATATTGAAAACGATCCGCGCCAGCATTGCCTTGTGCCGTTGCTGCGCAAAAATGGCATTGCCAGTCGCTTGTTTTCTACGTGGAAAATGCAGCCTACCAGCCGCAATGAAATGATGGCCATCGTGCGTGATGCAAAAGAGCAAGCCAGCCGATCGGATGATCCGCAGGCGCTGCAATGGCAGCACGCCATCAGCACATTAAGTATCTTGCTCGATGGCGAGCTCACCGCATATTACGCACAAGCCGCAGGCGCATCCAAGCGCTTGGGCAGCGCCGCATGATTGAAAATTTGCTTCGCCGTATCGCAGGACGCGGTTTGGTTGATACCGCGCCAGCACCGCTTTCGGTGATCGCGCCGGGCAGCCACGGCCACGCATCGCCCATTTCAAGCTTGAGTGCGCAAGACCCCTTTAGCACGCCATATCCTGCGCCCGGCCGCATGCGCTCAGCACGCTTGGGGCTGAGTTTGCCTAGCGCAGCCAACGTTTGGGCACAAGAGTGCGATGCCTATATCTCGCGGCGCGCCTCAGGCGGACGCATTGCTGATCAGCCGGCTTTTTTCGCACACTGGGGTGTTGCGCATATGGCGGTAGCGCAAATGCTTTGGGCTGACCGTGATCGCCTGCATTCGGGTGAAGCTGTGGTGCGCAGTGGTGATGCCTTGTTGGCCGTGCTCCAGCCCACCACACGCCGCGTCGCGCTCAATGCGGCGGCCTATCAGGCATCGGCGCCTTTGTCGCTGCATCAGCTGCCGGCCGGGCAAAGTATGCATTCAAATGCCAGCAGCAAAAGTTTTGTGAGTTATCCGTTGTATGCCATGCTGTGGTTTTACGGGCAGGTTTACAGCCATGCGCCCGATTTGCTGCCGCCCGAGATGGGCACGCAGCTCATTCAATTGCGCCGCTTTCCGCCAGTCGAGCCGGCAGCTTTGGAGATGCGGCATCTGGCGTTGATCCACGTGTTTAGCGGCGGTGCATTAAGTTTTACGCAGTTGCAAAGGCAAATCTCTGAGGAGCATGCGGGCAACCTTTGCTCCGATTTGGCGTCGTTGTATTTCACCGGCACGCTACGCTTGCTGCCCTTGTGAAATACGGCGCGCCCGTCAGCGTTTGCTGCAAGCAGCGTAAGAGTTTTGAAATGTCGAAAAGTAAGCTGTGCAAATTTGCCATGAGGCGCATACTTATTTGTACAAGCGTTAGATGCAAGGTGTGATCCAGTGATGTGGGACAAATTCAAGTCAAGTCTGCCCAGCAAGCTGTTACCTGCCAGCCAGCTTCGCCCAGATGCGCTTGCCTTCGCTGCTCCGCTGCCTGTTAAGCCATTGTCGTTAGCGAGCAGCCCATGGACTCAGGCTTGCCATGCCTACACAAGAGTGGCACATTTGAATGCACCGCCGATTCCCACTGCGCCTTTTGCCTCTTATGGTAGTTTGCATTTGGCGGTAGCGGATTTGCTGCTTGAGCGTGGCGATGAGTTGCGCCAGCAAAGTGGGCAGCGCATCGTACACATCTCGAGCGCGGTCGCAGGCGCAGGCGCGGCTGGGCTGCTGGCGGTGTATAGCCCAGCGCAGCGCGTGGTGCAAGTGCGGATGCAGTCCACGGCTATGGGGAACATTGTGCAAGCGCAGCAGCTTGTCATGCGCGTGATGCCTGCATCTGCCCAACCGCTGGAGGGCGTGGCGGCGCTGGGCTTTGAAACCGTGCCGCTGGCAGGCATTTTTTGGCATTACGGGCAAAGCGCTGTGCAGGCGCTCGGTTATGTGCCCGATTTGCAGCAGCACATTTTGCGCATCCGGCGTTTTCCGCCTCTTGAGCCGGCCAGCCTGCTGCTGCGCCATTTGCGTCTGCTTCATTTGCTTGGGCAAGGCAATTACAGTTTTGAATCGCTCTTGCCCACGCTGAGTCAAGAGCAGCTCGCAACGCTGTGCCCCGATTTGGCTTCTTTGTATCTGACCGGCGCTTTAAGTTTGAAAGAGGCTTGACAAGCGAATGCTTTCAGCGGCCTTGGCAGCATCGGCCTACAATCACCCGATGATCTCTCGTGAACCCACCCTCGAACGTTTGGCCACAGCCCAAGCCCTGCTGCTCACCCCTTTTGGCTTGAATGAAAGCCATCTTTTCAAAGCTTTGGATGTGATCAAAGCCAATCGCGTTGATGAAGCGGATTTGTATTTTCAATACACCCGCTCAGAAGGCTGGAGCTTGGAAGAGGGGATCGTGAAAACCGGCTCGTTTTCTATCGACCAAGGCGTTGGCGTGCGGGCAGTCAGCGGCGAGAAAACGGCCTTTGCGTATTCGGATGATATTTCTTGGGCATCGCTTTTGGATGCTGCGCAAACCGTGCGCACCATTGGCGCATCAAATTACAAGAGAAATAGCGCGGTAGCCGGCGTAAAATCTGCGAAGAGTGCTACGAAAAAGATAGCATCTGCGCGCAAGCTGTATGGCGCAATTGATCCGATTTCTACGCTGGACAGTACGAGCAAAGTCAAGCTGCTCGAGCGCGTTGAAAAACTCGCTCGCTCCAAAGACAAGCGCATTGTGCAAGTTATGGCAGGCTTGGCCAGTGAATACGATGTGGTCATGATTGCACGCGCTGACGGCACGCTGGCTGCGGACGTGCGGCCTTTGGTTCGCTTGTCTGTCACGGTGATTGCCGAGCAAAAGATCAAAGGCGAGATGCGGCGCGAGGCCGGCTCTGGCGGTGGCGGTGGCCGTTTTGGTTTGGCGTATTTTGATGATGCGCATATTGAAGAGTACGTGAGCAGCGCAGTCAAAGCCGCGCTCACGAATTTGGAATCGCGCCCTGCGCCGGCGGGCGAGATGACCGTGGTGCTCGGCCCTGGCTGGCCGGGTGTGCTCTTGCATGAAGCCGTGGGCCACGGTTTAGAAGGCGATTTCAACCGCAAAGGCTCAAGCGCATTTGCCGGAATGATTGGCAAGCGCGTGGCGGCCAAAGGCGTCACTGTGCTCGATGACGGCACGATTGCCGATCGACGCGGCTCATTGAATGTGGATGATGAAGGCAACGCCACCCAGAAAAACGTGTTGATTGAAGACGGCATTTTGAAGGGCTACATTCAAGACAGCATGAACGCGCGCCTGATGAAAACCAAGCCCACTGGCAATGGCCGCCGCGAGAGCTACGCCGCTGTGCCCATGCCGCGCATGACCAATACCTATATGCTCAATGGTGATAAAAATCCTGAAGAGATCGTGGCCAGTATCAAGCGCGGCTTGTATGCCACGAATTTCGGTGGGGGGCAGGTGGACATCACTTCCGGCAAATTTGTGTTTTCCGCGAGCGAAGCCTTTTGGGTAGAAAACGGCAAGATTCAATACCCCGTGAAGGGCGCCACCATTGTGGGTTCGGGCCCTGAGTCGCTGAAAAAAGTCACCATGATTGGCAACGATCTGGCGCTCGATTCCGGCGTCGGCGTGTGTGGCAAAGAAGGCCAGAGCGTGCCGGTGGGTGTGGGGCAGCCGACGCTGCGCATTGAAGGCTTGACAGTGGGTGGCACGGCGTAAGCTGTGAGCTAACCGTTGCGTTGTGGCCGCACAATGTGTGCGGTTTTCACGCCTCGCAGTGTCATAACGACTCCATTCGTCTATTGCCCTTGAGTCCAGCGTGCTTTTTGCGCAGACAATCTCGCCATGCCCGGAAATTCTCGCTTCCAACTCGATGCCCAAACCGGCTTGCCCGATATTCGCGATTTCGCGGAATTCGGCCAAGCGCTGCGCAGCATGTCCAATGATGAGGAAACGCATCGCCTCTCGGACGGCATGGGCGATCTGTCGTCGGCGATTGAGCGCGTTGGCAAGGCCCTTTCCAGCCACGAGCGGGGAGCTACTGTCGGCCCGCTGCTGATTGATCTCCTGACCGCGTTGCGCAAGCATCGCCAACTCGTGATTGGCTTGTCTGAGACATGGCGCACGTTGTACGAATACGCCAACTATTTAGCGGCATTGAATAATTTCCGCGTGCTGGTGGGGCAATGGCTGGTGGAGCGCAACATCAGTGGCGACAACGCCGTGGTGATTGATGATTTTGAAATGATCGGGTGGCGCACGTTGGGCGAAGGCCTCATGATGATTGATATCCATGAGCAAGCCATCACACAGGCGCATCAAGAATCCGCGCTGGGCACGATTGACGATTCCCGGCTGGCGAAGGCCAAAAATTGGTGGGGTCAGCTGCGCGGCAAAGATCAAGATTTTGAGCAGACGCAGCGTTGACCTATTGGTCGGGCACGATGGAGTCTGAAGTTTCCGTTCGGGCTGAGGTATCGAAGCCCCCGCGAGCCCTTCGATACCTCAGGGCGAACGCTTAACACATCATCGGGCCGAAACAATAATGTTCAATGTTGAGCCTGCGATATTCCGTGTTAATATTTCAGTCATGCAAAAAACGTTTTACTTTTACTTTTGGCTCTCAGTCCCCGGCGGACGAGAGGCAAATGCATAGGTAACACCTGCACCCCTCATCAAACCGCCGGGCTAAGTAGCCAAGGCGGTTTTTTTATTGTTTTTTTTCAGGAGCGCAACATGTCCAACACTTCCATTCAAGATGCGTGGTATCCGCCCGGCAGCCAACCCCAAGACCGCACCAGCCAAACCGACGACGCCCGCATCAAGGACATCACCGTGCTACCCCCACCTGAGCATTTGATTCGCTTCTTTCCGATTCGCGGCACGCCCACTGAAATCTTGATCGAGCGCACCCGTAAAAACATCCAAAGCATCATGCACGGCAAAGATGATCGCTTGCTGGTGGTGATTGGCCCTTGCTCGATTCATGATCCTGCTGCGGCGCTGGATTACGCGCGCCGCTTGAAAGACGTGCGTGAGCAATATAAAGACACGCTGGAAATCGTGATGCGTGTGTATTTTGAAAAACCACGCACCACGGTGGGCTGGAAGGGCTTGATCAACGATCCGTATCTTGACGAGAGCTTCCGCATTGATGAAGGCCTGCGTATTGCGCGTCAATTGCTCATTGAGATCAACCGCATTGGCTTGCCTGCAGGCAGCGAATTTTTAGACGTGATCTCGCCGCAATACATTGGCGATTTGATCGCTTGGGGCGCCATTGGCGCGCGCACGACGGAGAGCCAAGTACACCGAGAATTGGCAAGTGGTTTGTCGGCACCGATTGGCTTTAAAAACGGCACAGATGGCAACATCAAAATCGCCACCGATGCGATTCAAGCCGCTGCCGGCGGGCATCACTTTTTATCGGTGCATAAGAATGGCCAAGTGGCCATTGTGCAGACCAATGGCAACCCGGATTGCCATGTGATTTTGCGCGGCGGAAAAACGCCGAATTACGATGCGGCAAGTGTGGCTGCTGCTTGCAAAGATTTGGCGGCGGCGAAGTTACCGCAAAGCTTGATGGTCGATTGCAGTCATGCCAATTCATCGAAGCAGCATGAGAAGCAACTTGATGTGGCGCGCGATATTGCAGCGCAAATTACCTCGGGTAGCAAGAGCGTTTTCGGTGTGATGCTAGAAAGCCACTTGCAAGCCGGCGCGCAAAAATTTACACCGGGTAAAGACGATGCTTCCCAACTCACCTACGGCCAGAGCATCACCGATGCTTGTCTTGGATGGGATGATTCGATGAAAGCTTTGCAAGTCTTGTCTCAGGCTGTGAAGGCGCGTCGGAATTAATTGGGGTCAGAACCTGATTAATTTGGTTGGCGAGGCTTGTGATCTGCGGGAGCGGTATTCGGGCGGGCTCATGTACCCTGCTCGGGAGCTAGGCGACACCTGTCGCCTTGAATGACAAGTAAAAACCGCTATGCGGTTTTGAACCCTGCGCTGCGAAAATCGCCCGCCCGAATACCGCTCCCGCAGACCGTTTTGTAGAACGCGATTGAGTTCGAGCGAAGATTTTCCGCACTTCAAACAGGCCGCGTGGTGAGGGCTAATGCGGCTGCCGACATTTGCAGCACAGGGCTAGAAAACGAGCATCGTTTTCACTTCGTCATCTTGCGGCAGGTGCCGCATGCTCCCGAGCAGGAACCGGAGGTAGACGCAGTAGCCCTCACCACGCAGCCGCTCTATCCAGGTAGAAATCTTCCGAGTACTACAAATTCAATAGCACTCCACGCAATAAATACGCCGGCAATATGCCATTTTCTCTTTGAGACTTCTCTCTTAAGGGTAATTCCGCATCGTTTCCGATAAGCGTCTCTAGAAACTGACTCTGCACAGGCTTACGATGCATGCATAAGGAGATTGGAATAATGTTTGATTACGTGATCGTAGGCGGCGGCTCGGCGGGTTGTGTGTTGGCTTCACGTTTGAGTGAAGATCCTGCCGTAAAAGTGGCGTTGCTTGAAGCGGGGCCGGTAGACAGCTCGGTGCTGATTCATTGCCCTGCAGGCTTAGCCGTGATGGCGCAAACAAAGATTGCCAATTGGGCTTATGAGACTGTGCCGCAAAAAGGCTTGAATGGCCGCAAAGGCTATCAGCCGCGCGGCAAAGTGTTGGGCGGCTCCAGCTCGATCAACGCGATGATCTACATTCGTGGCCAGCGGGAAGATTACGACGATTGGGAGCGCCAAGGCAACGCCGGCTGGGCTTGGAAGGATGTGTTGCCGTACTTCAAGCGCGCTGAGAATAATGAACGTGGTGCGAGCGATTTGCATGGCGCTGGCGGGCCACTCAATGTCAAAGATTTGACTTCGCCTAATCGCTTCGGACCCGTCTTCGTCGAGGCTGGCCGCCAAGCGGGCTACTCAGTCAACCCCGACTTCAATGGCGAGAGCCAAGAGGGTATGGGCATGTACCAAGTCACGCACAAAAACGGCGAGCGCTGGAGCGCAGCCAAAGGCTATCTCACGCCCCATCTTGGTCGCGCCAATCTGCAAGTGATCACCGGCGCGCATGCCACGCGTGTGTTGTTTGAAGGCAAGCGCGCCATCGGTGTGGAATACAGGCAAGCCGGTGAGATCAAGACGATCAAGGCTACGCGCGAAGTGTTGCTGAGCGGCGGTGCATTCGCGTCGCCTCAGCTGCTCATGCTGTCTGGTGTGGGCTCGGGTGCGCATTTACAGGAAAAAGGCATCACCACGCTGCATGATCTGCCTGGCGTGGGCCAGCATTTGCATGATCACTTGGATGCTGTGCAGGTTTACAACGCGCCGCAGCTCACCGATCTTTTTGGTCTCTCGTTCAAAGCCATGCTCAATGGCTTGAAAGGCATCAAAGATTGGCGAAACACGCGCACCGGCATGCTCACGACGAATTTCGCAGAAGCCGGCGGCTTCATCAAGAGCTCGCCAGACGAGGCGCGCCCCGATTTGCAATTGCACTTCGTCGTTGGCAAACTCATCAACCACGGACGCACGCCCACGTGGGGGCATGGCTACTCCTGCCACGTCTGCGTTGTGCGCCCCAAGAGTCGTGGCAGCCTCACGCTCTCCAGCAAAGATCCGTTTGCCGCGCCCCGAATAGATCCCGCTTTCATGAGCGATGCAGATGACGTGCAGCGCATGGTCAAAGGCTTCAAAATTATGCGCGGCATTTTGAACCAACCTGCGCTCGCAGGCTTTGCAGGCAAAGAGCTGCCGCTCTCGGCCACCTCACAAACCGATGCGCAAATCGAGCAGTTCATCCGCAACCACGGCGACACGATCTATCACCCGGTGGGCACTTGCCGGATGGGCGGTGGAGCGCTCAATGTCGTTGATGCACGGCTCAAAGTTCACGGCCTGCAAAATCTCCGCGTCATTGATGCATCCATCATGCCCCAGCTCATCAGCGGCAACACCAATGCGCCCACGATCATGATTGCGGAGAAAGCGGTTGATATGATCAAGGAAGATGCTCGCGCGGCATAGTTCAAGCGTTTTGGCCATATCGCCGGCGTAGATACTGCGTTAAGCGCTATTGAATCAATAGTGCTATCCGTTCGCCCTGAGGTGTCGAAGGGTCTTGCATGGCTGCCGTTTCATTCAAACTTTTGTACTTGCGGCCTACCATCGGGATTTGCCTCAGACAATTTTTTGAAAACACACGCGATAGAGGCCGTTAGAAACCAACCCTCGCTCCGCGCGCCTTCCAAAAAATTTCTGATTCAAACACCCAATGGTCTCCGCAGGATAGCCTGTAAGCGTTATGAATTTTTCATCCGAAACGATAGAGCTTCGTCTCATGCTTGAGAAAGATATACCACTGCTGCACAAGTGGTTAAATCAAGACCATGTTTCTGAGTGGTGAGGCAATGAGCGACCAAGCCTAGAGGAAGTGCGAGCGGAGTACCTTCCATGCGTGCTTGCAGAGCATGCGGTTACGCTTTATATCGCATTGCTCAATGGCCAGCCCTTTGCCTACGCGCAATCGTATATCGCTCTCGGTAGCGGAGATGGCTGGTGGGAAGATGAGACTGACCCAGGTGTTCGTGGCATTGATCAGTCGATAGGTGAGCCCATTTGCTAAATATTGGTCTTGGCACTCGACTAGTGAAGGCAATGATCCAACTTTTATTTTCAGATCCTCTGGTTACCAAATTGCAGGTTGATCCCGCACCCGACAATTTGCGAGCTACTCGCTGCTACGAGAAAGCAGGATTCAAGTGCATCAAAACGATTGAAACGCCAGATGGATTAGCTGTTTATATGCTTTGCGAAAGAGCAAAAACCTGAGCATTGATACGCTCTGAAATCCTAAGCAGGCGGAGACCATTGGGTGTTTGGATCAGAAATTTTTTTGGAAGGCGCGTGGGCAGGTCGGTTGGTGCGCTACACAACTCTATCGCGTGTGTTTTCAAAAAATTGTCTGAGGCAAATGCCCGATGGTAGGCCGCTGGTACAAGACTTCGAATGTAATGGTACGCATGCCATGCCCTTCGATACCTCAGGGCGAACGGCATGATCACTACTAATTCAATAGCGCTTTACGCAGTATCTATGCCGGCTAACTGCCTAAAACACTTAAAAACTAACTCAAATGCTTGCCAATCAAGCCCGCGATTTCAAACATCGTGACCGATGCTTTGCCGAAGACGGGCTCTAGCTTTGCATCGGCGATGATGGTGCGTTTGTCTTTTGCGTCTTGCAGGTTTTGGGCTTTGATGTAGTCCCAAAGTTTCTTGGTGACTTCGCCTCGGCCATAGAGGCCGTCGCCGATGACGGCGGCTAGTGCGGCGCTGGGTTTCAGTGTGCCCGCGCGCGGGGCTGCTTTGACTTTTGGTGCAGTGGATTTCGCAGCCACCTTCTTCGCTGCCGGTGCTTTCTTTGCCGCTGCTTTTTTGGCGACAGGAGTTTTTGCTGCAGCTGCTTTGCCGGCTACTTTTTTTGCAAATGGCGTTTTGCCCGCAGCCGTTTTTCTAGGTGGGAATTTGCTCTCGCGGGGCTCGAAGGCGAAGCTGACCTTTCCGGCTTCGGCATCCCACGAGAGGAAGGCTTTGAAGGCGCGACGGGTGCGCATGCTGACGAATTTATCGAGCAGATCGGTCTTGCCGGTCTCCAGCAATTTGGTCATTTGCTCGCGCTCAATCGGCTGCTGCAAAATGATTTGGCCACTTTTGAAATCGCAGCTCGGCGTGGGCTGTTCATGGGTAGGCACAGATTTTTCGCAAACGTAGCTCTTGCCAAATGCTTTCACGGGGCTCTTGCATTTGAGACAGGCACCGAGCGAGATTTCTGCTGATAAATCGACGATCTCACCCGTTTGCGCTGCGCGGGCTTCGTCGCCGAAATCGAATTCAAGCTTCCAGTTTTTATCTTCCTCGCTGAACTTGATCACCATCTCAGCTGAGAAAGGCCAGCCGGCTTTGGAGCGAAAGCCCTCCAGCGGGCCGATGTGTTTGTTGGTGATGAATTCTTCGACTTCTGCGGGCTCAAACGTGCGGCCTGCAGGGGATTTGCCGAAGCTAAATCCGCAGCCTTCTTTTTGTGCTTCGCCATCAACAGGCGGTTTGACAGGCGCGCCCGGCACGCCGGTGCAGGTGTAGCGGCGATAGTTTTCTTTCACGATGCCGCCGCAATTGGGGCAGGGCGCTTTGAGTGTGGCGTAATCGCCGGGCACGGTGTCGCGGTCGTATTCTTTGGCTTTGCGCACGATTTTCTCGGTCATCGCGGCAATGTCGGCCATGAAACTGGCGCGGGTGAGCTTGCCTTTTTCCATGAGTGCGAGCTTGCTTTCCCATTCGCCTGTGAGCTCCGGTTTGGAAAGCTCTTCTACGCCTAAGCCTCTGAGCAGCGTCATCAACTGGAAGGCTTTGGCCGTGGGAATCATCTCGCGACCTTCGCGCAGCATGTATTTCTCATTCAGCAATCCTTCAATCGTGGCGGCGCGGGTGGCGGGTGTGCCGAGGCCTTTTTCGCCCAATGCTTCGCGCAACTCGTCGTCTTCCACAAAGCGGCCTGCGCCTTCCATCGCGCCCAGGAGCGTGGCCTCGGAGTAGCGCGCGGGTGGGCGAGTTTTGAGGCCTTTGGCATCCACGGTTTCGTTGTTCACCATCTCGCCGGGCTTGACGGCAGTGAGCGTTTTTGAGTTCTCACCTTCTTTTTTCTCCATCTCATCATCGGCTTCTTTGCCATAGATGGCCAGCCATCCGGGCTTGACGAGAACTTTGCCTTCGCTCTTAAAGTTGTGATTCAGCGCGGTAGTGATGCGGGTGGTGATCTGATATTCCGCTGACGGAAAAAACACCGCCATGAAGCGGCGCACCACCAGCGTGTAAAGCTTGAACTCAGCTTCGCTCAAATTGCTCGGCGATTGCAGCGTCGGGATGATGGCAAAGTGATCTGATACTTTTGCGTTGTCAAAAATGCGCTTGCTCGGCTTGATGTAACCATTGTTGAGCGCCACGGCAGCATGCGGCTCCAGATGCTTGTGGCCGCAATCGGCCAGCATCTCAAAGGTCTGCTTGACCACAGGCACATAGTCTTCCGGCAAGTAGCGCGAATCGGTACGCGGATACGTGAGGGCTTTGTGGCGCTCATAGAGCGATTGCGCGAGTTGCAGCGTGGTCTTCGCGGAGAAGCCAAATTTGCCATTGGCTTCGCGCTGCAGGCTGGTGAGATCAAACAAGCCGGGAGAAGCTTGCGTCGAAGGCTTGGATTCTTCTGTGACGCTGGCTGCTTTACTGCGCACAGCGTCCGCAATTTCTCGCGCAGTTTTTTCATCCCAAATGCGATCCGCGCGGCGATCTGCGTCTTCATCTTTCTTGAATTTCGGATCAAACCATTTGGCAGGATATTCGCCGGCCTCAGCCAAGAAGCTCGCGTGAATTTCCCAATAATCACGCGAGATATGCTTGCGAATTTGCTCTTCGCGCTCCACCACCACAGCCAGCGTTGGCGTTTGCACGCGGCCCACCGTGGTCAAGAAAAATCCGCCATCGCGCGAGTTGAAAGCCGTCATGGCGCGCGTGCCATTGATGCCCACCAGCCAATCGGCTTCCGAGCGGCTGCGCGCGGCATCAGCCAGCGGCCGCATGTCTTTGTCACTCCGCAGCACATCAAAGCCATCGCGAATGGCCTGCGGCGTCATGCTTTGCAGCCACAGGCGTGAGACGGGCTTGCCAAGCGGCGTGTGCTTGCCGCCTTTATCCGAGCCTGCGTATTGCTCAATCAAGCGAAAGATCAGCTCGCCTTCGCGCCCGGCGTCGCATGCGTTGATCAGTGCATTCACATCTTTGCGCTTGGCGAGCTTGACGACAGCATTCAAGCGCGTCTTCGTTTTGTCGACCGGCTTCAAATCAAAATGCGGCGGGATGACCGGCAAATTAGCAAAGCTCCATTTGCCGCGCTTGACGTCAAATTCCTCTGGCGCCTGGATTTCTACCAAATGGCCCACGGCTGAGCTCACAACGTATTTGTCGCTCTCAAAGTATTCATCGTGCTTTTCAAACTTGCCTGCGGTAGGCGTGAGCGCGCGCACGATGTCTTGCGCAACAGATGGTTTTTCAGCAATGATCAGAGTCTTCATATAATCCAGTTCTCGCACGCGCACATGTGCGTGCGCACGCCTACATGCGCACACGCACACGCGCACACGCACCATTCCAAGATAACAAATTTTTCGGCACTTTGCCAAAATACTTTTTTCATGCCTGCAAAAAAATCCGCTGCACCCAAGTCTGCGTACATTCAGCCCCCACAGATCACCGAGCGTTTGATTGAAGTGCGCGCCTCGGGCATTCATGGCAATGGCATGTATGCGCTGCGCGATATTCCGGCGGGGCAAGTGCTCATTGAATACCAAGGCCGCATCATCTCTTGGAAGGAAGCGCTGCGCCGCCATCCACATGATCCGAGCCAGCCCAATCATACGTTTTACTTTTCATTGATTGATGGCCGCTGCATTGATGGCAACGACAATGGCAATGATTCGCGCTGGATTAACCATGCCTGCGCGCCCAATTGCGAAGCCGATGAAGATGAGCACAATCTGCGCGTGTGGATCAAAGCCCTGCGTGATTTAAAAAAAGGCGAAGAGCTGTTTTATGACTACGGGCTGGTGATCGACGAGCCCTACACGAAGAAGCTCAAAGCGCAATACCAGTGCTTGTGCGGCAGCAAAAAATGCCGGGGCACCATGCTGGCTAAAAAATAATGAGCGCAGCGCAGGAGCCTCAAGGCGCTCATTCCTCCTTGCGTGGCAGCATACCTTGGCCCGCCGAAAATATTTGGCAGCAAGTCATGGCACTGGGGCTGCCATCGTTGGCCAGTTTTAGCGTGGAAATTCTCCCCGAAATCGATTCCACCAACACCGAGCTCATGCGCCGCGCGCGCTCTGGGCGCACCGAGCCCACGCTGCTTGTGGCTGAGCGGCAAAGCGCCGGGCGCGGGCGCATGGGGCGGGCGTGGCAATCGAGCGTTGGCGATTCGCTGACCTTCTCTTTTGGCCTGAATCTCTCGCCATCGAGTTGGGAGGGCCTGAGCTTGGCAGTGGGCACGAGTGTGGCGCAGAGCTTAAGCTCAGAGGCGGGTGAGCAGATTCAGCTCAAATGGCCCAATGATCTTTGGTGGCAAGGCCGCAAGTTGGCCGGTATTTTGATTGAAACCGCTGCACCAGCCCTGTCGCCGGCGATCTCGCCCGGCGCGGCAACTGCCCGCGAAAGATTCGCCGTGATCGGCATCGGCATCAACATCCATCCTCTCCAAGCCGACGTCAATTCAACGACTGCGGCCAGCTTCCAAAGCGCTTGCCACCAAGAAATCAGCCCCGCCAGCTGCCCGCAAACAGCCTTAGAGCTGCTTTTTGCCCGATTGCTTGCAGATCTACTGGAATTTGAGCGCGCCGGCTTTGCGGCCTTTTCCAGCCGTTTTGCCGCACGCGATGGCCTGTGTGGCCGTGAAGTGGCTCTGAGCGACGGCAGCCAAGGCGTGGCGCAGGGCGTCGATAGCAGTGGGGCTTTGATGGTGCATACTTCTCAAGGATTACAACGTGTTGCAAGCCAAGAGGTGAGCGTGCGGCCTCCATCTTCTGTTTAAAGTCATGCTCAGATTCCTTGTTTTACTGCTGCTTTTGGCCAACGGCGCCTACTTCGCTTGGGAAGCCGGGCATTTGGCTGGTCTTGGCTTAGCGCCTTCCAATCAGTCTGAGCCGCAGCGCCTGCAAGCTCAGATCAAGCCCGAAGCCATTCGCCTGCTGAACTCTACGGAAGCCAAGCGAGTCGAGGCCCTGGCTTTTGCGCCGCCTCCAAAAGCACCCGAATGTCTGCAAAGCAGCTTGCTCGATGCCGCAAAAGCCAGCGCTGTGCGCACAGCCGCGGCCAACCTGCCCGCTGGCGCGTGGAGCTTGGAAAACAGCACAGAGCGCGCCCGCTGGATCGTCTACATGGGCAAATACGCCAATGCAGATTTGGTGGCGAAGAAAAAATCTGAGTTGCGCGAGCTCAGCGTGGCCTTTGAAGCTCTCAAAAATCCAAGCCTAGAGCCCGGCATTGCTTTGGGCGCATACGCCAGCCAAGCGCAAGCCAACGAAACCTTGGCGAGCCTGACCAAGCGCGGCGTGCGCACAGCCAAAGTCGTGCAGGAGCTGCCCGAGCGCAAAGGCCAACTGCTGAAACTCCCCGCCGTTGATGACGCGCTTCGCACCCAACTCGACGGCATCAAATCCATCGTTGGGACGACTGGATGGGTGGTTTGTAAGGCGATTTGAGCGTTTAGCCGGCGTGTATACTGCGCGGAGTGCTATTAAACTCATAGCGTTGGAGGAGGCTGGATCAAATCCCAACGACCGCGTTACCTCCGAAATAAAAGCCCAAGCACTATGCGAGTCACCTTTTCGCGCCTGCTTGCTCGTGCGGTTGGCTCAAAACAACTAAAAATTACTCTGCCGGCTTGATATTGAGCTCTTGCGCTAGGCGTTGCCAGCGCGCGGTATCGCCTTCTACCATCGCTTTCATCTCTGCCATGCCACCCGCCGCAGGCGTGAGCGCGAGCACGGCTAGTTTTTCTCGCACATCGGGCATTTTGAGGACTTCATCCATCGCGGCAGCTAAGCGATTCGTCACTGCGGCTGGCATGCGGGCGGGGCCCATGAGGCCAAACCACTGCTCGTAATCCATGCCGCTCACGCCGACCTCGGCGAAGGTGGGCACCGTGGGGTAATCAGGATGGCGGCGACTGCCTGTGACAGCCAGCGGTATGAGCTTGCCGCTTTTCACAAATCCGCCAGCGCTGGTCATGGTGGTGATGAAGGTGTTAACCTGGCCGCTCATCAAATCAATCATCGCGCGCGAACTGCCTTGGTAGGGCACGCTGATGAATTTGATACCGCTACGGGCTTTGAAAAGATCAACGACCACCGAGCCTGTGCCAGCAATCGCCATGGAGAGTTTCTCAGGATTAGCGCGAGCGTAGCGGAGCACGTCTTGCGCCGTCTTGGCCTCGAAGCCTGAGTGCGTGAGGAGGAAAGCGGGCGTTTTGCCAATGAGTGAGATCGGCGTGAAATCGCGCACGGCGTCATACGGCATTTTCGCGGTGTAGATCGGTGTGCTGGCATGGAACACATCAACCAGCACGAGCGTATAGCCATCAGCCGCAGACTTGGCCACGAGATCGGTGCCAATCATTCCGCCCGCGCCGCCTTTGTTGTCCACCACCACGCTTTGCTTCAATACCTGGCCGAGCTTGTCAGCAATCAATCGCCCCGTGCCGTCCGAGCTGCCGCCTGCGGGGAAGGGTACGACGATTTTGATCGGCTTGTTGGGATAATCTTGCGCGAAGGCGTTGGTTGTCGCGCTTGTTGCGATGGTGGATGCTATGGTGAAGGTGAGCAGTTCGCGGCGGCTGGTCATGGTGTCTTGATCCTTAAATTGTTTGGGTGAATGCAGTGTAGCTTGCGGGCTTGCTGGTTTGCAAATACAAGCGGCGTTTGATATGAGATTTTGGATGAAAAATGACATATCGCCGGCGTATTTATTGCGTGGAATGCTATCAAAGTAATACTAAAAGAGAAAAATGGGGTCAGATCCCAATTCAGGAAAATAGCTCCACCGGAGGCAGCAACGCACAGCCGAAATTGGGCTCTGACCCACTTTTCTCGGCGCACGCAGACCGTTTCATCTTTGCAAACGATAGCTGCACGCAACTCTTTCACGCGCCCTTTTGGACCAGCGGCGTACCGTAGGGCAGTCGTCTCGGATAATTGTTTTGAAAACACACGCGTAGAGGCCATTGCAAACCAACCCTCTCCCCGCGCGCCTTTCAAAAAAATTTACGATCCGACTACCCAACGGTCTCCGCCTGCAAGCATTTTTTGCATTCGGGTGATCAGCGCTTTGGTTGATGCGCCTTCGCTCAAAATGTTAGTATTCCAGCACTCAAGGAGTCACCCTTATGACCACCGCCGAAATACTCGCCACCGCTCGCACACTGCGCCCGCAGGAGCAGCTTTTTTTGATCGATTCGCTTTTCGAAATGCTTGATGAGCCCGATCCTGCGATTCAAGGCGCTTGGGCGCTTGAGGCGAAAGACAGACTGGCAGCCTATGACCGTGGCGAGATACAGGCGGCTCCTATTGAAGCGCTGATTGCCAAGATGCGCGCCGTATGAAAGTGCGGCGGCTGCACGCCGTTGATGTTGAAGCTATTGAAGCGGCGCAATATTACAAAGCGATTGATCCCAAACTGAGCGAGAGGCTCATCAAAGAGTTCGAAGCCAGCATCATGCGCATCCAGCGCTTTCCTCTCGGCTGGAAACCTATAGACCCCGATCTCAGGCAATGCGTCGTCAAGGGCTTCCCGTATGTTGTGATTTACGCATTTCGACATGACGAAATCATCGTCGTAGCATTCGCCAACACACATCGCCGCCCGGGCTACTGGCGCGGCAGACTGGTGAGTTTGCAGCACTAAATCAGCGGTTCGCCGGCGTATTTATTGCGTTAATTGCTGTCTAATTCACAGTAATTGCCCGTTCGCCCTGAGCTTGGCCTGTCCTGAGCTTGTCGAGGGGCGAAGGATTCTTGCATACTGACCGTTTCACGCGACCTTTTGTACCAGCGGCCTACCGCCCTGCAGTCGTCTCGTAAACTTTTTTGAAAACACACGCGATAGAGATCTTCACTATCTAACCCTCTCCCCGCGCGCCTTCCCAAAAAATTTTCAATCCAACCACCCAACGGTCTCCGCAGGTGATGTGCGTGGCTTTCTTTTGCGCTACGGATAAGTGTGTGGGTGCAGCTTGCTATCGCCACGCGTGTCTGTCGCTTCGTGCGATATTCTTATCTTTGCTTTCAATATTTAGGCGTAAAACATGAAAACCGCTCTTCTCATCATTGACGTTCAACATGCGCTTTGCAGCGGAGAGCATCAGGCGTTTGACGCTGAGCGTGTTATCGAGCGTATCAATCAAGTGGCTCGTAAAATGCGGGAGGCCAATATGCCCGTGATTGTCATTCAACACGAATCGCTAACGGGCTCGCTACAGCACGGCACGGATGGATGGCAGCTCGAGAAATCGCTTGAAGTTCTTGCTTCAGACACGTTCGTGAGAAAAACAGCTACGGACTCATTTCACCAAACTAATTTGCAAGCGATTCTTGTGCAACGAGGCGTGGAGCAATTGATCATCTGCGGTCTGCAAAGCGAGTTCTGCGTTGACACGACGACGCGGCGTGCATTGGCCTTGGGTTATCCAGTGATCTTAGTTGCCGACGGACATTCGACGAGAGACAACAACACGCTGACTGCCGCGCAAATATCAGCTCATCACAACGAAACCTTAGCCAACATCGGGAGCTTTGGCGTTCGCGTAAAGACAGTACCAGCCGCCGAAGTATTGATGTAGTTCAAACCATCTCCCCTGCGGAGACCGTGGGTACAAAAGATGGCGCAAAACTGTTGCGTTCAAACGATGTTCGCAAAAAGAATTTTGCCAGCGTGCTCCGAGAAAATTTGGGTCAGAGCACAATTTCGTATTGGCGTGGGTTCGCACCGGGAAGATCGTTGTCCTGAATTGTGATCCGACCCCAATTTTCTCTATTACTCCTGATTTAATAGCACTCTGCGCAGTAAATACGCCGGCTAACCGCCTAAATCACTGTGAAACTTTACGGCGAGGCAGTTTCAAGGTCTGCCCAATCGCCATCACGTCAAAGGCCTCTTGCGGCAGCTTCTTCGCGGCGCGGGCGGCGGCTAAATCTTTCGGTGGTTGATCGAGTGATTCGTCGGTGAGGTCAAACGTGCCCCAATGCACGCCAATGCTGCGCTTGGCTTTTAGATCGAGGTGGATTTGTACGGCCTCTTCGGGGTTGACGTGTTGCTCTTTCATGAACCATCTGGGTTCATATGCGCCCACCGCAATGAGCGCCATGTCGAAGCCGCCGCCGAGTGCCTCGGTTTGCCGCGCGGCGAAGTGCTTTTGCGTATCGATGAAATCTTGCGAATAGCCGGTGTCGCCGCTGAAATAAGTGTGGAAATCGCTGGCGAAGAGGGCGTAGCCGCCCCAGAGCGTGGCGCGGCGGTCTCCCGAGCCTCGGGCGCTCCAATGCTGCACTGGCGTGAAATGCACTTCGACTTGGCCGGCGGCGGTTTTCACCGTGGTTTTATCCCACCAATCGAGCTGCTGCACATTTGTGATGCCTTCGCCAGCAAACCATTTCTTCACGCCCAGCGGCACGATGAAAATCGGCGCGCCGCCGGCCTGCGCGTTCAATGCTTTCACGCTGCCAGTGTCCAAATGATCGTAATGGTTGTGCGAGAGCAGCACAGCATCAATGTGCGGCAAGTCTTTCAAAGCGATGCCGGGCGGCTGATAGCGCTTGGGGCCGGCGAACTGCACGGGAGAAGCGCGGTCAGAGAAGATCGGGTCGGTCAAGATATTGAGACCGCCCATTTGCACCAGCATGGTGGCGTGGCCGATCCAAGTGATGGCGGGTTCTTGGCGAGAGCCGATGTTTGCGCCCACAAACTTCATGTCTGGTGCAACGACAGTGGTAGGCCTCTCGGGTGGCTTAGGCAAGCCGGCGCGGGCTCGCTCTAGCTGCCAGCGCAGAAAATCCCATTGTGATTTGTCGTCGGCTGTCGTGTAGTTGTTTTGGAAGCCGCCTTGGCGATGGTGTTTCTTGGCGGGGCTGTAATCGTCGTTCACGGTGGCGCAAGAGGCTAGGGCGAAGAGGGTGCAAAGCGCTACTGATTTAATAGCATTCTGCGCAGATAACATACCGGCTACTGGTCGATTTGGCTTAAAAAACGGCATGGAAATAAAGCCTGAGGCTTGATCGGTACTTACAGCAGCCGTACAGCCGCCACTGCCGCAATGCCCAAAGCAAAATTGAGCACGACCATTTTGTGAATCAGTGCTGCCTTGCCCGCAGCAACTGGCCAATTCGCTGCGGCTACAGCCCGCTTCAAGCCCTTAAATCCCGCAAAATAAATATGGCCAAACACCAGCATCATTGCGATTCCGAGGCCAAACATCAGATGCCAACCCAGTGGAATGCTGCTCATGCCCACCGCTTTAGCTCCCGCGCCATACAAGTGCAAGCCGCTCAGCAAAAGCACTGCGATTGCCCCTAAAACGATAGCAAAGAAACGTTGCAGCACTTGGGTAAGAAAAGTGAGTCGCGCTGGGCCTTCGAGTTGCGCCACAAGCGTCGGGCGCAATGCAAACAGCATGAAGGCCATGCCGCCAAGCCAGACGATGCCGGCGAAAAGATGAAGGAGTTTGATAAGAGTGATCATGTTGAGATTGTGCCTTTGCGGCGAAGTCAGTGCGCATTCGTTGGTTTTTGCATGGGTTTGTACGTAGTTTCAACCTATAATCTGAGGCTTTGCTGGAAACGTCGCTCAGCGCAGGAATAGGTTACTTTTGTGAAAACATTGCCGCCGCCCCTGCCGTTTGATGAGCCCAGTCAAGAAGAAACAGACAACCGGGCTTTTCGCCGCTGGTCGCATGAAGATGCAGCCCAGTTGCGCAAAACCCAACCCGCCATCTCTCCTTGGCGGATCGTGCTTTGGATGTTGATGGCATCTGTCGTTATTGGAGTGATCAGCTTGATCATTTTCGATGCGGCGGTCGCTCTATCGGCCGCCTATGGCAGTTTGGCAGTCGCCATTCCCGCAGCAGTGCTTGCGCGGGGTATGACGTCTCCACTGTCTCGCATGAATGCAACAGCGGGCGCTATGGCGTTTATGTTGTGGGAGATGGTTAAGATTGGACTCAGCATTGGCATGCTGGCACTCGCACCGAGCCTGATAGCCAACTTAAGTTGGCCAGCGCTACTTGTGGGCTTGATCTTGACGATGAAAGTGTATTTCGTGGCAGCGATTGTCAAACCCAAGCCAACGGCGCAGGTTTGAAGATCGAGGCAATAAAAATTTGAATTGACCTAGGCTTAGAGACTGAAAAACATGGCAACCAGCGGACAAGCTCCTACCTCCGGTGAATACATTGTTCACCATCTCACGCATCTGCAAAACAAAGTGCAGACGGAAGTTGTTGACTTTTCTGTTATCAACATTGATTCGGTGTTTTGGTCGATCACCCTTGGTGTGATTGCTTGCGCCTTCATGTATTTCGCAGCGCGCCGCGCAACATCTGGCGCACCCGGTCGCTTGCAAGGCTTGGTTGAGATGATTTATGAAATGGTTGATAGCCAAGCCAAAGGCATCGTGCATAACGCCAAGAGCCGGGAATTTGTTGTGCCCCTGGCGATGGTGATCTTCATCTGGATTTTCTTGATGAACTTCATGGATATGTTACCGGTTGATTTCATACCGTCTATCTGGCATGTGGCCGGCCCTGCGATTGGCGCGAAAGATTACATGCGCGTTGTGCCTACCGCCGATTTGTCGATCACCATGGGCATGGCCGTGGCGATTCTCTTGATCTGCATTTACTACAACATCAAAATCAAAGGCGCTGGCGGCTGGGCGCATGAGCTGGTGTCTGCTCCGTTTGGCACGAGCAAAAACCCGATTTTCGCCATCATCCTCGGCGTGGTCAACTTCGCGATGCAAATGATTGAATTTGTTGCCAAAACCGTCTCTCACGGCATGCGACTGTTCGGCAATATGTATGCTGGCGAACTTATTTTTATGCTGATCGCTTTGCTCGGCGGCTCATTCGCACTTTCAGGCACTGGCCTGTTTGTCACATTCATTCATATCGTTGCAGGCTTGGCTTGGACGATCTTCCACATTCTGGTGATCACGCTGCAAGCCTTCGTGTTCATGATGTTGACCTTGGTGTACCTTGGTCAAGCGCATGACGCACATTGAGCTCGGCTGTCGTTATCTCCGAATAAATTTCGTTTTCTTTTTCTCTTCAACTTTTTTATCCCTCAGGAGTCATCATGGAAGTTATTAGCTTTGTCGCCCTCGCCACCGGTCTGATCATTGGTCTGGGCGCTTTAGGTGCTTGTATCGGTATCGGCATCATGGGCTCGAAGTATCTCGAGTCCGCTGCACGCCAGCCAGAGCTGATGGGCGAATTGCAAACCAAGATGTTTTTGCTCGCTGGTCTGATCGACGCTGCGTTCATTATCGGTACGGGTATTGCACTGTGGTTCGCTACGGCTAACCCATTCTTGGGCCAGATCGCCCGTTTGGTTAAGTAATTTCAGCTGTTTGTTGAAAAGCGAAACGCGGCATACCGGCAGCGTTTTGCAGCATTTGAAAAAATGCATTTCGTTTAAACAAACTCGCAAGGAATAGTTGTGAATATCAACGCCACCCTGATCATTCAGATCATTGTGTTCCTCATATTCGTGTGGTTCACAAAAAGCTTCGTCGTGCCGCCGCTCAAAAAAGCGCTCGATGATCGCGCCTTCAAAGTGCAAGAAGGCTTGGCCGCTGCCGATAAAGCCAAACTCGAACTCTCCAGCGCTAACAAGCGCGTGGAAGAAGAGCTGGCCAAATCGCGCACTGAGTCTGCCACTCGCCTAGCTGATGCAGAACGCCGTGGCCTAACTCTTGTGGAAGAGGCGAAAGCCAAAGCCACGGAAGAGGCCGCCAAAATCATCGCCGCAGCCAAATCTGAGGCCGATCAACTCGCCAACAAAGCCCGCGAGGCACTGCGTGAGCAAGTTGCTGCGCTGGCCGTCAAGGGCGCTGAGCAAATCTTGCGCAAAGAAGTCAACGCTTCTGTGCATGCTGATTTGCTGGGCCGCTTGAAGGCTGAGCTTTAAGCGCGGAGCAAACATGGCCGAACTCGCCACCATTGCCCGCCCTTACGCCGAAGCGCTGTTCAAAGCCGCTCGCGCAGATTTGCAAGCTGCTGACGCTTGGTTGCAGCCCTTGGCGCAAGTTGCCTCTAATGAGCAACTGCAAGCTTTTGCCGCCAACCCGAATGTGAGCGACGCTCAAGTGTTTGACATGCTCTCTGGTGTGGCGAAAGTCACGCTGCCAGAAAGTGGAAAAAACTTTCTGCACACCGTGATCGACAATGGCCGCGTGAGCGCCTTGCCCGAGATCGCTGCCCAGTTTCGCGCTTTGAAAAATGCGCAAAGCGGCAGCTCCGATGCGTTGGTGCAAAGCGCCTTCCCCATTGAAGGTGCAGCGCTAGCCGATGTGAGCGCTTTGCTTGAAAAACGCTTTGGCCGCAAGCTCAATGCAAAGGTGCAAATCGTGCCCGAGCTGATTGGCGGCATTCGCGTGGTGGTGGGTGATGAGGTGCTCGACACTTCCGTCCAATCTCGCCTCGCACAGATGAAAACAGCTTTGCTTGCCTGAACTTGACAATTTAGCAATCAAAGCAACTTGAAAGAAAAAGGATAGGTTATGCAACTCAATCCCGCAGAAATTTCCGAACTGCTGAAAAGCCGTATCGAAGGCCTCTCTGGTAACACAGACGTCCGCAACCAAGGCACCGTGGTCTCCGTGACCGACGGTATCGTTCGCGTGCATGGCTTGTCTCATGCCATGCAAGGCGAGATGCTTGAATTCCCATCTGCGCCAGACGGCACAGCCTCTTTCGGCCTCGCGTTGAATTTGGAGCGCGATTCCGTGGGCGCCGTGATTTTGGGCGCATACGAACACATCTCCGAAGGCGATGTGGTCAAGTGCACCGGCCGCATTTTGGAAGTGCCTGTGGGCCCTGAGCTGATTGGCCGCGTGGTCAACGCGCTCGGCCAGCCGATTGACGGCAAAGGTCCGATCAATGCGAAGATGACCGACGTGATTGAAAAGGTTGCGCCGGGCGTGATCGCGCGTCAATCTGTCGATCAGCCGATGCAAACCGGCTTGAAGTCGATTGACTCGATGGTTCCCGTAGGCCGCGGCCAACGCGAGCTGATCATTGGCGACCGCCAGACCGGCAAGACAGCGGTAGCGATTGACGCGATCATCAACCAAAAAGGTCAAAACATGACCTGCGTTTATGTTGCGATTGGCCAAAAAGCCTCTTCGATCAAAAACGTGGTGCGTGCGCTGGAGCAAGCTGGCGCGATGGAATACACCATCGTGGTTGCAGCATCTGCTTCTGAGTCTGCCGCTATGCAATACGTGTCAGCGTATTCGGGCTGCACCATGGGCGAATATTTCCGTGATCGTGGTGAAGATGCGCTGATCGTGTATGACGATTTGTCTAAGCAAGCTGTCGCGTATCGCCAAGTGTCGTTGCTGCTGCGTCGCCCGCCAGGCCGTGAAGCCTATCCAGGCGATGTGTTTTATCTGCACAGCCGTTTGCTCGAGCGCGCAGCTCGCGTGAATGCCGATTACGTCGAAGCCTTCACCAAAGGCGCGGTCAAAGGCAAGACGGGTTCGCTCACTGCATTGCCAATCATCGAAACGCAAGCTGGCGACGTGTCTGCCTTCGTGCCGACCAATGTGATCTCGATCACTGACGGTCAGATCTTCTTGGAAACCAGCCTGTTTAACGCCGGTATCCGCCCTGCGATCAACGCTGGTATCTCCGTCTCTCGCGTCGGCAGCGCAGCGCAAACCAAGATCATCAAAGGCCAATCAGGCGGTATCCGTACCGATTTGGCGCAGTATCGTGAATTGGCCGCTTTCGCGCAGTTCGCGTCTGATCTTGACGAAGCCACTCGCAAGCAGCTTGATCGTGGCGCTCGCGTGACTGAGCTCTTGAAGCAAAAGCAATACAGCCCGCAATCCATCGGCACGATGGGCACCACGCTGTTTGCTGTCAACAAAGGCTTCATGGACGATGTGGATGTGAAGAAAATCTTGTCGTTTGAAGCTGGCCTGCAAAGCTATCTACAAGACAAGCATGCACCGATGCTCGCGAAAATCGAGAGCAGCAAGGCGCTTGATAAAGAAGGTGAAGCTGAATTGATGGCCGCAGTTGCTGCTTTCAAAAAGACCTTTGCTTGATTCTTATTCTTGACAAAAACCTAACACCCTAGGAGTCAACAATGGCATCAGGCAAGGAACTACGCACCAAGATCAAATCGGTGGAAAACACCAAGAAGATCACCAAGGCCATGGAAATGATCTCGGTCTCTAAGATGCGCAAGGCGCAGGAGCGGATGCGCGCAGCACGGCCCTACAGCGAAAAAATCCGCTCAATTGCCAATAACCTCGGCCAAGCCAATCCTGAGTACGTGCATACCTTTATGAAGAAAAACGATGGCAAATCCATCGGCTTCATCGTGGTCACTACAGACAAAGGTTTGTGCGGCGGCTTGAACACCAATTTGCTTCGCGCTGTGACCGTCAAACTGCGCGAGACGCAGAGTAGCGGTAAAACGCCGAAAGCGGTTGCTATCGGCGGCAAAGGATTGGGCTTTCTGAATCGCGTTGGCGCAAAAGTCGTTTCGCACATCACGCATTTGGGTGATCGCCCGCATCTGGACAAATTGATTGGCCCGATGAAGGTGATGCTTGATGCATATGCAGCCGGCGAAGTGAGTGCCGTTTATCTCTGCTACAACAAGTTTGCCAGCACCATGAGCCAAGTGCCCACGGTCGATTTGCTCCTGCCACTATCGGCAGCCCAGATGCAAGCCGAATCGAAAGCAGCGGGCAACCAGCATGCGTGGGATTACATCTACGAGCCGGATGCGCAAACCGTGATCGACGATTTGCTCGTGCGCTATGTGGAAGCATTGGTCTATCAAGCGGTCGCAGAAAACATGGCCTCTGAGCACGCTGCTCGCATGGTCGCCATGAAAGCAGCCACGGATAACGCAGGCAGCGTGATCGGTGAATTGAAGCTCGTCTACAACAAGACGCGCCAAGCAGCGATTACCAAAGAATTGTCAGAGATCGTCTCGGGCGCGGCCGCGATCAGCGGCTAAACGTCCCAGCCTATTTCAACAATTCTCAAGCAACAAGTTTTAATTTAATCGGAGCAACCAAATGGCTCAAGCTACCCATAATTCAGGCGTTCAAGGCAAAATCGTTCAGTGCATTGGCGCTGTGGTTGACGTGGAATTTCCACGCGACAAAATGCCTAAAATTTATGATGCGCTCAAGATGGACGGCACAGCGCTGACCTTGGAAGTGCAGCAGCAATTGGGCGACGGCATTGTGCGTACGATTGCGCTCGGCTCATCCGATGGCCTGCGTCGCGGCATGATCGTGACCAACTCTGGCGCATCCATCATGGTGCCCGTGGGCAAAGCCACACTCGGCCGCATCATGGACGTGCTGGGCAACCCGATTGACGAGCGCGGCCCTGTGAACGCGACGCTCACCGCGTCAATTCACCGCAAAGCGCCAGCGTATGACGAGCTCAACCCTTCGCAAGAATTGCTAGAGACTGGCATCAAGGTGATCGATTTGGTCTGCCCGTTTGCTAAAGGCGGCAAAGTGGGCTTGTTCGGCGGCGCTGGCGTGGGCAAGACCGTGAACATGATGGAACTCATCAACAACATCGCTAAGGCGCACAGCGGTTTGTCTGTGTTCGCAGGCGTGGGCGAGCGTACCCGTGAAGGAAACGACTTCTATCACGAGATGGCTGATTCCAAAGTGGTGGATCTCGAGAACCTCGAGAACTCCAAGGTAGCCATGGTGTATGGCCAGATGAACGAGCCACCGGGCAACCGTTTGCGCGTTGCTCTCACGGGCTTGACGATTGCTGAATCTTTCCGTGATGAAGGCAAAGACGTTTTGTTCTTCGTAGACAACATCTATCGCTACACCTTGGCCGGCACGGAAGTATCCGCGCTCTTGGGTCGTATGCCATCGGCCGTGGGCTACCAGCCAACATTGGCTGAAGAGATGGGCCGCTTGCAGGAGCGTATTACATCCACTAAGGTCGGCTCGATCACATCCATTCAAGCCGTGTATGTGCCCGCGGACGATTTGACCGATCCATCGCCTGCCACGACCTTTGCTCACTTGGATTCCACCGTGGTGCTGTCTCGCGATATCGCTTCGCTCGGCATATATCCTGCCGTGGACCCACTCGATTCCACCAGCCGCCAGCTCGATCCATTGGTTGTGGGTGCAGATCATTATGAGACCGCTCGCGCTGTGCAAGGCACATTGCAGCGCTATCGCGAGCTGCGTGACATCATCGCCATCATGGGCATGGATGATTTGGCACCGGAAGACAAGCTAGCTGTGGCACGCGCTCGTAAGATCCAGCGTTTCCTCTCCCAGCCTTTCCACGTCGCTGAAGTGTTCACCGGCTCACCCGGCAAATACGTGACGCTCGCTGAGACGATTCGCGGCTTCAAGATGATTGTGAACGGCGAAGCCGATCATTTGCCAGAGCAGGCCTTCTACATGGTCGGGGGAATAGACGAAGCCTTCGAAAAAGCCAAGAAATTGGCAGCGTAAAGCGGCGCTATGAATCGCTATGCGTCGTTGAAGTGCTCGCTGTACTCTTCGTACAGCTGTGCGCTTCGCCTAGCCTAGCAATCCATACCTTGCTTTCCGCCACCAATTTCAACTTTTAGGAAAAATAGTATGAGCACCATTCACGTTGATGTGGTCAGTGCCGAGCAGTCCATCTTCTCGGGCGAAGCGAAGTTTGTTGCTCTGCCGGGCGAAGCCGGTGAGTTGGGCATTTACCCGCGCCACACGCCGCTGATCACGCGCATCAAAGCAGGTTCGGTGCGCATTGAAAAAGCCGATGGCACTGAGGAATTTATCTTCGTGGCAGGCGGCATTCTCGAAGTGCAGCCCGGCTGCGTTACCGTCTTGTCAGACACTGCGATTCGCGGCGGCGATCTTGACGAAGCCAAGGCCAATATTGCTCGCCAAGCTGCTGAAGAAGCACTGAAAAATGCCAAGGGTGAGCTTGATTTGGCCAAAGCCCAAGGCGAGCTGGCCATCATGGCGGCTCAGCTTGCAGCGCTGCGCAAGTTTCGTCAGAAGAAATAATGCGTTGATCGAAAGATCCTTTGCACCAACCAGCCGCTCGGGTTCGCCCCAGCGGCTTTTTGTTTGCTGCGGCCTACACTAGCGCCATGACATCTCGCATCCCACCTATCCAATGCCTGCTCACCTTTGAAGCGCTTGCGCGTCTGCGCAGCGTGACGCAAGCGGCTGAAGAGCAATGCGTCACGCCCAGCGCGGTGAGCCACCGAGTGCGGCAGTTGGAGGAGTTGTTGGGAGCGAAGCTGTTTGGGCGGGCTGATTTTTCGCTCACCACCGAGGGCAGCGAGTATCTGGCGCATGTGCGCGAAGGCTTGCTGTCGTTGCAGAAATTTCCGAGCAGCGAGGCGGTGCAGGGCAAGCGCAAGTTGCGCGTCGCGGTGACTCCGACGTTCGCGCGCTCGATCCTTATGCCGCGCCTGAAGACCTTTACCGATGCCTATCCTGAAATTGATTTGACGCTGCAAGTGAGTATTCCGCTGCTTGATGTGGTGGCAGAAGACGCGGATTTGACGATTCGCTTTGGCACGGGGCGCTATGCCGATGTGGAGCATGTGTGTTTGTTCAAAGACAAAATCACGCCACTGGCCTCGCCTGCCTACATTCGCGAACACGGGCCATTTGAATCCGCGCAGGATTTGAGCAAAGCCAAGCTACTGAGGAGTCCGCTCGAACCGTGGCGCACATGGTTTGCCGCGCACCAACAAGATTGGCCCGAGCCGCTGGATGGATCGAGTTTCAACGACATTGGCCTGATGTGTGATGCCGCCGCCGCAGGCATGGGCGTGGCGCTCGTGCGATTGAAACTCGGCGCGCCTTGGCTGGCCAGCGGGCAATTGGAGCGCTTGTTTGAGCAAGACATCCCAAGCCCGCATGCGCACTACCTCTGCTGGCGCACAGGTTCGCTAGATCGCTGGGAAGTGGCGGCGTTTGCGGAGTGGCTCAAAAAAGCTTGCATCGCCTGACGCATTCATCAGCGCCGTAATTTCACAAAGTGCTTGGCGAAAATTCACAGCAAGCGCGTCGAAACAGGCGTAAAGTTCAAAGCATTATGAATGCACCTATCAATCCTCAATTGCTACAAAAAGCAGAGCGCCTTGCGCAGATACTGCTTGCACTCAAGGCGGTTTTGCCTAAACATGCGATCTTGCATGCTCAAGAGGAGACGACGCCTTATGAATGCGATGGGCTGACGGCTTATCGGCAGCGGCCGCTGTGCGTGGTGTTGCCTGAGACGTATGAGCAAATTGCAAACGTCTTGAAAGCTTGTCACTCTCTCCAAGTCCCAGTTGTAGCACGCGGCGCGGGCACGGGGCTCTCGGGCGGGGCAATGCCGCATGAGCTGGGCGTGACGCTCTCGCTGGCGAAATTCAACAAAATTTTGAAGATGGATAAATACAGCCGCACAGCTGTCGTGCAATGCGGCGTGCGCAACCTGGCCATCAGCGAAGCAGCGGCATCGCTCGGTCTGTATTACGCGCCTGATCCGAGCAGCCAGATTGCTTGCACGATTGGCGGCAATGTGGCGGAAAATTCTGGCGGCGTGCATTGCTTGAAATACGGATTGACATTGCACAACGTGTTGAAGGTCAAAGGTTTCACGATTGAAGGCGAGAGCGTGGAATTTGGCTCAGATGCGCTTGACTGCGCCGGCCTCGATTTGCTGCCGCTCATTGTCGGCTCGGAGGGCATGCTGGCGATCACCACGGAAGTTACGGTGAAGCTCACGCCCAAGCCGCAGCTCGCGCGCTGCATCATGGCCAGCTTCGATGATTTGCGCAAAGCTGGCGATGCCGTGGCGGCCGTGATCGCAGCGGGCATCATTCCGGCTGGCCTAGAGATGATGGACAAGCCGATGACAGCGGCGGTGGAAGATTTCGTGCATGCGGGCTACGATCTCGATGCCGAGGCGATTTTGCTCTGCGAATCAGATGGCACGCCAGAAGAAGTTGAAGAGGAAATAGGCCGGATGGCCGGCGTGTTGTCTGCCTCGGGTGCTACTAAAGTTGTAGTAAGTAAAGATGAAGCCGAGCGCCTGAAATTTTGGAGCGGCCGCAAAAATGCTTTCCCCGCCAGCGGCCGCATGAGCCCCGATTACATGTGCATGGACAGCACGATTCCGCGCAAGCGTCTTGCTGATATTTTGTTGGCGATTCAGCAGATGGAAAAAAAATACCAATTGCGCTGCGCCAACGTTTTCCACGCCGGCGATGGCAATTTGCATCCGCTGATTTTGTTTGATGCGAATGATGCGGATCAGCTTCGCAGATGCGAGCTCTTCGGCGCTGAGATTTTAGAGACCAGCGTAGCGATGGGCGGCACAGTCACAGGCGAGCATGGCGTGGGGGTGGAGAAGCTCAATTCGATGTGTGTGCAGTTTTCTGCGGCTGAGAATGAGCAAATGTTTGGTGTGAAGCGTGCGTTTGATCCTTCGGGTTTGCTTAATCCGGGGAAGGTGATTCCGACACTCAATCGTTGTGCGGAATATGGGCGGGAGCTGGTTCGCGCGGGGAAAGTTAAGCATCCGGATTTGCCTAGATTCTGACTCTTTGCTTTGTTTGCACGCATAGGCCTGTGGAAGCCGAAACCCTTTTCGGGCGGGCTCATGGTTCCTTCTCGCGAGTATCGCGACACCTGTCGCCTTAAATGACGAAAAGAAAACGCGAAGCGTTTTCAAACGCTGCGATGCAAAAATCGCCCGCCCGAATACGGCTTCCACAGGCCGTTGGTTGGCAGGGCAAGTGGCAATCTCAGGGCGTCAACATGACTAGCCATAGCTACCGTGAGCAAGCGAAGATTGCCCACGCGCAGTCGAGGCCGCTTTTAAGAAAAAACGCGTTGCCGCCTAACGTGCAGACTTAAGACGCTCGCGCGATATGGCGAGTCGCTCATCAATCACCGCGCCAATGAAATCTGCCGAGGCCACGCCTTCGATGCGCTGCGCAATCTCTTGGCCTTGGGCGTTGAAAAAAAGTACGGTGGGCGTGATGGTGATTTTTAAGGCGCTGCTTAAAGCGGCGGGCGTGGTGCGGTGCGCTTTGAAATCTTGCAGTGTGCGGCTGCGCTCGTTGATCATGAATTCATATGCTGGCAAGCCCTCTGCGGCCATTGGCAGCAAATAATTGCGCCGCAGCAACTCACACCACGGGCAGCCGGGCAGGCTCACCATCAGCACCAGCGGTTGACTCACATTCGCCGCGAGGCGCGCGGCGGCGGGCAGATCGCTAGGAAAGGGCAGAAGCATATTTTTAGAGCGATTTTGGCCGATCGCCGGCATAGAATATACGCCGAGTGCTATTGAATATATAGCGAATTGTGTGAGGCTGCGGCGGTTGGCCATGTTGTTTGTTGCTCCAGATCAATGAAGGATCAGTCGTTCGTCCTGAACCTTGCATAAGCCTAGAACAGGATACGCTTGGCGAACCGAAAGGCGCGCGGCGGGCTGTGATACCTCAGTCAGAACGGAAACTTCATACTTCATCGTGTCGAATCAATAAGTGTGCACAGCGCAGCAGGATTTGCGCCAATTCAGCAGGCACTCACCATTGGATCATGCCCAGTGTTTCAGAGGGATAAACCGCTATTTTGCTTGATGCTGATTATCTTGGATAATCAATGCATGTTTTATAAGAAGAATCAGCACTTAGCCGGCGTATTTACTGCGTACAGTGCTACTAAATTGATAGTAATGGCGCTGACAGCTGCGGCCGCACTGGCTGCCGGTTGCACGCCCGCTTTCAACTGGCGCGAAGTGGGCTTTGACCAAGCGGGCGTGACAGCGCTCTTACCTTGCAAGCCAGATCGCGGTACGCGCAGTGTGCAACTTGCCGGCCAAGCCGCGCAAATGAGCATGGCGGGGTGTGAGTCGGGTGGCGCGATGTTTACCATCTCTGTTGTGCAAGTATCGGGTATGGATGCCAAAGCGGCTGTGATGCAGGCCGTGGCGCAAGATCTCAAAATAGGTAGCAAAGCCAACCACAGCCGTCAAGTGGCGCATGGCCGGTATGTGGCGCAAGCGGCGATCTATGGTGAGCCCACGCAGGGCAGCGATGGGCCGGGCGCATTCTCAGCCCAAGCGGTAGAGACGTTTCTGAGCAGCTTGAAAATGGCGGGTGCGCAATGAGTGCAGCTCTTAACACGCACCAGCCGCCAACACTGACGCGCAGCATGGCTGTGCAGGTTTTCCTCGCCTTCGCGCTGGCCTACTTTATGTCGGCTTTGATTCGCTCCATCACAGCCACGCTCTCGCCTACGCTGAGCCAAGAGTTCGCGCTCAGCTCCGGCGATTTAGGGCTACTCGCAGGCGGCTACTTTTTAGGCTTCGCGCTGACGCAATTGCCACTGGGCCGCTGGCTAGACACGTATGGCCCCAAGCGGGTGATTTTGTGTTTTTTAAGCGTGGCAGTGCTAGGCTGCGTGGCATTTGCTTTTGCGCCGAATTTTGGCGGCTTGCTGGCCGCGCGCGTGCTCTGCGGCGTGGGTGTGAGCGCGTGTTTGATGGCGCCGCTCACGGCTTTTCGTTTGTGGTTTAAGCCAGAAAACCAACTCAGAGCCAGCTCATGGATGCTCATGACAGGCTCGCTGGGTATGGTGGCCTCCACGCTGCCAGTGCAGTGGCTGTTGCCGCAAACGGGATGGCGGCCCATTTTTGGGCTGCTGGCGGTCATGGTGCTGTTGGCAATGGTGATGATCGCTTGGCGCTTGCCCAATGTAGCCACCAAGCCAGACACATCGAACGCGAGTCAAAGCGTGGGCCTTTTGGCGAGCTACCGCGACATTTGGCAGCATCCTTACTTTCGCCGCCATCTTTGGCTGGGCTTTTTCAGCTACGGCGGGCTGATGGCCATGCAAACGCTGTGGGTGGGGCCGTGGCTGGTTCAGGTCAGTGGCCTGACAGCGGCACAAGCGGCTACTGGATTGTTTTGGCTCAATGTCTGCATGCTCGTCACCTTTTGGCTTTGGGGCAGCTTTAATCCCACGCTCACCGCACGCGGCTTGCATGCCGATAAATTGATCAGCTGGGGTATGCCGGTGTCGCTTTTGGCGCTTGCGCTGATATGCGCTTTGGGCGCAGAGGTGCGCTGGTGGCATTGGGCGCTGTTTTGTGTTGGGTCAAGCTTCATGAGCTTGGCTTTGCCAGCGGTGGGCATGGCGTTTCCGAAAGCGCAGGCTGGCAGAGCGCTCTCGGCCTACAACTTGGTGATTTTCTCGGGTGTGTTTGTGGTGCAGTGGGGCATCGGGCTGTTGATTGATGTGTTCAAGGGATTGAACTTGAACCCAACAGACGCCTACCGCGCCGCCATGGGTGTATTCCTGATGTGCGCTGTTGCCGGATATTTGCGTTTTGTTCTGGATAATCGCACGACAAGCTTTCTCAAAACAACGTGAACCATATCCTCATTATTGCCCATGCCCCTCTGGCCTCAGCTTTGAGAGCATGCGCGCTGCATGTATTCCCCGATTCTGGCGATGCCGTCTCAGCGCTGGATGTATCGCCCAACATGCCACCGGCGGAAAGTGTGGCGCAAGCGCGTGTCATGATGCAGCAACACGGCGCAAATACTCTTTTGCTCACCGATGTATTTGGCGCGACGCCCAGCAATATCGCAAAACAGTTGACCAATGGCATCACATCGCGTTTGCTCACCGGCGTGAATTTGCCGATGCTTCTGCGCGCCGTGACGTATCGGCATGAGTCGCTGGATGTGCTGGTGCAGCGGGCGCTGGCCGGGGGCTCGCAAGGCGTGATGCAAGTCGCGGCAGTTGCGCCACAAAATCAAACTTTAAAAAACCATGATTCAAACGACCATCAAAATCAGCAATAAATTGGGCCTGCACGCCAGAGCGTCGGCCAAGCTCACCAAGCTCGCGGGCAGCTTCCCCTGCGAGGTGTGGCTCGCGCGTGGCGAGCGTAAGGTCAATGCCAAATCTATCATGGGCGTGATGATGCTGGCTGCTGGCATGGGCGTGGAGGTGGTGCTGGAGACGAGCGGCGATCAAGAGCAAGCAGCCAGTGATGCGATCAATGCGTTGTTTGCCGACAAATTCGGAGAAGGCGAATGAATGGCCCCCACGCTCTCCCGCTGCGCGAGGATCGATGCCCCCCGAGGGGGTGCGCTTCACCTTGGGGCGGCCCGGCGGTGAATCCATGACCTTTAGCATCCACGGCATCGCTGTCTCCAGTGGCATCGCCATTGGCCGCGCGGTTATGGTGGCCTCGGGTCGGGCGGATGTAGCGCATTATTTTGTGGATGCCACACAAATTGGCGCGGAGCTCGCGCGCGTGAAAGATGCAAAAAATACAGTCATTGATGACTTGATTCGCTTGCAGCATAACGTCGTAATGCGAGAGGCCAAAGATGCACCGAGTGAGATTGCAGCGCTGATTGATGTCCACATGATGCTGCTGCAAGACCAGACGCTGCAAGATGGCGTCATGCACTGGATCACCGAGCGGCGCTACAACGCCGAATGGGCGCTGGTCACGCAGATGGACATACTCGCGCGGCAGTTTGATGAGATGGAAGATGAGTACTTGCGCGAGCGCAAGGGCGATCTGGATCAAGTGGTGGAGCGCGTGCTCAAGGTATTGCAAGGCAAGCCTTCTGCGCTTCCCAGCGTGGAAGGGCATATTGCGCAAGGCCAAGGCGTTGATGCAGGCTTGATTTTGGTGGCGCACGATTTATCGCCGGCAGACATGCTGCAATTCAAAGATTCTGTGTTTGCAGGATTTGTGACCGATGTGGGGGGCAAGACGAGCCACACCGCTATTGTGGCGCGCAGCATGGATATTCCTGCCGTGGTGGGCGCGCGCACAGCCAGCCAATTGATTGCGCAAGATGATTGGATCATCATTGATGGTGATGCGGGTGTGATCGTGGTTGACCCCTCTACAAAAATTCTGGCGCAATACCGCGACCGCCAGCAAATTGCTATCCTTGAGCGCGAGCAATTGCAGCAACTCAAACACACCATCACCATGACCAAAGATGGTCAAACAGTGGAGTTGCTGGCTAATATCGAACGGCCTGAAGACGCAGCCGCTGCGCTGGCAGCCGGTGCGGTGGGTGTGGGATTGTTTCGCAGTGAATTCCTCTTCATGGGGCGCGGTGGGAAATTGCCTGATGAGGAGGAGCAATATGCCGCTTACCGAAAAACTGTGGAGGGCATGCAAGGCCTGCCAGTAACGATTCGCACTGTAGATGTGGGCGCAGACAAGCCGCTGGATGCGCAGACCATTCGAGATGAATCGCACCTCAATCCCGCTTTAGGCTTAAGAGCGATTCGCTGGTGTTTGGCTGAGCCTACGATGTTTCGTACGCAGCTGCGGGCCATTTTGCGAGCCGCTGTACATGGGCAAATCAATTTACTGATCCCCATGCTCACCTCTACCAGTGAGATTCAGCTAACCCTCAAGCAAATCGAGCTCGCGCGCATGGAGCTGGATCAGCGCGGCGTGATGCATGGCGCTGTCAAGCTTGGCGCGATGATTGAAATCCCCGCAGCGGCAATTGCACTGCCTTTGTTCCTCAAGCATTTTGATTTTCTCTCACTGGGCACCAATGATTTGATTCAATACACGCTGGCCATTGATCGCGCCGATGAATCGGTAGCGCATTTGTACGATCCGTTGCATCCTGCTATTTTGCATTTGATCGCGAGCACTATTTCTCAATGCAATCAAGCGGGCAAGGGTGTCAGCGTGTGCGGCGAGATGGCAGGCGATGTAAGCATGACGCGCCTGCTGCTGGGCATGGGGCTGCGCAGTTTTTCCATGCATCCAAGCCGAATTCTTGCGGTGAAGAAGGAGGTGCTCGCAGCGAATACGCAGCATCTGACCACCCTAGCAAAAAAAGTACTTAAAAGTGACGATCCTGCATCGCTATTGAATAGATAGCATGCTAATTAGCAAATATGCCGGCTAACGATCTATTTATGTTTAAATTTGTATGACTGAAGCCCACCATATCGATCTGTGACGTAACAACATCATGTCATCTCCAACGTATTGCATTGCCAGTCCATCGCGCTAACATCATGAATGCCAACCCCCAACCTCACCCTGACGCACAGCAGCTAGAGCGCCTGCAAGCTTTGATCGAAACCATTACCGATCACGTGTGGATGATGGATCGTCAAGGCAAATATGTGGTCGCCAATCCTGCATTCTTGTTGGTGAATCAGTTGCACAAAGACCAAGTGCTCGGCCACACCGCAAGCAAGATTTTTGATTCAGAGCTTTCTGCGCAATACTCGGCAGCCGACATGCAGATGATGCAAGACAAGCAGCCGGCCATGCGCGAAGACACCTATGTGAATCCTGCGACGGGCGTCGTCACTATCACTGAGCTGTCTAAAATCCCTTTGCTCGACGCGCAAGGCGAGTGCATTGGCTTGGCCGGTATTGCGCGAGACATCACGGCACGCAAGCGCGCAGAAGATGAAGTGCGGCACAAGGAGGCGCAGCTCTCGGCGCTCATCCATAGCATTCAAGACCATATTTGGGTGATCAACCGGGAAGGCCACTATCAAATGGGCAACAAAGCCTTTTTGGATGGCCATGCATTTGCACTTGAAGATTTGGTGGGTAAAACGCCAACCGATATTTTTGGCGCAGAGCGCGGCAGGCAATACATGGCATCGAATGCTGCTGTGATGCAAGGCGGCTTGATGCAGGTGCGCGAAGATGTGGCGCCGCATCCTCAAACCGGTGAGCCGATGTATTTGGAGCTGATCAAAACGCCCATGCTCAATGCTGAAGGCCAATGCATCGGCTTGGTGGGCATTGCGCGCGACATCACACCGCGCAAGCAAGTCGAAGTCGCGTTGATGCAGGCAAAAGACAGCGCGGAGGCCGCAGAGCGCGCCAAGGCAGAATTTTTGGCCAACATGAGCCATGAAATCCGCACGCCCATGAATGCCGTGATCGGCATGAGCGATTTGCTGCTTGAGACAGAGCTCACTGAAGAACAGCGCGAGTTTGCCGATACGATTCGCACCAGCAGCGATCAATTGCTCTCGCTGATCAATGACATTTTGGATTTCTCAAAAATCGAATCCGGCCATCTCTCGCTGGAGCAAGTGCCCGTGAATCTGGGCGAATGCGTGGAAACAGCGCTGGATTTGACAGCTAAGCCAGCCACATCGAAAGGCTTGGATTTACTCTATTGGATTGACGATGAAGTCCCGCGAACCGTGCTCGGAGACGCCACGCGGCTGCGCCAAGTGTTTGTCAATTTGATCAGCAACGCGGTGAAATTTACGCAGATCGGCGAAGTGGTCGTCACGCTCACGCGCCGCTTAGGCGAGCACGGTGAGCCGCTTTTGCATGCAAGCGTGCGCGATACCGGCATCGGCATACCGAAAGATCGCATTGATCGCTTGTTTCAGGTGTTCAGCCAAGTTGATGCCTCCACCACGCGCCACTATGGCGGCACCGGCTTGGGCTTAGCAATCTGCAAGCGGCTGATTGGCCTGATGGGTGGGCGCATTTGGGTGGAATCTGAGGTGAATGTGGGCAGCAATTTTCAGTTTGAGATTCCGCTGCATGCGGTGCAAACTGGCTTGATTGCATGGAGCAGTGCGGGCGATCAAAATCTTGCTGGCAAGCGCGTGCTGGTGGTCGATGACAACGCCACGAATCGCCGCATTGTGGATCTGCAAACCACGCGCTGGGGCATGCATCCCTTCAGTGTGGCCAGCGGTCAAGAAGCGCTGGCTCGGCTGGCCAGCGGTGAGCATTTTGATGTGGCGCTCTTAGATGTGCAAATGCCAAGCATGGATGGCTACGAGCTGGCGCGGCGAATTCGCCTGAGCTACAGCGCATCTGAGTTGCCCCTTTTGGTACTCACCTCGCAAGGCATGGATGCCGCTCGTATGCGCGAGTTGGGTGTGGCTCAAACGCTCTCCAAGCCCATTAAATCCGCACAGCTCATGGCCGCCTTAGCGCGCGTACTGGATCGCCCTTCATCATCTGGCGCGGCTTCTACGCAAGCCGCCCGCCATCTTGCTGCATCCAGCGCACCCGCACCTTTAGCAGGCGTGCCGGGCACGGCTAGCACACTTGGCGCACCAGCAAAAGCCAAACTTGCAGACCAATTTCCGCTGCGCATCTTGCTTGCTGAAGATAACTTGGTCAATCAACGTGTGGCCACGCTCATTCTGCAAGGCTTGGGTTATGGCATTGAGCTGGCGGCCAATGGCGCGTTGGCTTTGCAAATGGTGCATGCGTCCGCAAGCGCAGACGCTTTCGATCTGGTGCTGATGGATGTGCAAATGCCTGAGATGGATGGGTTGGAAGCCACGCGCCGCATCCGCGCTGAGCTGCCGGCTGATCGGCAGCCGCAAATCGTAGCGATGACAGCCAATGCCATGGAAGGTGATCGGGAAATTTGCTTGAATGCAGGCATGGACGATTACTTAAGCAAGCCCATCAAGCCCGCTGCACTGGCGCAGGCTTTGAAAGAGGCTGCACTGCGCCGCGCAGGTGTATCAACCCCATTGCCGACCTGAGACTTTTCAGCAGCATCGCTACCGTGCCGCCATCACCCAAAAAACCATCCACTTGGCGTGAGCGTTTTCGCCAATGGTTGCCGACGCGTGAGGAGCTGGCCAGGCAGCCTTGGCTTGCGCCGTATGCAGATCGCATTTTGGATCGTAAGCTCTGGACGGCGCAGCACGAATCCGTAGCGCGCGGCGTAGCGATTGGCACATTTTGGGCATTTTCTGCGCCGTTTGCGCAGGTCATTTTCGCCTCGGCGCATTGTGTTTGGTGGCGAGCGAATATTCCTGTGGCCGTAGGAATCACGTTTATCACTAACCCATTTACAGTTGGTTTTTGGCTGTATTTGGCCTACCAAGTGGGCAGCGTTTTTATCGATGCACCACCACCGGCCAGACTTTCTGATGGCGGCGGTATCCTGCAATGGCTTACCAGCATCGGCTGGCCTGCGGTGCTTGGCATGGGCATTTTTGCAGTCGGCGGCGCCGTGGCGGGCTATGTACTGGTGAAGCTGGGCTGGCGCTTGAATGTGTGGCGCAAGCAGCGCACGCGGCGCACGCGCTCCTCAACACGCTAAGCGCTGGCGCTCCTCAACACACTAAGCGCTGGCGCTTGTGGCTAACGCTGCTCTGGTTTGATTTCATCGCGCAGCCATTGCCGAAACCTCTCAAACGCTGAATCGCTGCGCATGAGTGGCGATTGCGAAAGATAGTAGCCACCCGGGGCTTGCCAAGTCGCGGTGGACAGGCGCGTTAATCGCCGTGAGGTGACCAAGGGCGCGGCCATGAAGGCAGGAAGCAGGGCAATGCCCAAGCCTGCGACAGCAGCATTCATCGCCATGAACATCAAATCGTAGCGCGGGCCGGAGGCAATGTCTTGCTCGTTACCTGCGGGCGCAGGGCCGCGCTCAAGCTTTGCCAAAAAACCATTCCAAGCCAGCGGCAATGTGGTGTGTTGCAGCATAGCGGCGCGGGGAAAATTGGCGCCATGCTGACGCTTCCACGCGGGGCAGGCATAGGGCGAAAGACTTAAGGCCATGACGAATTCAGATGCCATATCGCCACGCGCGGCCATGCGATATTCCACAGCGGCATCGACTTGTCGATTAGAAAAATCAGCCGCACCGATCTTGGTGAACACATTCAGGCTGATGTCCGAATGCGCTTGCGTGAAATTGCCTAAGCGGGGAATCAGCCAATGGTTGCCCCAGGATGCTGGAATGGAGAGATTGAGCACACCGCCTTGGCCTTTAAGCGCCATCACATTGGATGTGGCGCGCTCCAGCAGGCGCAGCGCAGGCTCGATCTCAGAGAGATAAGCATGACCAGGCGGCGTGAGCTGCAAGCCGCCTTGGCGGCGCTCTAACAGGGCAAAGCCCAAGCGCTGCTCCAACGCAATCACTTGCCGGCTCACGCCGCCTTGCGTCAAGTGCATTTCTTGCCCTGCCAGCGTAAAAGATTTCAGACGGGCGCTGGCTTCAAAGCATTGCAGAGCTTGGGTTGAGGGGATGCGATTCATGGCGTTAAAGCTGGGGTACACCCGCATTGTGTATGAGAAATTCTCATGACGCAATCCGTTACTGTCGTTTGTCTGGGAAGCCTCGGCAGTAGATCATTGAGGCATTAAAAAAATTACACGATCACTGTGACGCATGTTTTTAGTCCGCATACCGAAAGCCCCACCCCATGAAATCAACCACTTCTCTCATGCTTGACCGCCGCGCCGTATTGCAAGCCATTGCTGCAAGTGCGGCGGGCATGCCATTGCTCGCGCTAGCCGCCTGGCCAACGGACAAGCCAATTCGCCTCATCGTGCATTCGGCAGCAGGAGGAGCGCCGGATTTGGTGTGCCGCATTTTGAGTGTTGAATTAGCCAAAGCGCTGGGCACCGGCGTGATCATTGACAACAAGCCCGGCGCGGGCGGTGCCATCGGTATCCAAGAAGTCACCCGCGCTGCGCCCGATGGTTATACCTTGGGCTATGCCAACGTGGGTACGCTTGCGATTAACCAATCGCTTTACAGCAAGCTGCCTTATGACGCAGACAAACAACTCGCCCCAGTTGCTTTGCTCGGCTATGTGCAAAACGCGCTGGTGGTCAACAACAACGTACCTGCCAAAAACGTGAAGGAGCTGATCGCGCTGGCCAAGAGCCGGCCAGGCAAGCTCACCATGGGCTCGGCCGGCAATGGCACGACCGGCCATTTGGGTGGTGAGCTGTTTAAAAACATGACGGGTACGTTCATCACGCATGTGCCCTATCGCGGCAGCCCGCAAGCCATTCAAGATTTGATCGGTGGCCAAGTCGATCTCATGTTTGACAACCTGAGCTCCATCTTGCCGCACATCAAATCGGGCAGAGTGCGGGTGCTCGGTGTGTCTGGCTCGCGGCGCAGCCCAGCGTTACCTGATGTGCCCACGATTGCCGAAGCTGGCGTGGCGGGGTATGAGACCACTGCTTGGGGCGGCATTGTTGCGCCAGCAGGCACGCCGCGCGAAATCGTTGGCAAACTCAATGGCGAGATCAATAAAGTGCTCTCGTTGCCTGCTGTAGCTGAGCGCTACAGCCAGATAGCCTTTGAAACCACGATTGCACCGGCTGATCGTCTCTTTGAGCGTGCCTTGCGCGAGCGGCCAGTGTGGGCAAAGGTCATTGCCCGCTCTGGAGCGAAAGTAGATTAATGCACGATGTGTTGTTTCGCAATGCCCGGCTGATTGACGGCATAGGCTCTGCATCCCGCATGGCGGATGTATTGGTCGATGGCGATGGCATTGCATCCATCATCAATGCGGGGCAGGCCAGCCTAAAGAGCGCAAGGCAGCATGTTGAATGCGATGGGTTGGTGCTCGCGCCCGGCTTCATTGATGTCCATACGCATGATGATGCGCTGCTGTTGCAAACTGTGCCGCAAGGCAGCTTTCATCCCAAGCTCTCACAAGGCGTGACCACGGTCATCACTGGCAATTGCGGTGTCAGCTTGGCGCCTTTGCAAGCCAAGAATGTGCCTGCACCGCTGGATATCTTGGGCGCAGATGCTTTTCGCTTTGCCTCGTTTGCAGATTATTTGAGCGAGTTGCAAACAGCGCAGCCTGCCTGCAATGCGGCTGCATTGACAGGCCACACAACGCTGCGTGTCAAGCACGTGGCAGACACCTCGCTTGAAGCGACAGCTCAGCAATGCGATGCGATGGCACGTGATGTGCAAGCCGCGCTTGATGCAGGCGCATATGGCCTATCTACTGGCGTGTATTATCCGCCCGCTCGTGCTGCCACCACGCAAGAAATGATTGCCGTGGCCATGCCGCTGGGCGCTGTGGGCGCGCCGGTAACGATGCATTTGCGCGATGAGGCAGATGGGATTGACGATGCACTGCGAGAAGCCTTTGCTGTTGCCAAAGCCGTGGGCTGCCCGCTGGTGCTCTCGCATCACAAACTGATTGGCCGCGCCAACCATGGCCGCTCAGAGCAAACGCTCCTGATGGTGGAAGAGGCGGCGCGCTCCATAGAAGTGTGTATGGATTGCTATCCTTATGATGCATCAAGCACCATGCTGCTTCCTGAGCGCGTGGCCAGCTCGCGCGATGTACGCATCACTTGGTCGCGCACGCAGCCCGGTGTTGCTGGCCGCTCGCTGATGGAGCTGGCCGCAGAGCGCGGCATGAATCCGATTGAATTGGCCAAAGAGCTGATGCCCGCTGGGGCAGTGTATTTTGCGATGGATGAAGGCGATGTATGTCGCATCCTTGCGCATCCACTCACGCTGGTGGGCTCGGATGGCCTCGCACATGATCAGAGCCCGCATCCGCGCTTGTGGGGCAGCTTCCCGCGTGTGCTTGGGCGCTACAGCCGTGAGCAAAACCTCTTTTCACTCGAGACGGCGATTCACAAAATGACGGCGCAAAGCGCGCGCCGTTTTGGCCTACATCGCGCAGGAAAAAATGGCCAGCGTGCGCGCGGCCACATTGCGCCCGGTATGGCGGCAGACCTCGTGGTGGTTGATCCTGCTACCGTCATTGATCGCGCAACGTATGACACGCCAACTGCGCCTAGCATCGGCATTGAGCGCGTGTATGTGAACGGACAACTTGCTGCCCTACGTGGCCAAACGATAGATAGCCATGCCGGGCGCGTGTTGCGCCGCGCATCTTTTTAATTCTAAGGAGAGCAGTATGCAGAACCAAGCTCGTCGAAAATTCTTAATCACCGCCAGTTTACTGCCGGCTAGTGGCGCGTTGCTATCGGCTTGCGCGAGCAGGGCCCAGGTGCAAGCACCGCCCACACCGCCCACGCCCCCGACGGTGCGTCAACGTTTATCGCTAGTCACAGGCGCGCCAGGCGGAGGATTCTTGCTTTACGGCGAGGCATTGGCCGCGACGCTCGCAACACGAAGCCATTTGGATTTTCAGGTGTTGCCGACACAAAGCACAGCCGAAAATATCAACCGCCTGCACGCACGAGATATTGATGTGGCGTTGCTCGTGATGGGCCCTACTTTCGATGCTTGGAATGGACAAGCCAGCTGGAAAGACAAGCCGCAGCGCATGATGCGGGCCATTGCGCCCATGTATGAGACACCTTTTCATTGCATGGCGCGCGCATCATCGGGTATTGTCGATCTGCAAGGACTGGCAGGCAAGCGAGTCGGTGTGGGCCCTGCCAAAGGCACCGCAGAAGGCTTTTTCGTAGGATTGATGGAAGCTTTAAAAATGACCTGTACCTTGGTCAACGGCACACCCACCCAGCATGCTGAACAATTGGCCAAAGGCGAGATCGACGTATTTTGGTTTGGCGCTGGGCTGCCCGTGCCTGCATTTGCGCAGGCGATCCAACTAGGCGGCACGCCTGCAAACATGCGCGTTTTTGGTTTTAATGCAGCAGAGCGCTCGGCTTTTATGCAGCGTTTCCCGTACTTTGCGCCGTTCACCATTCCGGCCAACACCTATGCTGGCCAAACTCAGAGCGTCGAGTCTGTGGCAGTTTGGAACTTCGTGGCGGTGCACGCGGCCATGAGCGACGATCTCGCTTATTGGATCACGCGTAGCATTTTGCAAAGCACCGCTGAGCTCACCAAACGCTATAGCGCTGCCACCAGTACGCGCGGTGAGTTTCTTGGTGCCAACACTTTCTTGCCTTTCCATCCCGGTGCCCAGCGCTATTTTCGAGAACAACGCTGGGCTTTTCCAGAGCGTTGATGCGTGGATGCATTGCACGGGCAGACGGGCGCAGCGAATTGTCACACCGCTCATGATGTAATCGCAGCATGAGCGAACACCTTCCCCCCTATCCCTGTTACCTTGGCCGCGGCGCCAGCGGCGAATTCACCACGATTGATCAGGCCAAGATCAGCGTCATGGATCGCGGTTTTATTTTTGGCGATGGTGTGTATGAGGTGTTTGTGGTCTATGGTGGCAAACCTTTCCGCCTTGCGCAGCATATGGCGCGGCTGGAGCGTTCGCTGGCTGAATTGCGCATACCGAATCCGCATACGCGGGCGCAGTGGCTTGACATCGTGGAACAGCTCATTACTCCTAAAGTAATAGCGATTCAATCATATTCTATGCCGGCTACAGTCGATATTCCTTCAAATGATTGGCTCATCTACCTGCAAATCACGCGCGGTGTAGCGATGCGCGACCATGTGATGCCAAAAGACATTGAGCCCACCGTGTTCATGATGCGCAGTCCTTTGAAGCTTGCGACTGCGCAGCAGCACAAGCAAGGTGTAGCCTGCGTGAGCGCCGAGGATTTCCGCTGGGAGAAAGCGCACATCAAATCTACGAGTTTGTTGGGCAGCGTGTTCGCACGGCAGCTCAGCTTTGATGCGGGCGCGACCGAGACAGTGATGTTTCGCAAAGGGATTCTGTCTGAAGCCGCATCCAGCAATGTGTGGCTGGTCAAAAATGGCGCGGTGATCGGCGTGCCTAAAGACAATTTAGTTTTAGAGGGCATTCGATTCGGCTTGATTGAAGACATTTGCAACGCACAAGGCATCGGCTTTACGCTGCGGCGCATCACGCGAGAAGAGGTTTTTGCAGCTGATGAGCTCATGCTCTCGTCTGCCACCAAAGAAGTGCTGCCGATCACACAGCTTGATGGTCAACCGGTGGGCAGCGGCCTGCCAGGCCCGATTTATCAAAAGCTGTACGCGGGCTACCAAGCTGCGAAAATAGCGGCATGACCACGCCTGCCGCGCCCAACCCAACGCACCACCCTTCAGATATTCCCCCAGAGCAATCGCTCATCAAGTATCCCAGCTTGTTTCCGATCAAAGTATTGGGGCAAAAGGTGGAGGGCTTTGAGGCGGCCATTGCGCATATCGCCCAACAATTTGATCCAACATTTGATGCAACAACAATTTCCAAAAAAGACAGCTCGGGCGGCAATTATTTGGGCTTGACCATCACCATCACTGCCACCAGCCGCGAGCAGCTCGACGCGCTTTATCGCACGCTCTCGACGCATCCGATGGTCAAGTGGGTGATGTAGTTTTGCGCGCGGATAAGTCTCCGGTAAGCGCCGATTGCCAATATCGTCGTCGAATTTCTCTGATGCCGCACGCGGCGCTGTCCCACTTAAGCAATTGCATGTGTCTGACAAAAGTCAGCGGTGCTTGCTGACATCTTTGCGCGCGACGTGCTCCTACGATTGAGCAGTCACTTAAAGGATGTTTTATGAAGCTGTTTGCCAGTCGTCTGTTTTTGCTTGCACCGGTTGTGGGCGTCTTTGCACTATCTGCATGTGGAGGCGGTGATACAGATGATCGCTTCGATGTGGCCGACCCCGCCGTGCGCTTCGTGCACGCGTCTCCACTCGCACCAAATGTCACTTTATACCGAGCCGATATCGCGCAGACGGATGCGACAAACGTTTCGTACAAATTCGCTTCCAACTATTTTGATGTGAGCTCCAGCAGCGCGTTGTGGGCTGTGAAGACTGCTGTGGGCAGTATTGTCGTTGGCGAAGAGCAGATTAATCCGTCGCGCGGCAACAAATACACCATCGTTGCGCTGCCATCATCCAGCACAGCCAACAGCATTTATGTCATTCGGGATCCCTACAATAAATCGCTTACCAGCGACAAGGCCAAGATCCGCATCATGAATGCGTCGTTTAACGCGAGCAACATCGATGTATATTTGAACGCGGTGGGCACAAATATAGCAACAGCTGGAGTTAACCCGGCAATTGCAGCAACAGCCTACAAAACCTCAGGGCCAGCAACTGGCAATGATTCTTTAAGCATTGATGCGGGCACTTACCAAATGGTGGTGACAACGGCAGCAACAAAGGTGATTCTGTTTGCCAGCACGATTGTTGTCGAGAAAAACAAAGATATTCTCTTGCTGACTGTGCCGAGCACCGTCGCGCCCGGCTCGATCAAGACCTTGATAAAAGTTGAAGGCACAGCCGGTAGCACGGAGTTGCTTGCGTCTTGATTTCCCTCAAGCTGGCTTCGAAGTGGGATGAGTGTGGGGAGAAACTGTGACATGTTTATTTCACAAACCCATCCCACACGAGCTTGCAGCCTGTGAGAAACATACCAACGTAGATAAGCCGATAAAACAGCGTGGGCTGGATATGCCGAGCGATGCGAATGCCCAGCCATGTGCCCAAAAATGCCATTGGCATGAGGGCAACCGATGTGGCGGCATTGCGCAAATCAAGCAAGCCCAGCCATGCATACGGAATCCACTTGGCGAGATTGATGATGAAATAAAAGTAAGCCGCGGTAGCAGTGTAGGCCAGCGGGGTGAGCTTGAGGCGCAAGATGTAGGCTGAATATGGCGGACCACCGGCATGAGACACAAAGCTGGTAAAACCTGCGGCAGTCACTAAACAGCGCCCCATCCACAGCGGCAGCGCGCCTGCATCAGCGCTGGGCGGAAAGAGCAAACGCTGCGCTAAAAACAGCAGAGTCAATATGCCGACAAGTCCTGCGACAAGCGGCGCAGAGACCCATTTGAAGAGCAGCGTGCCGGCCAAAATGCCCAGCAAGCCATAGGGCAGCAAAAAGCGCAGCAGCAGCTTGTCGACATTTTTGCGAAATGCGGCGATGCCAACTACATCCATCGCGAGCAACAAAGGCATAAAAATCGCAGCAGCTTGCGGCACGGACACTGAAAGTGCCATCAGCGGGACAGCCAATGCACCGAAGCCTGCGCCAAAACCAGATTTGGACAAACCCATGAGAAATACAGCGGGGATGGCCGCTGTATAAAACCAAGGGTCAGCGATAACAGGGAAATTCATGGACTCATTCTGCGCGGGATAATGGAGGCATGTTCACACCCAGCCAAGAAGATGTGCGCCGTTTTATTTGTACGGTGTATGCGAAGCATCAAAACAATCTACCGATGGAGGGCGTGGAGACGCTGGCCGCTTTATGGATGGATGAGCATCCAGAATACCACGCAGATTTTGCGGATGTGGATGCGGCGCTTTCCAAAATGTATGACGCGAGCGATTCAAAGACGAATCCCTTTTTGCATGTCTCGATGCATCTGTCCATCAGTGAGCAAAGCAGCGTGGATCAGCCGCGCGGCATTCGCCAAGCAGTTGAATTGCTCACCGCGCGGCGTGGCGATTTGCACGAGGCGCATCACGAGGTGATGGAGGAACTCGGCAGCATGATTTGGGAAAGCCAGCGCGCCGGGCGGCCGCCAGATGGGCAGGGCTATATTGATCGCGTGCAGCGCAGAGCAACGCGGGATTGAAGGCGGCTTTGACACATCGCATCTTGATCGCAGGCGCAGGCATCGGCGGGTTGGCTGCGGCGCTGGCCTGTGCACAGCGTGGCATAGATGTGACGGTGCTCGAAACAGCAAAAGAATTTGCCGACGTCGGTGCGGGGATACAGCTGGGGCCCAATGCGATGAAAGTGATCGCGGCTCTGGGGCTGCACGATGCGGTAATGCGCGTGGCTTGTTTGCCCGAGGCTATTGTGGTCGCAGATGCGGCCAGTGGTAAGCCGATTTCTCGCATGTTATTGGGCGAAGCGGCGCGGCAAAAATATGGTGCACCGTATGTGAGCTTGCATCGCGCTGATTTACATGCGGCTTTGCTAACTGCAGCGCGCACGGCAGGTGTGCAGCTAAAACTGAATCAAACGCTATTAAATTATGAGCACTCGGCGCAATATGTATGCCGGCTAGATGCCGATTTCGATCAAAAGTACGATGCTTTGATCGGCGCAGATGGGTTGTGGAGTAAAGTGCGTGAGCACATGTTGTGTGATGGTGCGCCTCGCGCCACTGGCCATGCGGCATTTCGCGCGTTGATTCCAGCTGATGCCATGCCAGAGGCGCTACGCACGCTGCATGTGCGCACTTGGTGGGCGCGTGATGTGCACGTGGTGAGCTATCCTGTTCGCTTGGGAGATTTATGGAACGTGGTGGTGCTCGCAGAGATGCCGGACTCACATGCGGGCGGTTGGAGTTTGAGCGCTGCTCACGACGACGTGATGCGATTGTTCAATCGCGTTGAGCCACAGCTCAAAGCTTTGTTAGATGCGGCTAGCGCGCAAAGTGAGGGTTGGAAGCGCTGGAATTTGTTTGACCGTGAGCCTTTGAAGGCTGCGCAAATGGCGCAAGGCCGAGTTGCATTGCTCGGCGATGCAGCGCATCCCATGCTGCCCTACCTCGCGCAAGGCGCGGCGATGGCGCTAGAAGATGCTTGGGTGCTCGCGAAATGTTTGTCTGCTGCTCAAGAAGCGCCGAACGCTTTGCAAAACTATGCGCAGTTGCGCACAGCTCGCACAGCCCGTGTGGTGCAAACTGCGCAGCGCAATGGCCAGATTTTTCATCTCTCAGGCGCGATTGCCGTCGTACGCGATGCAGTGTTGTCCCTCAAAGGCACATCGGTGGTTGGCATGCCTTGGCTCTACGGCCACTCAGTGATCTAGACTGCCAAGCTGGGCAAACCATGCCGCGCTCTGGCGCGCTCGCAGGCATCGCAGCCCATCTCAAGTTCATGGCAAGGCGATGGCCGCCATTCGTAAATGCCGCAGCTTGCCTTGATGCCAATCTGCCCAGTAAGTGCCGCACAACGCGGCGGCGAGTGATCTGTGCCGCGCATGCGGCAAGTGCTTCCGGTCACTGGCACGCTCAAGCCCTCTGGCACCGAGCCGCCTAGCGCTTCAGATTCGTGCACACTGAAATCAACGCGGAAGCTTGCGCAACACGCGCCGCAGGAAAGGCAAGGGTGCGCTGCGCTCACAATCTGTTGTTAAGCCACTTCGCCCAGTAGCAAATATTCCATCAGCGCTTTTTGCACATGCATGCGGTTCTCTGCTTCATCCCACACCACGGATTGCGGGCCGTCGATCACTTGGGCTGAGACTTCTTCGCCGCGATGCGCGGGCAGGCAATGCATGAAGAGCGCCTCGGGCTTGGCAGCTTTCATGAGGCGCGCATCGACACACCAATTCGCAAAAGCCACTTTGCGCTTTTCATTCTCGGCTTCATAGCCCATGCTTGTCCACACATCGGTGGTCACCAAATCTGCGCCTTGGCATGCCTCTAACGGATCACTATAAAAAGCATAGCATTCTGCGCTTGTTTTATGCCGGCTATCTACCGATTTGATGCCTGATTTCTCTAGTAACTTGGGATCAATCTCGTAGCCTGCCGGCGTGCTCACATTGACCTTGAAGCCGAGCAGGCCAGCCGCTTGCAGCCAAGTGTTGGCCATGTTGTTGCCGTCGCCGATCCAAGCCACCGTCTTGCCTTTGATATCGCCGCGCTGCTCGATGAATGTGAAGATATCCGCCAAGATTTGGCAAGGATGAAATTCATTGGTCAGGCCATTGATCACCGGCACGCGGCTATTCGCTGCAAAGGCTTCAATCTTGGTTTGCTCATACGTGCGAATCATCACGAGATCGACCATGCGGCTGATCACTTTGGCCGAGTCTTCAATCGGCTCTGCGCGACCTAGTTGGCTGCCTTCTGTCGTGAGATGCACGACGCTTCCACCCAGCTGATACATCCCCGCCTCAAAGCTCACGCGCGTGCGCGTGGAAGCCTTCTCAAAAATCATCGCCAGCGTGCGGTCTGCCAGCGGATGGTATTTTTCATAAGCTTTGAATTTGCGCTTGATCTCGGTGGCTCTGGCGAAGATGTGCGCGTATTCGTCTGCATTGAGATCGTTGAATTGGAGGTAGTGTTTCATGGAGTGATGACTTTACCAAAGATGCTAGGTAACGCTAAAAACGCGAAAAAGACGCGAAAAACGCAAAAATTTTTTGGTTTTCTTTTTGCGTTTTTTGCGTTCTTTTAGCGCTTTTCGCGTTACCTAGCTTCAGTCGTGTGCCAAAAAATTCCGAACCAGCGGCACAAGAATCCTCACAATTTCATCCGCCTCAGCAAGCGTCAAAATCAGTGGCGGCACTAGTCGAATCACCGTATCCGCCGTCACGCTGATCAGCAGACCTTTCTCCGCGCATTGCCCCACCAACGCACCGCAAGGCTTATTGAGCTCCACGCCGATCATGAGGCCCAATCCACGAATATCTTTCACGCCTGCAACGCCTTTGAGCTCACGCTTCAAAGCGTTGTGCAAATGCGCACCCACGGTGGCTGCATTCGCCAGCAAACCATCTTCCTCCATGATGCGAATCGTCTCCACACCCGCTCTCATCGCCAGCGGATTGCCCCCAAACGTCGTGCCGTGATTGCCCGGTGCAAATATATTCGCAGCCTTCGGCCCCGCCACCACCGCACCAATCGGCACGCCTGAGCCCAGCCCTTTGGCCAGCGGCATCACATCAGGCTTGATCCCCGCCCACTGGTGCGCAAACCATTTGCCCGTGCGCCCCATGCCGCATTGCACCTCGTCAATCATCAGCAGCCAATCGCGCTCATCGCAGAGCTTGCGCACATCTTTCAAATAATCCATGTGAAACGGATTCACACCGCCTTCGCCTTGAATCGCCTCGAAGAAAACAGCGCACACATTCTTGTTGCCCTCAGTCGCTTTTTTGAGCGATTCAATATCGTTCACCGCCACGCGAATAAAGCCTTCTAGCAGCGGCCCAAAACCATCGCGCACTTTCGGATTGCCCGTGGCGCTCATCGTGGCCAAGCTGCGGCCATGAAAGGCTTTTTCATACACCACGATCTCTGGCGCTGCAATGCCTTTGCTCACACCAAATTTTCGCGCCAGCTTGATCGCCGCTTCATTGGCTTCCAAGCCTGTGGAGCAGAAAAATACATTGGTAAGCCCGCTGCGCTCCACCAGCATCGCAGCCAGCTTTTCGGCATTTGGGCAAAAATAGTAGTTGCTCGAATGAATGATTTTGGTGAGTTGATCTTGCAGCGCAGGCACGAGCTTTGCGTGGTTGTGCCCCAACGTGTTCACCGCAATGCCGCCCAGTGCATCCAAATAGCTCTTGCCATGAATATCCCAAACGCGCGAGCCTTGGCCATGCGACAGCTCAATCGGCACGCGGCCATAGGTGTTCATCACATGCGGCTGGCTGGGCGAAGCATGCGCCACAGCGCTTGTTTCTATTTTTGCGGTTGCGTTCATCTGGGGCGATCTCCAAAAGCAAAACGGCTCAACCTGAGCCGTTGTAAGCTGATTTTAGAGGTTTGTGGCTTCGCTGCTATCGTCCTTTTTGCATCGCAGCAATGCGCCGCATCAAGCGCCATAAGTCTTCTATAAGATAAACTCCTTGTTGCAATGCAGCATCGGCGATCCCGGTGCCCAATTGTCCCAAAAGAAACCCATGGCCACCCCATCCTCCACTGCCCTCGTCAATGCCAGTACCAGCGCCAAGCAGCTCTACATTCAGGGCATCACCAAGGATGGCAAACAATTTCGCCCGAGCGATTGGGCTGAGCGCTTAGCCGGCGTGATGAGCCCCTTCCGCCCCGGCGGTGCCGTGCCCGGCTCGCATCTGAGCTATTCCGAATGGTGTTTGCCCACCAGCATGCAAACCGCTCAAGGCGATGTGAAATGCGTGCTCGTCCACACCGATCTACGAGACGACAACGTGATGGCTTGGGATTTCGTGATGAATTTTGCGAAAGACAATGAGTTGCAAGTCGTCGATGCTTGCTTATTGAAATGATTTGCTATTGATTTAGTAGCGCTTACCGCAGCTTCTATGCCGGCTAACGGTCTAAAACGCTAAAAAACTCCATGAAAAAACCGCCTTGGGTTGCCCCGAGGCGGCTTGTTCATTTTTCGCTGACAGCGCACCCGTTTCAAACGGCTTGCGGATTTAAGTTTTGTGATTTAAATCTGCAAGGGCTGTTAAATATTGAAGCTTACTTCGCGAGCGCGAGTGCTTTGACGCGTGTAGCCAAGCGGCTCTTGTCGCGGGCTGCTTTGTTCTTGTGGAAGATGCCTTTATCAGCCACCGTATCCAGCACGGATTGGGCTTTTGCAAAAGCTTCTGCGGCTTTGGTTTTGTCACCAGCAGCTGCGGCTTTTTCCACGTTTTTCACAGCAGTGCGGTATTTGGAGCGCAGGCTGGTGTTGGCGGCGTTGATGACGATGTCTTGACGAACTCGCTTGCGGCCAGAGGCCAGGCGAGGGTTCTTTTTCTTGGGTTTGGCTGATGCCATGATGAGTTTCCTTGGAAAGTCTGAGGATGTTGTCGGCGAACCTCGGATTATAACTCGTGGCAGTTGTGCGCAGAGTGATTTTCTAGACGTGCGAGGTCTTGCGCTGTGGCAGTACGAAACGTATAAGCGTAATTAAAGTATAATTATTCATATAATTATTTTGGCTAAAAAGGAGCACATCATGTCTCAAGTCACTATCTATTTGGAAGAAGGCACACTGGCCGCTGCCAAGGCCGCAGCAGCGCGGGCAAAAGTGTCGTTGTCTAAATGGTTTGCGCAATTTGCAGAAGCCGAAAAAGCCAAGCCCTTGCCATCTGTGGGCGAAATGTTTGCCGAGATTGATCGCATGCGCGATCCTGAATCCGACAAAGCACTGGATTTCTTGCTTGATCCAAAGACTCGCTACGAAGGGCTCTTGCCGCAACGAGATATCGATTGGGGGAAAGTTTGAAATTTCTGCTCGACACAAACATCATTAGCTACGCTTTTCGCAATCAGGGTCAGTGCCGCACGAGAATCCAAGCCTTGCCAGTTGAGCAAATTTGCATCAGCAGCATCAGTTATTTCGAGTTGGCTTACGGCATGTCACTCATGCCTCGACCTCAAGCGCTTGAGCAATACTGTCTGGATTTGGAGCAACGTTTTGATTGCATTGGTTTGGGTATCGAATCAGCGCAGCAAGCGGGCAGGCTGCGTGCGCACTTAAAAAAACTCGGCACACCGATTGGCGAATACGATCTACTCATCGCCGGCATCGCCTTGGCCAACAAGCTCACAGTGGTCACGCACAACACCCGCGAATTCAGCCGCGTGCCGGGTTTGCAGGTGGAAGATTGGTATGAGGCGGTTGTTTGATCTCTGAACGGGACTTTTGAGCAAAAAGAGCAAGTTACCGGCCTAGAATAAGCGCTAAGTGCTACTAAATTCATAGTGAATTATTTATGACTTCTCAAGAAATTTCCCCCGGCCTTGTGATTCAAGGCTTCGCGCCGCCTTTGAAACTTTCCGACTTCAAGCTCGCTGCATTTGACATGGATTCGACGCTGATCAATATCGAATGCGTGGATGAGATTGCTGACGCTGCGGGCAGAAAAGAAGAAGTCGCGGCGATCACGGAAGCAGCGATGCGCGGCGAGATCACGGATTACAAAGATTCGCTGCGCCGCAGAGTGGCGCTGCTCGCGGGTGTGCCGGTCAGTGCGATGGAAGAGGTGATTGAAAAGCGCTTGCAGCTCAACCCGGGCGCTGAAAATTTGACGAATGCGCTGCGCGAAGCTGGCTGCAAGTTGCTGCTCGTCTCAGGCGGATTTACGTATTTCACGGATCGCATTCGTGATCGACTGCACATGGATTTTGCGCGTTCGAATGTGTTGGAAGTGCAGGGCGGAAAACTCACTGGGCGCATGGTCGATCAGGCTTGGGGTGACATCTGCGATGGCGATGAGAAGCAGAAAATGCTTTTGCAGACTTGCGCTGATTTAGGTATCACCGCAAAACAAGCGATGGCTGTAGGCGATGGCGCAAATGATTTGCCGATGATGCTGGCCTGCCAAGAGGCGGGCGGCCTGAGTGTTGCATTTCATGCGAAGCCGAAAGTGCAAGCCCAAGCGATGGTGGCGATCAATTCGGGTGGCTTAGATCGGGTGTTGACCTTGTTGGCTTGATGCTATGAATTAATGAGCACTCTGCGCATATTTTATGCCGGCAAACTGCTTAAATGGCTCCTAAACTAAGCTCAAAAATTGAACGAGCCGCCGTATCGCCGCTTCATTCGATGCAGAGCTCACTCGAACAGCTGCTTGCTCCCAAGGCAGCCAAATTTGATTCACATGCTCTCGGGGTGAAAGCTGCACCACAACCTTCTCGGGAACACACAAGCCAAACACACGCTCGGTATTGCGCGTGATGCTTGGCTCGTAGCGATGCAGGTAGTGCGGCCAAATATCGTAGGTGTTTTCAAGTTGCCAGTCGGTCAGTTGGTGGCCAGACGCAGATACGATTAAGCCAGTTTCCTCCAACACTTCTCGCGCAGCGCAATCTGCAAAACCCTCGTCATCGTGATCCAAGCTTCCAGTCACCGATTGCCATGTTCCGCTGGGTTTGCCGGCTGAGTCAGTGCGTTCAATGAGCAAGGCCTCGCCCGCTGGCGTGTAGATCACAACGAGTACGGAGCGCGGAATTTTATAAGGCATAGGTTAGAGTATCGAATAGTTTGTGGCAATTTTTCGCGTCTCTTTTCTCATGTTGCGTGCCGATATCTTCACTTCAACTCTTCCAAGCATGACGGCTGATTCTCAGAGCCCGGCCGAGCGCGAAAAAGCGTATTCGCCCAGCTCTGCGATAGGTGGCAATTACATGCCGTTCATCCAATCGTATGTTGATCGCAGTGCACAGGCCTTCGCGCAAGTGCCCTGCATCAAAGATTTGCGTTACGGCGATGCCCAGTGTGCGTTGATTGATTATTTTCCCGCGCCGGAAAATACACCTGATCAAGCGCCGGGGTTGCTGGTGTTCATTCACGGTGGTTATTGGCAAGAGCTCTCTAAAAATGAATCAAGCTTTCTCGCACCCGCTTGGCATGCAGCGGGCTTTGCGCATGCCGTCGTGGGCTATACGCTGGCGCCGCAAGCGCGCGTGGGAGACATAGTGGCGCAGTGCAAGGCGGCGTTGCAGTATTTGCGTGATCAAGCCTCTATTCTCGGCCATGATGCGCAACGCATCGTGGTGGCGGGCAGCTCGGCGGGTGGCTATCTTGCGGCGGCTTGCGCGGCCGATGCGTCACTTGGCATCGCTGGCTTCGTATCGATCTCGGGCATCTTTGATTTGCGGCCCTTGGTGGGCACATCCATCAACGATGCGTTGACTCTTTCCATGCAAGAAGCTGCGCAGCTGTCTGCGTTGATTCAGGGCGTAGCGCGTGTGCCCGGCGTGATTGCCTATGGGCAGGTGGAAACGGATGCTTTTAAGCAGCAAAGCGCGGCACTGGCGGCCTATTTGCGAAGCAGCGGGCAAACCTGCCAGCCGCTAGAGATGGCTGGGCGCAATCATTTCGATGTAGTGCATGACTTAAGCGATGCGCAATCTGCGCTGTTTGCGGCGGCGCACGCGCTGTTTGATGGCAGCACACATCGCATCTTAGATCGTGACACCGAGCGCCAAGCATGAGCGGCTTGTAAGAGCATCGCATCCACGCCTTCCCTCCAAGAAGTTCGAGCCTTGCCGGGATGCAACGCACGAGTTATGCAATGCCCGCATGGTATCGGGAGAAAATGTCATGGGAAAGGCGCCGACTGCCTGTCAGATTTTGGTAAGATTGCAATCATTGTGTAACAAAAAATATAGCAGTGTCACCAGTACGACATTTTTGGAAAGAGGAGCATGGAAGCTGTCACGTCAGCAGGCAAGAAGCGCTTTGCGGCTATCGCGAGCTTGACAGTTGCGTTGGCCAGCGGCCTCGTGCCCATGGCCGCATGGGCCGACTTTTCCGTTGATCAAATAGAGCGCCTCATGCGCGAGCAGCAGGCTTTGCAAAACAGCCACGCACAGCAATTGCAAACTCTTCGCGAGCAATTTGATGCACAGGCCAATATCCACCAAGCGCAAGATTGGCAGCTTGTTGCCGGCACTGCGGCTGCCATGCTGATCGCGTTGGCCGTGACTTGGGCGTTGGCACGTTGGACGGGATGGCGGCGCCATTTGGCCGCGAACAGGCCCGCTACTGCTGCGCCTATGCCGCAGGTTAAGACTAACGACAGCGATAGAGAAAACGGCGATCAAGTCGTGGCTTTTGAAGCCCATACACTTATCGCTGGCGGCGGCGGCGGAGGCAGTGGCGGCCGGGTGGATACCAGCGGCGCTGGATGGGTGGCCCATGTTTTGCGCAAGCGCAAAGCAAAACTTAAGCCCAAGAGCAAAATTAAACCCAAACAAAGTAAACCAGTGCAAACACAGGTGGAAGATTCTGAATGGATTGCGCAACTCGATGAGCTAGATTCGCATTTCTGGGCTGTCGATGCCTTACGCGAATACGAGTTGCGGAAAACGGTGGGCTTGGACTCAGAAGATAGGCTGGCTCCGGTGACACCAGCAGAAACTCAACCGGCAACAAAGACAGCCACCAACAATAGCGTGGAGGCCATGTGGCAGGCCATGCAAGAAGTGCCCTTGGAGCCAAGCCACAAAGATGACCTCGCGCCAAGGCTGGCTCTCAGTTCTGAGCCAGTGCCTCAAGATGCTTTGGTGGATGTCGGTGCGGAAGTGCAGCGCGTGCGCAAAGCTTTGCATCAGCGCCGCCATCAGCGTGCATTGGGCCAATTGACGAGCACTTCGCACAGTGTTTTGGATGCGCCAGAAAAACGAGATGGCATTGATTTTGCCCAGTTAGAGCACACCGCTTTTGAGCAGGACGAAACACCCACAGCGAAGGCAAATTATGCTGACATGTCAGTTGCGGCTGCTTTGCGCGATGCACGACCCACAGATCAACGACGAGCCCGAGCGCCTACCAACGATTCATCGGCCAGCGATGGGGCAGACGCAGCCAGTCTATTTTCGCCCTCAGTGCGCAGCTTAAGCGATGCCGAAACGCGCCTCGCGCTGGCGCAAGAATTCCTAAAGCTTGGCCAGCATGACGGGGCAGCCCTGCTTTGCGACGAAGTGCTCGCCACCGGCACAGCCGCAGAGCAATTCAAAGCGCAGAAATTTTTGCAAAGTTTGCCGGGCAGATAGTACGGATCTTCATGGCTTGACAGTGATGCATCACCACTTGATACCAAGCTTGATAAATAGCTTGGAAAGCACAAACATCGGCCCTACCCAAAGGTATTGAATGTCTTCAAGAAAACTGGGCTTCTTGCCTTCAATCTTGTGGCCGACGAATTGAATAATCCAAGCGCCAATAAAAATCGTGACAGATGCAATCAGCACATTCGCTTCAATTGCGTGCAGCAGCGCAATGATGATTGCAGACCAAATCATCATGCTGATGAAAAACACGATTGACAGCCGCGCGTAGTACACCATGCTGGCGGCGATGAAGGCATAAGCCACCCAAGGGTGCAGCGCAAACATCAAGCCGCAGATGCTGAGCATGATCAGCGGAATGGCCACGAAATGAATCAGCTCGTTGGTGGGATGCGTGTGGCTGCTGCCGTAGTGGGCTAGCAGTTGATCGATTTTTCGCGCTGGTGCGGTGCTTTCATTGAGATGTGAATCTGTGTTGCTCATGGCTGTCTACCGTTGTATTGTGATTTTAAATGCTATTGAATTAAGAGCGCTTTACGCAGGTTCTATGCCGGCTAAGTGCTGTTTTTCCTTATAAATGCTGCTTGTTTGCGTGGTTGGTTCGCCCATGCCTTCGGTGCTCACCCGCGCTTGGGCTGTCCCACTTCGTTCGTGTCCCCCGCCGGCTCCGCCGTCTCCTCCTTTTACCTCACTGCGCGAGACATCCCAATCACAGGCGGGCACCGAAGGCTGATGTGGGCGAGGAAAGTTCTAAGCACGATGTATTGAACCGCATCAAAGTAGCGAGCGTTTCGCGCAAAGATTTTCACGAAGTCCAACAGGCCGCGAGTGTGAGGCATTTCGCCCGACTGATTTGT